>JAURHS010000192.1 GCA_030833205.1 Prosthecobacter sp.
GGTGAAACAAACTCAGGCGGCTCAAGATGCTGCCTTTTGTGCTGCTGGGAAGTAAAAATATCACCTCTTGCGCTACCGAGCCTGCGAATGTTTTGCCAGCGCTGCAATCCTCCTTCACCATGCTGATTCACCATGCCTGACCGCTACGCCAAGTCCCGAGAACTCTTTGCCCAAGCCCAAACCTGCATAGCCGCCGGGGTCAACAGTGGCATCCGCAAAATGGAGCAACCCGTGCCGCTGTACTTCAGCCACGGCAAGGGGGCCAAGCTGACCGACGTGGACGGCAACTCCTACCTCGACTTTCAAATTGGTCAGGGGGCAATTCTCTACGGACACGCTCCCGCGGGCATGGCCGATGCCATTGCCAAACAGGCGGCACTTGGCACCCATTGGGCTGCCCAGTGCGAACTGGAAATTGAAGTGGCGCAGCGACTGCAAAAGCTGATTCCCTCGGCTGAGCTGGTGCGCTTCAACAACTCTGCCACGGAGGTGGTGCTCAGCGCCCTGCGTCTGGCCCGTGCCCACACCGGCAGGCCTCTGATCCTCAAGTTTGAGGGAGCCTACCACGGCTGGGCCGACGAAGGCTTGGTGGGCTTTGCCCCGCCGCCCCAAGCCTGGGGAGACCCCGAGGAACCCAGCCGCATTCACCCCAGCGCCGGCGTGATTCCCGAGGTGCTGGACCAATTTGTCGTGGCTCGCTGGAATGACCCCGCCCACCTGCGCCGCATCGTGCAAAAGCACCGCGGCCAGATCGCTGCCGTCATTTTCGAGCCCATCATCTGCAACACCTGCTGCCTGCAGCCGGTGCCGGGCATGATCGAAACCCTGCTGGAGGTCTGCCGCGAGGAGGGCATGCTGCTGATCGCCGATGAAACCATCACCGGGCTGCGCATGGGCGGCGGCGGGGCGCAGGAGTTTCTGGGCTTCCAGGCCGATCTCACCATTCTGGGCAAGGCCATTGGCGGCGGTGTGCCCTTTGCTGCACTGGCCGGCAAACGCGAGGCCATGCAGACCATCATTGACGGGCGGGTGGTTCACGCCGGCACCCTCAACGGCAATCCCCTTTGCCTTGCGGCAGCCAAGTGGTGCTTGGATCAGGTGCTTGAGCTGGGTCCGCGTCATCCTGGCGGCCTGGTCAACCTCGGCCAGCAGCTCATGCAGGGCCTGCGCGCCTCGGCGCAGCGCCACGGCGTGCCCATGCATCCGCAGGGCCCCGGACCTGCCTTTCATTGTGTCATGCTCAAGCCCGGAGCCGCAGAGGGACCGGTCCTGGACTACCGCGACTATGTGCAGCGCCACGACGCAGCGCGTTGGGCGCATTTGCGCCTCTGCCTGCTGGAGCAGGGCGTGCGCGCCATCGAGCGCGGGCTTTGGTTTGTCAGCCTGGCCCACACCCAAGCCGACATCGACGAGGCTCTGCGCCGCGCAGACGCCGCCATGGCCCAACACGCCAGCCAATGGGCCACAGCAACCGCCGCCAAATCATGAAGCCCCCGCGCGTCCTCATCGCCGGTCTCTTTCACGAGACCCACACCTTCCTCGACGGCAGCACCGGCCTTGCGGACTTCAGCGTGCTGCGCGGCGATGCCATGCTGGCCTGCAGCGGCGACTCCTCGCCCCTGGGCGGCGTGTTGGACTTTGGCAACCAGCAAGGCTGGCAGTGGCTGCCCGCCGTGGACTACCGCGCGCAGCCCTCGGCCATCGTGGAGGACAGCGCCTTTGAGGCTTTTTGGCAGGATTGTCGAAGCGAGGCCGAGGCCTCCTGCAAGGACCAAGCCCCTGATGCCATCTACCTGATTTTGCACGGCGCCATGGCCAGCCGCAGCATTCTGGACATCGAGGGCGAATTCCTGCGCCGCCTGCGCGCCCTGCCCCTGTTCGCCCAGGCTCCCATTTTCGGCGTGTTTGACTTGCACGCCAACCTCAGTCAGGAGATGATTTCCTTCTGCGATCATCTGGTGGGCTACCGCGAAAACCCGCACAGCGATGCCCGAGACGCTGCCATCCTCAGCGCCCGCATGCTCGACCGCCACCTGCGTGGTGAGCCCCGACCGCTGCAGCGCCTCAAAACCCTGCCCATCATCTGGCCACCGACCGGCACCGCCAGCGCCGATGAGCCCATGCGTCAACTCAACCTCATGGCCAGGCAAATGGAACAGCGCCCCGGCCTCTGGACGCTGAGCATCGTGCCGGGCTTTGCCTTTGCCGACACTCCAGACACCGGCCTAAGTCTGCTGGCAACCGGCAGCGACGCCTCCGCCATGCAGGCTTGTCTGGAAGAACTTGCAGCCTACGCCCAGGCCCACCGCGAGCAGGGCAACCGTGTGGACCCGCCGCTGGAAAGCGTGGCTGAACTCCTGCGCCGCCCACCTCCTGGCCTCAGCGTGCTGGTGGAACCCTCAGACAACATCGGCGGTGGCGCCCCGGGCGATGGCACCGGCCTGCTGCGCGCCATGCTGCAGGCCGACACGCCAAACGCGGCCATCTGCCTCTGTGATCCAGCCGCGGTTGCTGCCGCCATGAAGGCCGGTGAAGGCAGCCACCTGTGCCTTGGCCTCGGAGGCAAGGGCAGCCGCCTGGATGCCGGTCCTGTTGAACTGGAAGTGCAGGTGCTCAGCCTCAAGCCTGGTCGCTTCAAACTCGAAGACCCCAACAGCCATCTGGCCAGCATGTGCGGCGATCACTTCGACATGGGGCCCTGCGCCCTGCTGCAGCATCGCGGCATCACCCTACTGGTCACCAGCATCAAAACTCCGCCCTTCGACCTTGGCCAATGGCGCAGTCAGGGCGTGGAACCCCGCGAAAAAAGCATCATCGTCGTCAAGGCCGCCGTCGCCCATCGCCGCGTTTACGACCCCATTGCCGCGCGCATGCTATGGGTGGACAGCCCAGGCCCCTGCCGCAGCCGCCTCAACGAGCTTCCCTTCCGCCATCGGCGTCGCCCTTGCTATCCTCTGGACGCAGAGGCCTGAAGCGCCGCTGCACCACGGACCCTCGCGGGCAATTTCTGGCTCAATTCTGGCTCAAGGCTGAGCTGCCAACCCCTCGGCAATGATGTGGTCCACCGGATTGAAGTCATCGGTAAATACCACCCCATCGGCGGGCAGCGCCGAAGCACGCAGGCGCGTCGAAATCACCCGCTCCTGCCAACTGCCGGGAGCCTGATAGCGCTCCAACGCCTCGCCCCAGGACTGCTGCGAGGCCATCACGATCACATTCTGAGCCAGCGTGCCGCCGCCCTGCACCCCAAACACCTCCACCTGCGCAAACACCTGACGCAGCGTGGCCAGCAGACTGGCCAGCAACTTCGACTGCGGCCCCTGCACTGCCGTGATGGCGTTCATCACAAACACCCCCTGCGGCGTGAGATGCCCGGCCACCTGCGCAAAAAACTCCCTGGTCACCAAATGCGCCGGAATGGAACGCACCCCCGCGTAGGCATCGCCAAAAATCAAATCCCAGCGTTGATCCCCAGCCTCAACCAAAAAGCGCCTCGCGTCCTGCGCGTGGGCCTTGACCCGAGGATGCTCATCGAGCTTGAAGAACCTGCGCCCGGCCTCAATCACGCGTGGATCAATCTCCACCACCTCCACCTTGGCCTGCGGCAATTGCCGACTCAGAGCCGCAGGCATGCCAAAGGCACCTGCGCCCAGGAACAAGGCTGAGTTCAACGGCTGCCCCTCGCGCAGCAAGGGCAATTGCCAGTAGTGCTGATAATCCATCACCAACGAACCATCGCGCGGATGAATGGCGCCCTCGGCGGTGGAATCCAGCTTGAGCAGCCGTTGCACCCGCGGCTCCTCACCAAGGTCAGAGACCTCAATGCGGTGATAAAAGGACTCCTCGACATGCAGCAACTTCTGACCAGGAGCCAAACTGTTAGCCAAGGCATCCTCGGCGCCGCCACAGGACCAAATCCCCAACGCTCCGGCGATCAAACCAAGCCCCAACCTGGGGCCCCGGCTGCCACTGAGCCCAAGTGCCCACAGAC
>JAURHS010000154.1 GCA_030833205.1 Prosthecobacter sp.
AGGCCCTGCTGGCAAGCGCTTCGTGAGAACAAAATCCCCGCCCCAGCCCTGTCGATGTCCCCGAACTGGCTGCCAGGCTCCTGGGGTGGGCAAGGCCACTTGACCCGAGGGCCAATGGCCGTTATGCCAGACCATCATGCCCCGCCACGACGGCCGCCAAGCCAACCAACTTCGCCCCATTGAGTTCATTGCCGACATTGCCCCTCACGCCTTGGGCTCGGTGCTGATCAGCTTTGGCAATACCCGAGTCATCTGCGCTGCCAGCATCTCCGAGGAGGTGCCGCGCTGGATGAAGCTGCAGCAGGTGCCCGGTGGGTGGCTCAGTGCCGAGTACTCCATGCTCCCATACTCCACCCTGCAGCGCAAGGAACGCGATGGGGCACGCGGCCGCCCAGACGGGCGCAGCATTGAGATTCAGCGCCTGATTGGCCGCAGCCTGCGTGCGGTGATGGATCTGGGCAAACTGGGGCCGCGCACGATGACCCTGGACTGCGATGTGCTTCAAGCCGACGGCGGTACCCGCACCGCAGCCATCACTGGCGCCTGTGTGGCCGCCTCGCTGGCCTGCAACCGCCTGCTGCAAAAGGGACTGATCACTCAAAATCCGATCCGCCGCAAAGTGGCTGCCATCTCCGCGGGCATCTGCGATGGGCAAGCCCTGCTGGATCTCTGCTATGAGGAGGATGTGCGTGCCGAGGTGGACTGCAACTTCGTGCTCACTGAAGGCGGCGAGTTTGTGGAGGTCCAAGGCAGCGGCGAGGAGGCCACCTTCACGCAGCAGCAGTTCGACGCCATGCTCGCGCTTGGCCGCGAGGGGGTGGTGCAACTCTGCGCCCTGCAGCAGCAGGTCATTGATCAGGTGATGGCCAAGGGAAGTTCCAGTGCAGGCTTCCCCATCGCCGCCCTGCTCAAGCAACCCTAGGGCTCCGGTGGTCACATGGCCATGGGCCGGAGATCCGCGCGGCCCCTTGTTTTTCTCATCATGGCGCGCAAATGCGCTGCCCTGTGCGCCGTTTTCTGCGCATGCTCAATGCCCAAAGCCGTCTGCAGGATTTCCCCAGTCTTGGCGATCTCGCCTACCTGAACACCGCCGCCGAGAGTATCCCCCCGCTGGCCGTGCACGAGGCTCTCGAGGCGTACTGGCGCGACAAGACGCTGGGCATGCGTGGACGCGACGGCCACTTTGCCGCTGTGGAGCAGTGCCGGGAGGTGGCCGCGCGCTTCCTCTGTCTGCCAACAGCCGAGGTGTCGTTTTGCTCCTGCAGCTCTGAAGCCTACAACCTGTTGGCCACCGCGCTGCAGCTCAAGTCCGATGACGAGGTGGTGGTCAGCGATCTGGACTTCCCTGCCGGAGCCACGCCTTGGCTGCGCGCGGCCACACCGCCTCAAAGTCGCCTTTGGAAGGCGCGGGATGGTGAATTGCACAGTGCGGATCTCAGCGCCCTGCTGGGCCCCAAGACTGCCCTGGTGCAGGTTTCCCTGGTCAGTTTCTACAATGGACACCGGCTGGACTGGCAGGCCTTCCACCAGGTGGTCAGCCAGCTTGCGCCACAGGCCCTGATTGCCGTGGACATCACTCAGGCGCTCGGGCGCATCCCCATTGACTGCCCCGGCGCAGACATCCTCATCAGCAGCACGCACAAGTGGACCCTGGGCATTCACGGCGGCTGTGTGGTGGGCGTGCCCGCAGCCCGCGCCAATCGCCTGACCACAAGGGCCGGCGGCTGGTATCACCTCAGCAATGCCTTTGATGCGGATCGCTTCGAGCGCGCCGCCAGCCGTGAGGGCGCCGCCAGTTATTCCGTGGGCATGCCCAGCTTTGCAGCTCTTTACGCGCTCAATGCCTCCCTGCGTTACCTTGAAGGCATTGGCCTATCCGCCATTGCAGCCCATGCCGATCCCCTCGTCCAGCAACTCGATGAAGGCCTGCGGGCCCTTGGCCTTGAGCCGATGTGTCCGCGACATGCCCAGAGGCCCAGTGGCATCGTGGCCTTTCGCCACGCGCAAAGTGCCATGATGCATCAGGCACTCCAGGAAGCCGGCGTGGAGGTCATGCATCACGCCGGGCGCATTCGTCTGGCGGTTCATGGCTACAATCAGCCCTCCTGCGTGCAGCGTGCGCTCAAGGCCCTTGCCGGCAGCCTTTGATCTGTCTGCGTCATGAGGCCACTGATGCTGAGGTTGTTGCTCTGTGCGCTGACTGGCCAGTGTTTGGCGGCAGGCCCATCTGAAGCTAGACCCAATGTCCTGCTCATCCTGGCCGATGATTTCGGATATGAGTGGGTCGGGGCCAATGGCGGTTTGAGTTGTCCAACGCCGCGCTTGGATGCCTTGGCGGCCAGTGGCATGCGCTTTGAGCGCTGCCATGTGCAACCGCTGTGTACGCCGACAAGACTCGAGCTCATGACGGGGCGCAGCAATGTGCGCAATTACCGCAACTTTGGATTGTTGCCACGCGATGAGATCACCTTTGGAAAGGTCTTCTCGCAGGCAGGCTATCACACCGGCATCTGTGGCAAGTGGCAACTGGGCCGCGAGCCAGACAGCCCGCAGCATTTTGGTTTCGCTCAGGCCTGCCTCTGGCAGCACACCCGCCGCCCGCCGCGCTACGCCAATCCCGGGCTGGAGTACGATGCCAAGGAACGCGACTTCACTCAGGGTGAATACGGGCCGGATTTGTTGCAGCACTTTGCCCTGGATTTCATCACCAGCCACAAGGGCAGGCCCTGGCTGCTGTACTACCCCATGCTCTTGACCCACGATCCTTTCCATCCCACGCCTGATTCTGCCAACTGGGACCCAAAACGGCGCGGTGAAAAAGGCAGCGAGCCTGCCAATTATCCTGACATGGTGGCCTACCTCGACAAGCAGGTGGGCCAACTGACTGATCACCTGCAGGCCCAGGGCGAATTGGAAAACACGCTGTTGATGTTCTTGGGCGACAATGGCAGTGGGCGCGGCCTCTGCGCACAGACCAAGGAGGGTCCTCGCTTCGGAGGCAAGGGCAGCACCAAGGCCCAGGGCACCCATGTGCCGCTGTTGGTGCATTGGCCTGCCGGTCTGGCCAAGGCCGGAGCCACTTGCCGCGATTTGATCAGCGCCACGGACATTTTCCCCACGCTTTGTGAGGCAGCGGCAATCGCTGCACCAACTGCCTTGGACGGCGTGAGTTTTCTGCCGCAACTGCGCGGGCAGGTTGGGCATCCAAGGCCCTGGCTTTATCACTGGTACAGTCCGCGTCAGGGCAGTGACAAAACCCTCATCCAATGGGCCATGGACGAGACTCACAAACTTTACGACGACGGTCGCCTCTACGATCTCAGAGACGACCCACTGGAGCAACATCCCCTCAAGGCTGAGGGAGTCGCTGCCGAAAAGCTCAAAGCCGTGTTGCTGCAGTTTGCCAAGGCAAGGCCGCCCGGCCTGGATTAATCCAAGCCCAGCAGATCGATGACTTCGCAGGGCGCGCATGAAAGGCGCTTCAAGCTTCGTTGTGGGGTGGAATGAAGTTGCTCTTGCTCGTCCTTGTCCTGCCATCCCTTCTCTGCGCGGCGGTGGCGCCATCGCCCAAGCCGCCGCCCAACATCCTCTTTGCCATTGCCGATGATTGGGGGCCTCATGCCAGCGCCTACGGCCAGCGCTGGATCAAAACACCGGCCTTTGACCGCGTGGCGCGTGAGGGTCTGCTCTTCAAGCATGCCTACACGCCAAACGCCAAATGCGCTCCCTCTCGTGCCTGCATTCTCACGGGGCGCAATTCCTGGCAACTTGAAGAGGCCGCCAATCACATCTGCCACTTCCCCTCCAAGTTCAAGGGTTGGGCCGAGGCCCTGGCCGAGCAGGGTTGGAATGTGGGTCACACCACCAAGGGCTGGGGGCCGGGGCGAGCGGTGGATGCGCAGGGCAAGCCAAGGCAAATGACGGGCAAATCCTTCAATCGTCGCAAGGCAGAGGCGCCTACTTCTGAAATCAGCAACTGTGATTACGCGGCCAACTTCAACGACTTCCTCAAGCAGGCCCCGGCAGGAAAGCCCTGGTGCTTTTGGTTTGGCGCCATCGAGCCGCATCGCGCCTACGAGCCAGGCAGTGGCATCGCCAAGGGCGGCAAAAAACTCAGCGACATTGACCATGTGCCCGCCTACTGGCCGGACACGCCGGAAGTGCGCAGCGATCTGTTGGACTACGCCTTCGAGGTCGAGCACTTCGATGCCCATCTGGGACGCATGCTTGCCGAGTTGGAGCGTCGGCAACTGTTGGACAACACGCTGGTCATCGTGACGGCGGATCACGGCATGCCTTTTCCGCGCAGCAAGGGCAACATCAATCCCCAGGCCAATCATGTGCCGCTGGCGATGCGCTGGAAGGGAGGGATTGCCAAGCCCGGCCGCGTGCTTGAGGACATGATCAGCTTTGTGGATCTTGCGCCCACCCTGATTGAGATTGCCGGCCTGAGTTGGGCACAGACCGGCATGGCCCCAAGCGCCGGACGCAGCTTGTCGGATCTGTTTGCCGATGCGCGCCGCGAGTCACGAGACTTCGTGGTTCTGGGCCGGGAGCGCAATGACATCGGCAGGCCGCAGGACCAAGGCTACCCCGTGCGCGCGCTGCTGCGCCGCGACAGCATTCTGATTGAAAACTTTGAGCCCAAGCGCTGGCCGGTGGGCAACCCAGAGACCGGCTATCTTGACTGCGATGGTGGCGCCACCAAGACCCTGCTGCTGGACATGCACCGCAGGGATCCTGCCTCGCGTTTCTGGCAGCTTTGCTTTGGACTGCGGCCACCTCTTGAATTCTATGACCTCAAGACGGACCCAGACTTTGTCGACAATCGCCCCGAAGATCCGCGCGCCGAATCCATGCGCCGCGAATTGCACAGCATGCTCAAGGCGCAGGGCGATCCAAGGATGCTTGGCCAGGGTGAGCTGTTTGACCGCTACCCACACGCCAATGAGGGCCATCGCGGCTTTTACGAGCGCGTGATGGCTGGCGAAAAAATCCCCACCAACTGGATCAACCCAGGGGATGTGGATCGCAAACCCCTGCCCTGAGCCTCTGGCCCTGCCGCCCTGCTGCCCTGCGGGCGCCTTGCTTAAGCGCGCAGATCGCGCTCAAGCACGGCCCAGGCATTGTGATTGTGGATGGATTCGTAGTTCACGGCCTCCACCCTGAACCAGCGCACCTGAGGATGCGCCGAGGCCTTCTGAGCCACGGCACGCACCAGGTCTTCGACGAACACCGGATTGTCGTAGGCACGCTCTGTGACGGCCTTTTCATCCGGACGCTTCAGCACGCTGTACAACTCGCAACTGGCGCTGGCCTCAACCAACTCGATGAGTTCCTCAATCCAGATGGGGTGATCAAAGCGCACTGAAAAGGTGACCTGCCCGCGTTGATTGTGTGCGCCTCGTTCACTGATGGCCTTGGAACAAGGGCAGAGCGTGGCCACAGGCACTTCGACCGTGAGCACAAAATCCAGGGCATCGCCCTCGGCGTTGACTTCAAAGACGACACCGTAATCCAGCAGGCCCTCGGCCTTGGTCACCGGTGCCTGCTTGCTGCGAAAATAGGGGAAGCGCAGACTGACATGGGCCTTGCATGCCTGCAGCCGAGTGAGCAACTCGCGTGGAATGGCTGCCACACCCGCCACGGTCAACTCGCGTCCATGGGCATGCAGCACTTCCAGAAAGCGGCTCATGTGTGTGCCCTTGAAGTGATGAGGCAGATCCACCGCCATGTTCACCGTCGCCACGGTGTGTTGAATGCGTTCCTCACGATCGCGAATGGCCAGGGGAAATCGCACATCCTTGACCCCAACGCGGTCAATGGGAAGACGACGGTCGTCAGCTTGGTTTTGAGTGTCGGCCAGTGCGGGCATGAAAAAGGGTGGAAGGGGGAATAAAAACCCCGCTGCTGCATGGCGGCAACAGCGGGGTTTTCCGGGGCTTGCGACGCAAGCCGTTTAAAATCAGGGCAGCAAATTCACCGCACGCGCGCGCTTGACCTCGCGGGTGACCTTGCGGTGCAGCCAGGCAGGCAGACCAGTCACTCGACGGGGCTGAAGCTTGCCGGTCTCGGTGAGGAAACGGGCAAGGATCTCAGGATTGCAATAGTTGAGACGATCCATCGGGATGTCCGCACGACGACGGGGCATGCGCCGATTGTTCTTGCGCAGGGAGATGAGGCGTTCGGTGGTCTTGGGCTGCATGGGAATGGGAGGTGAAAATTAGCGGATTTCGCGGTGCAGCGTGCGGCGCTTAAGGAAGGGATTGAACTTCACCTTCTCGAGGCGCCCGGGAGTGCGCAGGCTCTTCTTGTTGCGCGTGCTCACATAGCGAGACACGGGCTTGCCCTCGGCCTTGGCCTCAGTGCATTCCAGGATGATGATTTCGCGGGGCATAAAAATGGGGCAGGTAAATTGGACTATTCCTTGCTGAAGTCAAGCGACTCATTGGCATTCTGCTGGGTCTTTGTCGAGCTGCTGGATTCCGAGCTATCCTCCTCATCCTCATCGTCTTGCTCATCAGCAGACTCATCCAGACCGAACAAAGAGCGCACCGGACGGGTCCAGCGACCACCCCGCTGCTCGCTCTCAATGCGGGCTTGGCTGGTGACGGTGAAACGGGTGAAGGGCAGAGCCTCAAGGCGTTCCTCGGGGATGCGTTGTCCCGACATTTCGCAGATGCCATAGGTGCCCTGCTCAATGCGCTTGAGAGCCTCATTGATTTCGTAGATGGCGTCCTGCTCCTTGGCCAGCAGACTCAAGGCGAAATCACGGTCGTAGGCATCGCTGCCAGCGTCGGCCTGGTGCATGCCGAAGGCCGACTCGGTGGTTTCGTTGTTGCGCAGGTTTTCATTGGTCACCCCTTCGGCTGCGCTCATGTAAATGTCGCGCAACTCGATCAGGCGGGCCTTCTGCTTGCGCAAAAAGGCCGCGGGCATGACTGGCTTCTTGGGCGCGGTGTCCAAGGTGATGCCTTCTTCGATGGCTTGGGGGCGCTTGACATTGATCAGCTTTGGCAATTGAACGATCGGCTTTTTGACGACCTTGGCCGCGGGCTTGGCTTCAACCTTCGGGGCTGCTGCAGGCTTGGCTGTGGGCTTGGCTTCAACCTTCGGGGCCGCCGCAGGCTTGGCCACGGGCTTGGCCACGGGCTTGGCTGCGGGCTTGGCTGCGGGCTTGGCTG
>JAURHS010000190.1 GCA_030833205.1 Prosthecobacter sp.
GCGCTGTTGATCAGCGGCGGGTGACAGTCTGCACCGGACCGCGATGTTTGCCGCAGGCCACGGGGGCAATGGCTCAGAGCCTGAGCCTGCGACTCAGTGATTGAAGACAAACTCAGCACTGTTGATCAGTGACCAAGCCAAATCCTCCAGGGCAGTTTGGCGGCTGATGCCCGGCAGGCTGAAGTAGCGCAGGGCCTCGCGCAGTTCATCCGCAGCGGGAAGGCGGTTGTAGGCGGCCAGATACAACTCGCTGACGAGTTGCGGCTCGGGGCGCTTGCTGTTGACCATGCCGACAATCTTTCCCTGGGCACTTGAGATTTTGCCCTGGAGATCTTGGGAGTTCATCAGGTGCAGAGCCTGAACCACGCTGGGCTTGCGCTCGCGCTCGCAGGGGCATTCCTGACTGGCATTGGGCCGCCCAAAGGCATCGAGGAAATGGCTCTCGAGTTTGTGATTCCAGGTTTGCACGGCACGCGATTCGGCCGCCAGGCCGCTGAAACTGTCGCGCACGCCCAACACATCGCTGACGGCGTCGGCCAGAACCTCCGCGCTGAGACGGCGCTTGAGGCTGCGTGAGAAGTGGCGGTTGTCGGCCACATTGGTGGGATTGGGCTGGGTGCTGAGTTGGTAAATCTGGGAGCTGGCGATGCGGCGCAGCAGATGTTTAAGGTCAAAGCCGCTGCTGATGAAGTCCTGCGCCAGCCATGCCAAGAGAGGTTCGTTGCTCGGCGGGTTGGAGAGGCGGAAGTCGTCCACCGGCTCAACGATGCCACGGCCCATCATCTCGGCCCAAAGCCGGTTGACGATGGCGCGGGCAAAGAAGGGGTTGCTGCTGGAAGTCATCCAATCCGCCAGTGCGGCGCGCGGGTCCTGCCCCTCCACATAGGGCATGCTGGGGCCATCAGGGGCCTTGGGCAGCATGACCTCATCAGTGATGGGGTGAGTGATCTCGCCCTTGCCGCCGTACCACCAGAACTCCGGTTCGCCAGAGATGGGGGCGGAGATGCCCTGGCCCTTGCGCTTCATTTGGCTGAAGAAGGCCGCCATGCGGTAGTAGTCCTCCTGGGTCCATTTTTCACTGGGGTGATGGTGGCACTTGGCGCACTCCAGACGCAGGCCAAGGAAGATCTGACTGATGAAACCCGCAGCGTCCACCGGCTCGCGCTTGTCGCGCCAGACCGCCACCGGCCCGTACTCATGGCTGCTACCCTCAGCGGTGAGCAACTCGCGCACCATGCGGTCGTAGGGCTTGTTGGCGCGCAGGGAACTGCGCAGCCAGTCATCGAGGAGGTAGACGGGTTTGACGCCCACGCGCGAGGGATTGGGGCGGATCAAATCCCCCCACTTCACCGCCCAATGGTCGGCGTAGTTGGAGTCTTCAAGGAGTTCATCAATCAGGCGTTGCCGCTTTTGCGGATGGTTGTCGGCGAGAAAGGCGCGCGCGCGTGCGGCGCTTGGCAGACGGCCGATCAGGTCCAACGAGACGCGGCGCAGGAACTCGGCATCGCTGCTGGGCTCAGAGGGCAGCAGACCAAATTCCTGCAGCCTGGCGTAGACCAGGGAGTCAATGGGATTGTTGACCGGCAGTTGGCGGTAGCGCTGCGCAGGCTGCGCCATGGGTGAGGGTTGGGTGACGCGGCAGATGTCCACCAGGCCCATGTAACGCACCACAATCACGGCCTCGCCCCAGAGGCTGCCGGCCTCGACCAGGCCGTGTTCGCCCACGGCAGCCAGTTCCTTGTCTTGGGAGAGGTACTCTGCCAGAGCGCTGACATCGCGCTTGCTGCCGTCGCTGAAGTGGCCGGTGACCTTGAGCTGGGTCTTGGAGCCGCGCTTGGCGCGGATTTGTGGCGGGCTGACTTCAACGCGTTGCAGGCTGGGTTCTGAGGGCACTTCAAAGGGCGCGCCCTGCTCGATCCAGCGCACCAGCAGGCGGTAGGTATCATCCCCGGGTTGAATGCGCGTGCCGCCTTCGTGAGGCATTTGTCCTGTGGCCTTGCGCAGCAGCAGGCTTTCCTGCGGCGCGGCGAAAAACAAGCGGCGTCCACGCAGGTCCCGCACGATCTCGTGATAGTCCTGGGCCGGGTCGTAGCCAAAGACCGAGAGCTTGAAGTTGGATTGGCCCTCGGGCTTGGCATGGCAGTTCCCGGCGGCGCAGCCCGCCTTGGTCAGGCGCGGCATGACTTCATTCCGGAAGGACACCAGACCCGCGCCTGCAGCGGCGGGAGTCGTCGCGGTGGCTGCACTCTCTTTGGCTGTGGCAAGGCCAGCGGCAAGCAACAGGGCCAGCAGGCCTGTGCGTTGAAGGGAGGGGGATCTGTGCGGCGGGGGGTGAGGCACCCTTTTCATACGCCACCCCCTCGGGGGTTCTTGCCCGGGCAGCGCAGGCGCGGGGCCCTAATCCAGGGGCAGTTCCTGTGGCCAGTCCAGGCGCGTTTCGCCGTGCATGATTTCCGCCACGATGGGCACGCCCCGACTGAAATGCCGCAGCACCAGCGCATTGGAGATGCTGGCGGCCTCGCGCGTGTCGGCAACATGATTGAGCAGGATGCCCGCGCAGTGCAGACCGCGTTGCTCGATGTTGCGCAGGGTCAATAGGGCGTGGTTCAAGCAGCCCAGACGGTTGTTGACCACCAGCAGGATGGGGATCCGCAGCGAGGCGGCGAAATCGGCCATGGTTTGATCCTGCCACAGGGGCACCTCCCAGCCGCCTGCGCCTTCGATGAGGACATCCTGGTGCGCGGCGCAAAGCGAGGCAAAGCCAAGGCGCGCGGCCTCCACATTGACCTGCCGATTTTCGAGCAGGGCGGCGGCCCATGGCGAGGCTGGGATTTTCAGCGCGATGGGGTTGATGATATCGAGGTCTTCTGGAACGCCGCCGCCGCTGCGCTGCAGGGCCTGCGCATCGAGCCGATCGCCGCAGGCAAAGGGTTTGTAGCCCACGGCATCGCGGCCCATGGCGCGCAGTGCCTCAAGCAGAAGGCAGGTGCTGTGGGTCTTGCCGGCGTCGGTGTCGGTGGCGGTGATGAAGTAGCGCATTGCAGAAATCTCCTGGTCTAAGGCATGCCTCAGGCGGCAAGCCAGCTCTTGAGCTTGGCCAGATCGCGAACATGCGCCTTTTTGAATTCGGCCAACACCTCGGGCCGACGCGCGTCGCCCTTGAGGTACTCGACATGCAGCGAGATTGGGCCGCGGTAGCCTTGCGCCACGAGTTGTTTGGCAAAGGCGGGGTCCACCTGGCCCTCGCCCAAGGGGCAGGTTTCACTCTTGCGGCCCTGCCATTGGAAGTCCTTGAAGTAGACTGCACCGCGATGCGTGGAGGTCAGGGCCGCGCTCAGCGGCCACTGCAGGCCGCCCTCAACGGTGGCATGCAGGATGTCATAGCAGAAGGCAAGCTGTGTGGGCTGGTACTCCTGCATCAGGCTGTACATGTCCCAGATTGGCGCGCCGACATAATCGCGGCCGCTGTGGTTTTGCACCATGGGCAGGATGCCCAACTCATCGCAGAGGGCCACCAGATCGCGCAGCTTGGGGCGGATTTCCTGCAACTGCGGCCAGATGGGCTTGCTCAAGTCGTACTTGAAGTAGTGCATGCGGAAGCGCTTGACGCCAAGCTTGGCGGCGGTGCGCAGCACGCTCTCGCTGTGTTGCTCGGCGCTGACCTCATTGATGCCCGAAGTCATGATTGTCAACTCAAGGCCATGGCGCTTGAGGGCCTCCACAAAGCGCGGCAATTCATCGGGCACGCGCTCAGGCTCGATGTGGCCCTTGGGCCGAATCGGGGACTCCACGCCATTGAGGCCCATCTCAGCGGCCACCTCGGCAATCTGCTCCAGGCTCAGGCCTTGAAGGTGCTTGGTGAAGAAACAAAGGGGTGATGCGGCCGCGGGGCTTGTCGCTGCGGCTGGAGTGCCTGCACGGGAAGGCTGGATGCCGGCGAGAAGCGGGGCGGCGGCAAGGCTCTGGGCAAGGAAGTGGCGGCGCGTGTTCATGCTGCCGCAAGCATGGAACGGCGGCAAGGCCTTGCCAAGCGCGCAGTTTTCCGCCTTGTCGAACTCAGGGGTTGTTGGCCAAAAAGAAGTGCGGGCGGCAGTGTTGCAGGCCCCATTGCATCAGCAGGCTGGCGTCGTCCCAAA
>JAURHS010000003.1 GCA_030833205.1 Prosthecobacter sp.
AGACTGGGAAATCGTTGAACATCTCGCCACGGTCTGCATGGCATTGAATCGAACCGACGAGGCTAGGCGCTGGCTTACCTTGGGCCTTGCCCTGCCAAAGCTCGATGCCGAGGCCAGGATACGGCTGGGGAAACGACTTGGCAGACTGGAGCAACGCTGAAACAGCAACCCCATCAAGGAATCCACAGACAGCGCGGGGATCAGGCCTTGAACTGCGAGGTGATGGACAACTTCATGCGCCCGTCCCCCATCACCTTGGCCGACCATTGAATCTGCAGAATCTTTTTTGGCTCTGGTTCCAGCAGCAGAAAGGCCTCCTGCCCCTCACTGGCAATTCCCCCGCCGATGGCCAATGGCCCCTTGCTGTTCCAATCCCTGAGGGCTTCACGCCAGCTCTGTTCCCCAGGCCCATCCACCACCAAGGCTCGCGGTGGAATCCAGGATCCTTGTCCCATGGCCTGAAGCCTTTCAGCGGCCTTGGCTCCATCCGCCGCGGACAACAACTCGGCGTTCATCTCCATGCGACCATCGCTGCGCCGCGTGACTTTCAACACCAGCAGACCGCGCAGGGTGTTGGCCCAGGGGACCAAGCCCAACAGCAAGGACTCTGCGGGCTTCAACTCTGCCTCAGTGGTGAACTTTCCCCCTTGCCCTGCATTGGGCATGGGCATGGCCACATGGGTGGTGATGGGCTTTCGTCTGGCCTCCTCGATGAACTGGATTGAGCGTGGCCGCAGGGCCTCCTGGATCTGTTCCTCACCAATGCTGATTGCTGCCACACGATTGGCAATCAACATCGGCCGCAACAAGCCCAGCCAGGCCCAGCACAAGAGGCCTAGAAAGGCAAGGACACCCAGACGGATCCACATGAGGGACTACCATGGAGCAAAAGCCGCCGGGCTCAAGCCCCAACAAAGCCGGCAATGCTCGCAATCACCTCCAAGCGTTGAGTCTCAGTCAACTCGCCGTAGATCGGGATGCTGAGGACCTCGCCGGCCATTTGATGCGAGATGGCGCAACCCGCACGACTGCTCGGGGGCAGAGCCGCAAAGCAACCCTGCTGATCCAAGGTGATGGGGTAGTAAACCTCGCAGCCGATGCCCGCTGCCGACAGATGAGCGCGCAGGGCCTCGCGGCGTCCCTCGCCTATCACGCGCAGGGTGTACTGATTCCAGATGTGCTCCTGATGGGCGTAGGCCACCGGCAGGACCAGTCTGGCCTCAGTTTTGGCCAACCAGGCCTGCTGACTTTCCACACAGCGGCAGTGCGCCGGATCGGCCTGCAGCACGCCTGGCAGAGCGCTGAGAGCCTCAGTGTAATGCGCCGCATTGCGCTGCCGACGGCGCGTGTAGTCGGCGTAGTGCCGCAGCTTGATCTGCAACAGCGCGCATTGCAGCGTGTCCATGCGGAAATTGCCGCCGACAAAATGATGATGGTACTTTGGCTTGCTGCCATGCACACGCAGCACGCGCGCAAACTCCGCCAACTCATCGTCCTGAGTCACCAACATGCCGCCGTCGCCAAAGCCGCCGAGGTTCTTGCTGGGGAAAAAGCTGTAGGTGCCAAAGTCCGCCATGCTGCCGGCCTGCCGTCCGCGGTAGGTGGCACCCAGCGACTGCGCCGCATCTTCAATGACCTTCAGTCCATGCTCGGCCGCCAACTTCAGGATGCCGTCCATGTCGGCGCATTGGCCAAAGAGATGCACGGGGATGATGGCCTTGGTGCGCTGGGTGATCTTGGCCCTGGCGTCTTCGACATCCAGATTGAAACACACCGGGCAGATATCGCAGAACACCGGCACGGCTCCCAGACGCGACACCGCGCCGGCCGTGGCAAAGAAGGTGAAGGCCGGACAGAGCACCTCATCACCAGGCTTGATGTTCAGGGCCATGAGGGCCAACAGCAGGGCATCGGTGCCTGAGGAAACGGCAAGCGCATGCTTGACGCCCACCATCGCCGCCACCTCGCGCTCGAAGGCCTCCATCTCTGGGCCCATGATGAAGCGCCCGTGGCGCAGCACCTGTTGGAAGGCGGCTTGCAACTCCTGCTCCAGGGGCAGGTTCTGGGCGTTGACATCAAGCAGAGGGACAGGCATGGGCGGCAGGCCCTACCTCTGGCCCCAAAATGCCCCTTTGCCAAGGGCGGTTTGCAGGTGGGCTCAGCCCAACGCGGGTCCTGGCCCCTGGCTGCCCTTGGGCCAGGCGAGCATGAAGCCGCGATCGGCCACGGTGCCCTGCCAAGGGCCGCTCTCCCAACCCAAGTCCGCCAGACAGGAGGCGTACTCCGCCGCACTGTAGCACTTGCCCTGGGTGATGTTCATCAACAGCGAGGAATACTCGGCCACCGGCAGCGGCCCGTCCTTGGCATCATTGACGAAGGCGTCGTGAATGATCATCAAACCCGTCTTGGGACAGAGCGCCTGCGTGGCCAACTTCAGGAGTTGTCGCATCTGCGGCCAATCCCAATCGTGCAGCACATTGGAAAACAGCAGCAGGTCACAGTCAGGCCAAGGCATGGCAAACATGTCGCCCTCCAACACGGAAGCACGCCCATCGAGACCAAAGCGCTGCATCTGCCCAGCCACCAAGGCCGCCACGGGCGCCTGCTCCAGCACCGTGCCGCGCAGGGATTCGTGCGCCGCCAGCATCGTGGCGGTGTACACCCCGCTGCCCCCGGCCACATCCAACCAATGGCGGCGCCCACCCAGCAAGGGGCCCATGGCCCTGGCCAGGTATTGGCCAAAGGCCAGACCGCGACAGTGCATCAGATCAGTGAAGCTGCGCGCAAACTCCGGATCGAGCATCGACTCATGCCAGTCCTTGGCGTTGGCCTTGGCCTGCCAACCCGCCGGCTTGCCGCTTTGCAGCACGG
Source organism: Prosthecobacter sp. (assembly GCA_030833205.1). Classification (GTDB taxonomy): domain Bacteria; phylum Verrucomicrobiota; class Verrucomicrobiia; order Verrucomicrobiales; family Verrucomicrobiaceae; genus Prosthecobacter. The sequence continues at coordinate 2,872 of JAURHS010000003.1, forward strand.
CAAGATGATTGGTCACCAGGGCACTGCCACGCAGCGGCTCATAATAAGGCCCCAGAAACCATGGCGAGCCGCGGCAAAGAAACTCTCGCCCCGCCGGTGCCAATTCATCAGCACCATTCTCAGCGCGCCGCACAAAACCACTGGCGCGGCAAAGCGTCAGCAGCACATCCACAGGCCGCTCCTGCCAGCCAAACTGCGCGCAAATCTGCGCCGCGCTCACCGCGCCTTTTTCACCCATCCAGGAAAAAAAGTCGTGATGCAACAACACCGCAGCGATCAACTCCGCAGAGTACTGCCGATCGCGAAAGCGCAGGGCCTGCGCGGGATCAGCCTGCGGCAGCAAGGTCAACTCAGGAGCAATGGACATCGTGGTCTGGGGCGGCAACTGCACTTAAGACAGGGCGCTGCGGCCCTTGGTTTCGGGGGCCAACCAGACCACCGCCATGCCCACCAGATACACCGCGCAAAGCACACAGTAGGCATCGGCAGCGCGGGCGTACATCGGGGTTTCCGGCGTGCCAAAGACCTTGACCAAATTGGCGATCTGCAAACCGCCCACCGCCGCAATGACGCGCCCCACATTGAAGCAGAAGCCCTGGCCGGTGGCGCGCACTGCCGTGGGAAACAACTCGGGCAGGTACAAGGGGAAGAACCCGTAAAAGGTGGCCGTCAAACCGCCCATCAGGAAGGCGCCGATGTAGAAGGAGGTGTCAATGACACGGCAATATTGGTAAAAGTAAACGGCCGAACTGCCGGCCAGCAGACAGCAGACCGCGTAGGTGGGGCGACGCCCAAACCAACTGCCTGCAAAGGGCGCGAGCAGGGTAAAGATCGTGGCGCCAATGGCCGTGGCAATCTGCACATACTCCTTGGGATGCGCGCTGGGATTGCCCGTGGCGGCGTTGAGATCAATCGCCCACTTCGGCGCCTGTTGCGTGGCGCCCCAGGTGCCCAGCAGCACAATGCCCGCCAGACTGGCTCCAAGCACCAGATGACGCATCACCATGCGGCGCTGCGGCTCGTCCATGGCTCCGGCCTCACCGGCGCGCAGCAAATAACGGCGCACCGGATAGACGAAGCCGCGAAACACCACCGCCAAGCCTGCAATTGTAATCACCGCCGCCAAGCCGGAGCCAATGCCCCACTGCGCGCCGATGGGCGACCAACTGATGATGATGGCCAGGGCGGCCAGCGAACCGATCAACACCCCGCGCAGATCGCCATGACTCCAGTAGGAGGTGCGGCCCTGCTGCTGCTCCTCCTCCCATTGATCGCTTTCCGGCACAAAGATGCGAATGCCAAAGATGAGCAGGGCCGGCAGCGCGCCGCTGATCATCAGGAAGCGCCAGCCGCCATTGGCAAACAGGCTCTCGGCAGAAGCCGCGCTCAGCCCCATGGAAATGAAGGCGGCCTTGGCCTCGGTGATGAAGCCCACCAACGACAAACTCAACAGTGCCACCAACAGATAGCCGATGTTGGCCGCCGCCCCGATCAAACCGGCGATCACCGCGCGATTGCCGCGCGCCCAGAGCTCATGCACCAGAGCCACGCCCAAGGCCCATTCACCGCCCATGCCCAGTGAGGCCACAAAGCGCAGAAGGGCAATGTGCCATGCCTCCGTGGCAAAACCACACAAACCGGTAAAAACCGCGTAGGTGAAGATGGAAAGACTCATCGCCCGAACACGGCCAATCCGATCTCCCAGCCAACCAAACAGCACGCCGCCAGTGGCCGCGCCGACCAGGAAGGTGGCCAAAATGACATTGAACCAACTGCCCACCAGGGGGTCACTGGCCGGCACCTGGAGCAAATCCGCCAGGGCAGGACTGCCGATCAGGGGAAAGAGCCCCATTTCGAAGCCATCAAAAAGCCAGCCCAAAAACGCAGCCAGAAGCGCCGCAAAACGGCCATTGCCAGAAGAGGATGAGGAAGACATGGGGAAGTGGCGAGCAAAGCGCCCTTTCTCAACGCTGCCAAGCCCGCATTTCCATCGCCGCAGGCCGCAGGGCAGCGGTCCTAGGCCTGCCAGACGCCTTGCTCGATCAACTGGCGCGTCGCCGCCTCGGCCCAACCGCGATTGGCGGCCGGACTGGCCGGACTGGGGTGCAGCACCTTGCCCAACTGAAAATTGCCCTTCATCGCTGCTGCCACGCGCTTGGAGCAGGCCTGCGCAAAGCCCCCCACTCCAATGACCCAGCGCGGCTCAAGAATCTCGAGCACAGCCTGCAGATGCGCATCGCAGGGGCCTTCGAGCTGAGCGGCCATGGCCGCCGGCAATTGATCCGGTGTCACATTGCGCCCGGACTCCTCCATGAACACCAGGGGGCAGTAATTGGCCACAAAGTGCCCGCTGAAAAAGGCGGCAGCAGTTCCAAAGCGCTGCGCAAACAAGCCCCACAACCGACGGCCGCTGACCTCGGACTGTGCGCAGCCAAAGCCCTCGATGCGGCGCTTGGGATGCTCGCGCGGCGGCCTGCCTATGGGGGCCTCAATGCCGATCCAATCGCGCACCGCCGCCACTTCACCAAAGGGCACGCCGGTTTGTGCCATGCCGAAGGGCCCGGGATTCATGCCCAGGAACACCACGCCGCCACGACTCTGACCGCAGCGCTTCAGGTAGGCCTCATGCGCGGCCCAGGCATAATCCAGAGGCTGATACACCCAGGCCACTGGCGGGCCAAACTTGAGGCCCGCAAGCGCATCGCGCAGTTGCAGGGCAGCCTTGGCAAGGGAGCGGGCCATGGGACTCAAGAGTGAATCTTCACCGGACACTCCGGCAATGAGGCCATGAAGGCGCGGCCATAGGGCTTGGTCAAAATGCGCGGATCCAGAATGGCCACCATGCCCTCATCGCTGCGGGTGCGGATCAGGCGCCCGACGCCCTGACGCAGCTTGAGGATGGCCTCAGGCACACTGTACTCGCTGAAACTGTTGCGGCCCTGCTCCTGCAAATGCTCAAGGCGCGAGGCGATCAGCGGGTGATCGGGCACGGCAAAGGGCAGGCGGGTGATGATCACATTGCTCAGCGACTCACCGGGCACATCCACCCCGGTCCAAAAACTATCCGTGCCAAAGAGCACGCTGTGCCGATCCTCCTTGAACTGATGGAGCATCTGCGTGCGCGACAAGCCTCTGCCCTGCACCAGCAAGGCCCAGCCCTGCTTGGCGCAAAACGGTTCAATGGCATCGGCAAGCTGAGTCAGCAGGGAGTAGTTGGTGAACAACACAAAGGCCCGACCGCAGGACATCTCCAGGAATTGCTCCACGCGCTCTTGCATGGCCTCGGCATAACCCGGCTCACGCGGCTCCGGCATGCGGCGCACCAGATGCAGCTTCATTTGGCGCCGGAAATCAAAGGGGCTCTCGATTTGCGCGCCCTCGGCCTTCTGCGCGCCCACCCGTCCGCGAAAATACCCCAGACCCTCATCGTCGCCCACGCCCAGGGTGGCGCTGGTCATCACGCAGGCCTTGCCGCCGCAGAAAAAGATTTCCTGCAGCTTGGGGGCCACATCCACCGGCGCGCTGTGCAGACTGAGTTGCTTCTGCTCGCCACCGCTGCGCTCAGCCCAATACACATGGCCGTCCTCCTGCTGATCGAGGAAGTGATTGAGCGCCACGCGCGCGGCGCTCAGGCGCTTGGCCACATCGAGCAACTCCAGGCGCTGCCCCTCGCTGCGCGCGGCATCGCCCAGACGCTGGGCGCACTGCGCCACACGCTGCAGCGGCAGACTCAGGGCATTGTCGATGTCAGGCGGCTCGCGGAAGCGAAACTCCCTGGCCTGCGCCGCAGAAAAGCGGCAGCGCTCCTGCAGATCCGAGAAGAAATTCTCAATGCTGGTGATGGCCTGCGTCACCTCGCCCACAGCCTGACCATCGCCCGCAGCCTGAAAGAAACCCTTGCGGGTGCGAGGGTTGTAGAGCCGGCCCAACTCAAAGCGCAGACCAGATTCACTGACATGGGTGCCAAAGGCGTGCGCGGCAATGTTCTCAATGGTGTGCGCCTCATCGAGCACCACAAAATCCTGCGGGAAGATGAAGTTGGCGTCCTCAGCGAGCAATTCCTCCGATGAGGAAAGCAGGGTGAAAAACAGCGTGTGATTGAGCACCAGCACCTGCGCCGCCGCCATGCGCCGCCGCACCTCCTGATAGACACAACCGCTGCCCGGCGGACAACGCCTTGGCGTGCAGGCATGCGGCTCACTGCGCACCATCGACCAGAGCCTGGCGCCCACCTGAAAGTTCATCTCACTGAGACTGCCCTGCGGATTCTCGCGCTGCCAGTCCATGAGCAGGGCCAGGTCCGAGGCCTCGCCGCTGCTGAACAAATCACCGCCCTGGGCATACACGGATTTCAACCGCGTCGGGCAGAGGTAGTTGTTGCGGCCCTTGAGCAACTCCGCATGGAAGGGACCGGTCAGCTGCCGCACAATCGGCAGGTCCTTGTGCATGAGCTGCTCCTGCAGCGCGATGGTGTGCGTGCTGATGATGGCCTTGCGCTCCCGCTCCAGGGCGAAAGTGACCGAGGGCAACAGGTAAGCCAGGGACTTGCCCACGCCGGTGGCCGCCTCGCAGACCAGGGCTCGGTTGCCCTCCAGCGCCTGCGCCACCAACTGCGCCATGCGCTGCTGCTGCGGCCGGTACTCGAACTGCGGCGAGGCGGCCAGCCTGCCCTCGCAGGAGAACGCCTCATGCATGCGCTGCGCCAGCGGGGGTCCCCCGCTGCCGTGACTGCCGTCCATCACACTGATCATTGCGCCCGCCCATCATGGGCCGCGACGAGTCTGGGGCAAGTCGCAGATTGAGTGAGGGCAACCAAGCCCTCACCGTTCTGCGGCAACCCCAACTCAGGGACAACCTTACTCAATGACCTCAGGCCACTGGGTGTGGAAGAATTCGCCTTCGGGCTTGTCGGTGCGCTCGTAGGTGTGGGCGCCGAAGAAATCGCGCTGGGCCTGCAGCAAATTGGCAGGCAGGCGCTCGCTGCGGTAACTGTCGTAATAGCCCAGGGAGGCACTGAAGGCGGGCACGGCAATGCCCTGCAGCATGGCCGTGGAAACCAACTCGCGCCAGTTTTGCTGGGCGCCGTTGAGCACGCCTTTGAAGAAGGGATCGAGCATCAGATTGGCCAACTGCGGGTTGTTGCGGTAGGCCTCGGTGATGCGATTGAGGAAGCGGGCGCGAATGATGCAGCCCCCGCGCCAAATGGCGGCGATGCGGCCCAGGTCCAAGCCCCAGTTTTTCTTCTCGCCCATGGTCTTGATGAGATCCAGACCCTGCGCGTAGCTGACGATCTTGGATGCATAGAGCGCGTCGTGCACCTTTTGCACCAACTCGGCCTTGGGCAGGCTCAGTTGGGCCTTGGGCCCCTGCAATTGCGTGCTTGCCGCCACGCGCTGCTTCTTCTGGCTGGAGAGAATGCGTGCCTCAACGGCAGCGTTGATGGTGCTGATGACCACCGCATTTTCCGCCGCATTGAGCAGGGTCCACTGGCCCGTGCCCTTTTGCCCGGCCTTGTCCATGATCAGCTCGACCACAGGCTTGCCGGTTTCCGGGTCGCGCTGCTCCAGGGCCTTGCCGGAGATTTGGATCAGGTAGCTTTGCAGGTCGCCCTGGTTCCACTCGTTGAAGACGGCGGCCATTTCATCCGTGCTCAGGCCCGCGGCCTTGAAGATGCTGTAGGCCTCGCAGATCAACTGCATGTCGCCGTACTCAATGCCGTTGTGAATCATCTTCACATAGTGGCCGGCGCCGCCTGGGCCAATGTGAATCACGCAAGGCTCGCCATCAACCTTGGCGGCGATGGATTCAAAGATGGGCTTCATCACCTCCCAGGTGCTTGGCGGTCCGCCGGGCATGATGCTGGGGCCCTTGCGCGCGCCTTCCTCACCGCCGCTGACGCCGGCGCCGATGAAGCGCAGGCCCTTGGCCGCCAGATAAGCGTCGCGGCGCTCAGTGGTCTGATAAAAGCTGTTGCCGCCGTCAATGATGATGTCGCCCTCCTCGAGCAGGGGGATCAATTGCTCAATCACCGCATCCACCGCATCGCGCTCATGATCGCGCACTGCCGTGGACTTCACCATGATCTGGATCTTGCGCGGCCGCGACAGGGACTGCACAAACTCCTCGAGGGTCTTGGCGCCCACCAGCTTCTTGCCGGGATGCTTGGCGATGAACTCCTCCGTCACGCTCACCGTGCGGTTGAAGACGCTGACCTGAAAGCCGCGGCTCTCCACATTCAACACCAGATTCTGGCCCATCACCGCCAGACCGATCAGTCCAAAGTCACTTTTGTTGCTCATAGGTTAAACCAGCCGCATGGGGCGGGCCTTTTGCCATACCCCCCTTGCGGCGCTTGGCAACGGGGATTTTCCCCCTTTTCCGTGCTGGCGCCCAAGCGGCGGGGCGCTAAACTCCCCCTCACCCACTGCCCTGCATGGCCTCGCCCTCCCTGACCTCTGGATGGAGCAGCCCGCGCGCCGCCTACCGCGCCCGGGAGGACGGCAGTTTGAAATGGTGGATCGCCTTTGCCTTTGTCCTGTCCATTCTCTTCCACGCCCTGCTCTACCTGAGCTTTGACGAGCTAAGCCTGGCCTTGCGCATGCCCGCCCGGCTGCCGCCGGCAAAACCCGCAACCGCAGAACGCCTCAAGATTGATCCCCGCCTGCTGCAGGAGCAAAAGGTTCTCCAGAACCTGCCGGATCAAATCGCCCCTGCGGGACGCGATCAGGACCTCAAGGCCTTCCAGGCAGAACTCGATGCTTTCGACAAGGCCCAGGCCGTCCCAGAAAATCAGGAGATGGATCTGACTCCCAAGGCCCGCGAGATCACGCATTTCATGCGAGGAGATCCCGGCAGCGGGCAGGGCGCTCTCAAGCAGGACATGGCTGCCCTGCTCGCCCCCAAGCCCGTGGCCGCCGCCGCTCCACAGCTCGCCGAGGCCATGGCACAGGTACGCTCCCAAGCCTTGGCCAAACCCACATCGCCCAACCAATTGCTGCTCGATGCGGCCGCCCTGCCCACGCCACAAGCCGCCGCCATTGATCTGGACCTCGCCGGGGAAGCCGGCAAGGCCGAGACCAGCGCTGCCAACGCGCAGGTCAAGGGCTTCAGCAATCTTGACCAACTCCTTGGCGGCGGCGGCACTCTTGGGGCAAGCACCGCACCGATCCTCATGCCCACGGACCTGCTGTTTGCCTATGGCAGTGATGAGCTGGCTGAAAACGCCCGTTTGAGCCTCATGAAGCTCGGCTTCCTGATTCAAAAGAATCCCCAGAGCCTCTTCATCATCGAAGGCCACACCGACAGCTTCGGCAACGAGGAATACAACGACAAACTCTCGCGTCGCCGCGCGCAGGCCGTGGTGGACTGGCTGGTGCGCTCCCTGCGCCTGGACACCGCGCGCATTCGCGCCGTGGGCATGGGCAAGCGCCACCCGCTGGTCAGCACCGAGGGCACCCAGGAAGAGCAGGGCCTCAACCGCCGCGTGGAGATCAAGGTACGCCCCCTGAAAAAGTCATGAAAACCCTGCTGGCCATCGGCGCCCACTACGACGACGCCCCCTATGGCCTGGGCGGACTGCTGCTGCAGGCCATCGAGCAACACCACCGCGTCGTGGTGCTCAACCTCATCGGCGACTACAGCAACTGGCCGCCAGTCAAGGGCCGCCATCAACAACTCGTGGAGTTCAGCATTGAGCAGGCCCGCCAGCGCGGCATTGACATGCGGTTCCTCAACCACGCCTCTGGCCAATTCATTGACAGCATCGCCAACCGCCGACAGGTCGCTGAAGTCGTCGCCGAGGTCAAACCCGACACCGCCTTCCTGCTTTGGCCTCGCGATCGTCACCCCGACCACGAAGCGGCCAGCGCCATTGCCAATGCTGCCCTGCATGGCCCCGGGCGCCTGATTGGCCGCGAGGCCACAAGCCCGCGCGAGATTTACTGGTACGACAACGGCCCAGGCCACACCATTGACTTCACGCCGGACACCTACTTTGATGTCAGCGCTCAGTGGCCCGCTGCGCAGGACTGGCTGGCCCAACTCATGGCCTTTGTGCGCAACCGCCCCCTCGACCCCCAAAAGGACAGCGCCGTCGAGGGCCAGAACCTCCTCGCACGCTACCGCGGACAAGCCTGCGGCGTGCGCCACGCCGAAGCCTTGCGCGCCGTGCGCCCCGTGGCCCGCAGCCTTTAGGGACAAGGCCCGCCGCCCACGCAGCCTGCCCCACTCCGCCTGCCAAAGCCCCTTGCATGAGGGCGAATCTGTGGCATGGGTGAAAGTTCGCAGCCAACACTACCCCTTGGTGTAATGGTAACATAACAGATTCTGACTCTGTTGTTCTAGGTTCGAGTCCTAGAGGGGTAGCCATCCAAGCGGCAACGCCGCTTGGCTCAATGCGGCCGACGCAGCCCTCCCGGTGACGGGGTCCAAAGCCCGCAATCAGTCCCCAGCAGCCGGCGGCAGCTCAAGGCCCATGAAATCGCGGAACACCTGCAGGTACACGGCACGCTTGAACCGCGGCACCCAATCCAAGCGAAACTGCGCCGGCTCGATCCAGCGCCAACGCGCAAACTCGCGGTGCTCGGTGTTGAGATCGATATCGCTGTCCTGACCGAGAAAACGGCAGCGGAAGTAGGTCTGATCCTGCCCGCCATAGATGCCATGCTTGAGCCGATTCTTGGGGAAGGCATACCGATACCCACCACGGCTCTCCTGCACCTCCACCGCCTGCGGCAGCAGACCGATCTCCTCGCGCAATTCTCGCAGCAGGGCCACCTGCAATTCCTCGCCCGGGTCCACGCCGCCCTGCGGGAACTGCCAGGCCTCGCGCACATGCACCCGTTCGGCAATGAACAACTCGCCGCGCGCATTGAAGATCAACGCCGCCACATTGGGCCGAAACAGCACGGGGGCAGGGCGCAGAAAATCCATTGCAGGCAAGCGATGTAACCCCGCAGCAGGCGCTGGCAACCTTCTTTTTCTCAGGCGCCCAACCCGGCAACATCCCAAGGCCTCAAGTCTTTGGCCTGACCTGCAGCCCGCGGATCCGGCCCTGCGTTCCCCAAGTCGCAAAACCCATCGGCAGGCAATGGTCCACATCGCCGGGTCGCAGCCCAATCTGGCGCCCCTTGATGGAGACATTGGCCACCAACTTTTCATCCACCCAGGCCTTGAGTTCCTCTGCCCCGATCTCCAGCCGCACCTTGTACCAGCGCCCATTGGCAAACCGCTGCTCGGCCCGGGTGCTGTTTTCACTCGCATCGCGGAAATCAATGCTGGAAAAGCCCGTGAGCACTCCCCCCCAGCCGCCGATCACAAAGGTCATGTGCGCCTCTCGCTTGGGCACCGGAAAGGTGCACATCCCAAAGATATCCTCGCCCTTTTCGCGCAGAGCCTCATAGCGCAACTCGTAAGCACCGCTGATGCCCAATTGCGACCAACCCAAAAACTTGCAGCCCGTCATTGGCGCACCAATGCCCAGCACCAGCTCGGCTTCGCGCACCTGAAAGTCGCCCTCTTCGACAATGCCCGCAGCCTGCCACTGCTCGAGGCGCTGCGGCCCAAGCAAATCCACCCAGGCCGCCTCGGATGGCGCAGCCTTGCGCCCGCAAGCCGTCAGGCCAAGGACCAAGACCCATCCCAACATCAAGAGGCAGCGCATGCCCGAGCATCCACGCCTGCCGCGGCGAGGCAAGACCACAAACACGCGAAACACCGCGGATCATGCCCCGACCAGTGGCCTTACCTGCCCCCAGATCCGGCAGGCGCGCAGAAGCTCAACGCCACAGCGCCTGGGGGAAATGGTCTAACCTTTTCAACTGAAAAATGACAAAAAATAAGCGTTTGGGTTACAACTTTGCATTTACAAGGGTGTTTTTCAGGATTTAGGGTAACCAAATTGCCATTTTTTATGAACAAGATAACCCACCCCCAAAAGACCCGTTTCTCGGCCGCCTCGCTCTTCAGCACCCTGGTGCTAGGGTTTTTGGGACTTTCGGCGCCAACCGCCGCTCAGGCACAGGATCTGCCCGTCGTAAGCGAGCAGCCCTCCAACCTCGAGCTGCCCGCCCTGCCGGACCTCGGCGGCGCCCTGGTGTTTGGGGCCACCCCGGTGGGCGATGTGACCGGCACCCGCAGAGTGATCAGCGTTGAAAACCCCAACGAAGCCGAGATCACCATCACCCCTGCCCTGGTCAACTGGACCATGAACGGCGGCGACATCCACAGCGACACCGGCGACTTCGCCTTCGAGCCCGCCAGCCTCACCCTGGCCGCTGGCGCCAGCGCCGACCTCACCCTTTACTTCCGACCCAAAACCAGCAACACCAAACCCGGCCTGCGCCGCTGCGCCCTGCAACTCAGCAGCGACGACGAGGCCAGCCACCGCATCATGCTCAGCGGCTACACCGCCCTGCCCGGCGGCATCGCCTGGGTCTCAAATTCAGGCTGCCACACCCTGGCCCTCAAATCCGATGGCAGCCTCTGGGGCTGCGGCTACCAGAGGCAAGGTCAGTTGGGCTCCAACCTCAATGTGGACGGCTTCTACCGGGCCACCAGCTACCACCTGATCATTCCCTCTGGCGTGGCCAGCATCGCCGCCTGCGGCGCGGGCCTCGTGGTCGAAAATGACCAAGTTGGCGGCGGTGGCAGAACAGGGGGCAGCTTCAGCCTGATCCTCATGGCCGACGGCAGCCTCTGGGGCATGGGCCTCAACCACCGCGGCCAGCTTGGTCTGGGGAGCAAGACCAATGTCATGAGCCCCACCCGCATCCTGGCCGCAGGTGCCGCCAGCATGAGCGGCAGCGCCAGCCACAGCATGGTGATCAAATGCGATGGCAGTCTTTGGGCCTGTGGCTCCAACAACTGCGGCCAACTCGGCCTGGGCAGCGCCGACACCAATGACCACCTCCTCCTCGAGCCGATGCGCTTCGACCACCAAGGCGACGAACTCAAGGGCATCATCGCTGTCAGCGCAGCAGAATCATCCGCCCTCGCCACCCCCGGCTACCTTGGGAACCTCCCCACTCTTGGCAATGCGTTTAGTGATTATGCCCATGGCCTCATCCTCAAGGCCAGCGGCGAGCTGCTTGCCCTGGGCTACAACGGCTTGGGCCAACTCTCCGTGGGCGACAACACCAACCGCGCCATTCCCACACCCTGCGTCAATGACCAGGGTCAACCCATGATCCATGTGGTGGGCATGGCCGCCGCCACCATCAACAGCTACGCCCTGCAGTACAACACCGAAACCGTCAACGGCGTCGCGCAGACCCAATACCGCTTCTCCACTGTGGGCGGAGTTACTGGCGTCAACTCTACCTCGGGAGAGCTGGGCATCAACACACGAAGCGCCAGCAACCGCTTCCTCAGGCCTGGTTTGCCCGCTGGCATCACCCCAAGACTGCCGCTCTCCACCCACAGCGGTGGCGCGCTTTGGATCGGCTCCGATGGTAACGGCTATGCCAACGGTGCCGCCCGCTACTTCCAACTTGGTCAAGATAACAGCGTCGCCAGAACCACTCCCTCCGCCATCGTCAACAATGCTGCAGCGCTGATCAGCGGCCCCAATAGCCAACTCAGCATTGTCCTGGGCCAGGATGGCAGCCTCTCTGGAACCGGCCTGCGGATCGCCGGGACACAGCCCAATTATTTCCTAGCTGGTTCTAAACCCTTGAATGGCAACATGGGGGAGTTGGCTGAAGTCGGCGGAGTGCGCGACTTTACGAGACAGCCCGTCCGATTTGCCCAACCTGCCCGAGCCCGCTACCTCAGCGCTGCTGCGGGGGCGGCCTTCTCACTGGATTTGCGCCGTCGCATCATCGGTGGGCTGCCGGGAGCCGACGCTGCAGCCAACACCTACAACTTCGCCCTCAAGGCAGGCAGCAGCCTGCCCAGTGGCTTCACCCTGCAGAATGGCCTGCTTAGCAGCAGCGATGTTGGCGCGGCCAGCGCCACGACCAGCAGCTTCATTCTGCAAGTCACCAATGACGGAAACACTCAAGAGGCCACCTTCGAATTTGCGGCCATGGAGATCAGCACAGCGGCAGATTTGGGGCTCGTCAATACGGCCACTCCGACCAGCAAAACGCTGACAGCTCTGGGCGGCGTTGGGGCCAAAACCTGGTCAGTGGCCGAGGGCAGCAGCCTGCCCGAAGGCCTGACGCTGGACCCCAGCACTGGAGCCATCAGCGGCACCGCGCTTGATGGCGGCAGCTATCGTTTCACCATCAACTGCCAAGACAGCGCCACCCCGCCCACCGTGTTGAGTCGCGAGTTCAGCCTCGCGGTGGCTGGCATCAGCACCAACAGCAAATTGCCCGCCATCCGCCTCGGGCAGAGCTTCACCCCCATCACCTTCACCGCCGTCCACACCACAGCCCCTGTCACCTGGACCATGACCTCAGGCTCACTGCCTGCCGGCCTCAGCTTTGATCCCGCGACCGCCACCCTGAGCGGCAACCTCAGCGGCAGCAGCAGCGGAGCTTACACCTTCACCCTGCAGATCAGCGATGGAGCCACGCCAGCCTTGGTCTGCAGCAAGACCTTCTCCCTCGCCATCATTGAAATCCTCAACAACGCCACGCTGCCCGCTGGCGGAACCAATGTGCCCTACAGCCAAGCCTTGATCGCCACCTGCACGGGCAGCACGCTGGCGTGGAGTGTGCCCACTGGCAGCAGTCTGCCCACCGGTTTGACTCTCGCAGCAGATGGCAGCCTCAGTGGCACCCCCACCAGCGCCGGCAATCACCTCATCCGCGTCAAGGTCAGTGTTCCAAGCGGCAGTTTCTTGACCGCCGATTTCACCATCCGCGTCATGGGCATCTCCACTCCGCGAAAATTACCCTCACAAGCCGTGGGACGGCCTTATTCAACCAACAGAGCCCTCGCCGCGGAATTCAACAGCCCCACCGGCAGCCTGACTTGGGAAGTGGCACCGGGCAGCAGCCTTCCCACAGGCCTCGTGCTGAGCAGTGCAGGGGAGATCAGCGGCAGCCCGCAGACCAGCATTGCTTGGCAACGCTTCAGCCTTCAAGTGACGGACAACGAGCTGAATGCCAGCGCAAGAAAAGAGTTTTCCATCACGATCTTCGGAACCAGCAACAGCAGAAACTTGCCCTTGGGCAGGGCCGGCTTCGACCTTGCCTATACCCTCAACACCATCGGTGGCAAGCCGCCCGTTCGCTACGCTCTGGCCCCTGACAGCGGCAGTCTGCCAGCAGGCCTTACACTGGCCGAGACCGGGGTCTTGTCGGGCAACATCAGCGATTGGGGAGGCAGCTATGACTTCAAGATTGCTCCCAGCGACTCAAGCACCCCAAACCTGACCTCCAAGGAGACCCTGACCTTGACGGTTTTCGGGCCCAAGCCCTTCACCCCGCCGGCTTCCTTGAAGGTGGGGCAGTATTACTCGCAGTTCATCGCCTTCGCTCCCTACACCAACCCTGATCAAAGCACTTACCGCATGGCCATCCAGGCCACGGGCAACCAACCGCTGCCAGCAGGAATCACCATTGACGCCAGAGGACACTTCATCAGCGGGCGCTTCACCACTGCAGGCACGCATGGCTTCCGTCTGGTCATCACCGACAGCTCCGGCTATCAAGCCTTCAAGGACAACATCACCTTCAATGTCATCTCCGCGCCCTACCTCATCGTCGAGGACCCCGCCAGCACCCCAGCCACGGAGTTTCCCCTCAATAGCGGGCAAGTCCTGCTCCCAACCGCAGCACAAAGCGGCAGCTCCCCGGTCAAAACCCTTCGCTTGCGCAACGGCGGCGACCAGGCCCTGAGCAATCCCAAGCTCAGCATCAGCGGCAGCAACCAGGCGGATTTTTCGGTGACGCTGTTGGCTGCTGACAACAACCCGGCCCCGACCACGCTGGCCGCCGGAGCCAGCGCCTCACTGCTGATTCAATTTGCGCCCAAGGCAGGGGTCGCGGGTCTGCGCACCGCCACTCTCACCATCAGCGCAACGCCACCTCAGGGCCAGACGCTGGCACCTGTCGTGATGGAACTGCGGGCCTACACCTCCCCCAGTGGCGGCATTGCCTCCATGGCCGCAGGCCAACAGCACAGCCTCTTCCTCAAGGGCGATGGCAGCGTTTGGGTCAGCGGCGACAACAGCAGTGGCCAGTTGGGAACTGGCGACAACAACGCCAGCAACAAGGCCAAACTCAGCCTCCACCACAGCGCCGCCGCGGTGGCAGCCGCAGGCAATCACAGCCTCATCCAGATGGGCGATGGCAGCCTCTGGGCCATGGGCAACAACAGCAGCGGCCAGTTGGGCCTCGGTGCCACCACCGCCGTCAACACTCCCACCCGCGTCATCGAAGGAGGCGTGGCGGCAGTGGCCACCGGCAACACTCACAGCCTCATTCTCAAATCCGATGGCAGTGTCTGGGTCAGCGGAGGCAACAGCAATGGCCAGCTGGGAACTGGCAACAACAGCGCCGTCAATGTCTTCACCAAGATCTTGCCCGATTCAGCCATTGCCATTGCCGCCGGAGACAATCATAGCCTCGTGCTGCTCAGCAATGGCGACCTGCTTGCCTTTGGCCTCAACAGCGATGGTCAACTTGGCCTCGGCAACTTGACCTCCGTCAACAGACCCACCACCAGTGGGCTCAGTGCCGTGGTTGGGATTGCCGCGGGGGGCAATCACAGTCTCGCGTTGAAAAAAGACGGTAGCCTTCATGCCTGCGGCAACAACGCCGTCGGCCAGCTCGGCATCACAGGCGCAGCGACCAATGCTACGACCTGGACCGCTGTGGTAGGCTGCGACAGCGGCGTGCAATCCATGGCCGCCGGGGCCAGTCACAGTCTGATCCTCAAATCAACCGGCATCGTTCTGGCCTGCGGCAGCAATTCCAGCGGACAACTCAGCGGCGGGGACGCAAGCAGTTCAACGCCACGAGCCCTGAGTCTGCCAGCCGACAGCCTCGCGGCGGCGGTGGCCGCGGGAAGCAACCACAGCCTCATTCTCACCATCGAGGGCAACCTTCTTGTTTTAGGCGCCAATGCCCAGGGCCAACTGGGTCTGGGCACCAACGAAGCCGCGGTCACCACAGCCTCCTCACTGGCAGCGAGCAGCTCAGGTCTCGCCGAGCTTCCTGCCGCCATCTTTGGTCTGGTTTATCGGGGCAATGTCGCCGGCCTCAGCATCGGTGGGACCATTCCCATCCGCTATGCCCTGAAGTCTGGCAGCTCGGCACCTGCGGGCCTGAGCCTCGGAAGCGACGGCATTCTCACAGGCACGCCCACAATGCCAGGCACCTACACCATCGAGGTGGTGGCCACAGATCCCGCAAGCCCAGCAGTCGGCCGCGAGATCAGCCTCTCGCTCTCCGTCTTTGGCATCAGCACGACCGCTCTCGCCCAAGGCACCTGGAGCTTGGATTATAGTCAGGCCCTGCAGATCGCTGGAGGCACTGAACCCTACACCTATGAGGTGGTCAGCAACGCCGACCGCCTGCAACAACTTCCCGCGGGTCTTGCCCTCGGCGCCAATGCCCAAAGCCAGCAACCCACCATCAGCGGAAGACCCACGGCTGCAGGCAACTACCGCATCACCATCAAGGCCACCGACAGCAGCCAACCCGCCCGCGTGAGTTTTCGCAGCTTTGACCTGCCCATCTTTGGCATCACCAACGATTCGGTGCTTCCCCCAGCAAGGCTCAACAGTCCCTATCAAGTTCAGTTGCGGCCGGCCAATGTCGGCAGTGGCCCTTACACCTTCTCGCTGGCGGCAGGCAGCACGCTCCCCTCTTGGCTCAGCCTCGACCCTCGCACTGGCGTCCTCAGTGGCATGCCGACCAATATCACAAGTGATACCGGACTTCCCAAGGGAGATTTGCCCGATGTCAGCTTCAGCATCACCCTCACCGATCTGAGCAAGCCACTTGCCATCAGCACGACCCAACCCTTCAGCCTCGCACTCAAGGAGAGCTTTCTCACCATCGAAGATCGCAGTGGCTCCCCCCAGAACTTCTGGGATCAGTCCACCCAGATCATTGGCGGCTGCGCCCCTGGAGAGAGGGTATCGCGGCCATTCCGTCTGATCAATCGGCACAGCGATGCTCAGCGTAAAATCACCGCCATTGAACTCACTGGCCGTGATGCACAGGACTTCTCCACCACTCTTCCCAGCGCCGCCAATTTGCCTCTGGTTCTGATCAACTTGTACAGCGGCAACAACAGCGCGAATTATCGTGACTTCACCGTGACCTTCCGCCCCAGGCGCGGCAGCCAGCGCACCCGCCAAGCCACCATGCGCATCTCTGCCGTGATTTACCCCAACGAGAGCGATCGCACCAACAACAGAAATGGCGTGGTGGAGTCCCTCACGGTTTCTTTCATCGGCCAAGTCATGGATCGTCCCGCCGAGACGCAGACCCTGAGTTTCATCAACCCGGGCACCGTGGTGGCGGGTCAGGGCGCCTTGCCTCTGCGTGTCCTGAGCAGCAGCGCGCTGCCAGTCAGCCTGACTGTGACCTCCAGCCGCAGCAGCAACAAGCCCGCCGGGCCCGTCGCCAGCCTGAGCGGCACGCCCGCCACAGGATACAGCCTCACTCCTCAGGGCCCGGGCAGCATCACGCTTAGCGCCACTCAAAACGGCGATGATCGCTACGCCGCGGCCAAGCCCCTGAGCATCACCCTCAACATCGCCGCCGCGGCGGCGGCGGGCAAAATCAGCCTGAGCAATCTGGTGCAGGTGTTTAACGGATCTCCGCGCCCCATCACCGTGCTGCCTGCACAGGGCTCAGCAACCATCACCTACTCCGCGGGCAATACGCGCAGCACGACGGCTCCCACGGCAGCAGGCTCTTACGGGGTGGAGGTCAGGGATAACACCAACAAGGTATTGGCCACCGCAAAGCTGACCATTCTTCCTGCCCCGGCTTACCTCAAGGCCACTTCCCTGCAACGCCGCATTCTCCAGTCCAATCCTGCGCTGAGCTTCACGACCCAGGACACTGCTGGCGCTGACCTGAACATCACTTGGACCACTCAACCAACCCTTGGCACCACGGCCAACCAAAGCAGCCCCGCAGGCAACTATCCCATCCTGCTGACCAACAAACCCTCGGCTGCCAACTACAACATCATCTTCACTCCTGGCGTGTTGTCCGTGGAGGGCTTCGGCAGCCAGCACCAGGCCATGGTGAACGACCCGGACAACGGCAAGGCCGTGGGTCTGCTGACAATCAACACGACAGGCATCCGGACCGTTCCTGTTGACATCAAGAATGCGCAACCAACCTATGCCATCAGCTTCAGCGCAAGCCTGCGCAGTGTCTTTGATGGTGCCCAAAAACCAGGCCTGTTGAGTTTCGCTGGCCTCTTGAATCTCGACAGCACCAAGCCCCTCGATGAGGCGGCAAGCGGCAGCAATCTCAGCGATGCCAAAAGCCCAAAACTCGGCTTCAGCTCCATCAGTCTGAACCGCGAAGGATCAATGAGTGGCACCCTCACCTACAGCGGAAAATCCTATCCATTCAACGGCAAGCGCCTTCGCGAAGCCAATGAAATCAATCTCGCAGCCAGCGGCGCACACAGCCTGATCATCGAGCCCGCCCTTTACGCCAGCGATCAGGAAACTCCCGCGGGCAGCAACGCGCCCCAAGGCTATGGTTACGCCAGCGCGCTCCTGGACGGCAAGGGCACCCTGACTTTGGCGGGAAGGCTTGGCGACGGCAACATCCTGACTGCTGCCCTGCCTGCCGATATTAGCCTCAATCCTGGGTATCGGCTCTTCCTGCAGCCCTACAGTCGCGCCGACAGCACCTTGGCTGGCAGTTTTGAGCTGACCGCGCATGCGCTCAGCGGTCGCCAGCAGCTCCTGCCTGTCGCCCTGCGCTGGAGCAAGACCGCAGGCAGCAAGGACGGAAGCTACCCGATGGGCTTTGTGAGGTCCGGCGCTGTCGTTGATCTCTTCTGCCTCGCCTACATGGAGCCCTGGCAGGCACCCCAAACCAAGCCCCCGCTCATCACCCTGCTCAATCGCTGGGGAGTTTCCTCGGGCAGCAGCAAACTCTACACGCTCAACTACAGCAACCCCGGCAACGCGCAGCCCAGCCCACTGCAAGCAAGCATCAACCTAAGCGACAAGAATGTCCTCAGTGCAGGCCCAGGAGCTCCCGCCGGACTCAGGCTCAGCCTCAATCCGACCACAGGCGTCATCACGGGCAGCCTCCCCAGCGGCAAAAGCACCATCAACTTCAGTGGCATCCTGCGCCAACCTACAGATGGCAGCGAGCGCCTGCTTGGCGCGGGCCAGCTCGTCATTCCCGCAGTTGCTCCCGGCAAACCCACCTATGTCGAGTTCGACATTCTTCGCTGATCTGAGCGCCTCGGAACAAGCGCGGGCCTGCAATTGCCATCGAGCAATCCGGCGCAGCGTGCAAGGTTTCTGAGGCGCGCCAAGAATGAAGATGCAAAGGGCGAGGATCGGGGGCAGACTGGGCGGCGATGCGTCGAAGCGCCCAGGACCAACGCGCCGCACTTTGCCAAGTGCTCGCCTTGTTGCGCCGTGGCAGGATCTGCTCGCGCAGTGCCCTAGCCAAAGCCATTGGCGCCTCGGCCTCGACTCTCGGCTTGCAGGTCACCGCGCTCATGCAGGCCGGCCTGGTCATCGAGACTGGTGCTGCCAAGGGCCTCGCTCCGGGTAGACCACAGCGCCGACTGGCCTTGGCGCCGCAGGCAGGCTGCTTTCTGGGTCTGGAGTTCAACGCACAACGGATTCAAACCGCGCTTCTGGATTTTTCCGGAAACCTTCAGGCCACGCAACAGCAGGGCATCGCAGCCCTGGCTGGCCGTGCCCAGGTCTTGCAGGCGCTGGAGCAGGCCATCACGACGGCCTTGCAGACAACCCGTGCTTCCTTGCTGGCGATTGGCGTGGCGGCCCCAGGGCTGGTAGATCGGGATCGCGGCATGGCCATGCGCTCCAGCGTGATTGCCGACTGGCTGGCCGTGCCTCTGGCGGAAAAAATACGCCAGCGCTTTGGTTGTGAGGTGACCGTGGAAAACAATCTGCGCGTCATCGCCCTTGCCGAGCGCTGGTTTGGCGCCGCCTCTGAACTCGAACATTTTGCGGTGTTGGGGCCGCGCAGTGGTCTTGGCATGGGCGTGGTCAGCCATGGACAATTGCTGCGCGGCGCGCATCACAGTGCCGGCGAGATCGGCCTCTGGCCTTGGCCGGGAGACAAGGGCAACCTCACCCTGCAGGATGAACTCAGCGCCACCGCGATCTATCGCCGACTCTGCGGTCAGGAGCCGAGTGGGCATCAGGCAATTGCCCTGCGCGATTTTTTCACCAGCCACCCCTGCAGCGAATGGCCTGAGACCGCGCGCCAAAGCATTGTCGGAGACTTTGCCCGCTTGCTGCGCAGCGTGCAGGTCATGATGGACCTGCAGTGCTTTTTTCTGCACGGCCCTCTCACAGCTCTGGGCCCTGAGTTCTGCGAGGCCATCACTGCCTGCGCCGCCACTCTTCCTCCGCGCTGGCCAGAGCTGACTCCCCCCAGGCTCGAACCCTCAAGCCTGGGTGATGAAGCAGGGGCCTTGGGTGCCGCCACCCTTGCCATGGAGCACTGGCAACCAGAAGTCTGAAGGGGCGGGGGCGCTGGCAGCGTTGGATACGGTCAACTTTTCATGATGCCCGCCTGCCTTTCCCCTTTGACGCGAGCCGCCGCCCTGGCCCTGACTCTCTCCATCCTTGAGCTTGGCGCGCAAGAGCCCTCAGGCCAATGGTTCAAGGGCAACACCCACACCCATTCCCTGTGGAGTGATGGCAATGACTTTCCAGAGATGATCTGCAGTTGGTACCGCGATCAGGGCTACCATTTCCTCGTTCTCTCCGATCACAACACCCTGCAACGCGGAGAGAAGTGGATGAGTGAGGCAGCCATTGAAAAGCGGCGCGGTGCACTTGGCCCCAGGGTGGCAGACAAGTGCCGCGCACGCTTTGGCGAAGACTGGTTGCAAACCCGACCCGGCGCCGATGGCAAGGGCATTGAGATTCGTCTGCGACAACTTGACGAATACCGCCCGCAGTTGGAAAAGCCCGGCCGCTTCCTCCTGGTGCAGGGTGAGGAGGTCAGCGCGCAGTTTGGCAAGGCTCCGATTCACATCAATGCCGTAAACACCAAGGAGGTGATTGCGCCGCTGAAGGATCTCGGGGATGTGCGCGAGACCCTGCGCGCCAACCTCAAGGCCATTGCGGCCCATGCCAAGGCCATTGGCAAGCCAGTGCTCGCCCACCTCAACCATCCCAACTACCGTTGGGCACTCACCGCCGACGAT
This sequence comes from Prosthecobacter sp., assembly GCA_030833205.1. Classification (GTDB taxonomy): domain Bacteria; phylum Verrucomicrobiota; class Verrucomicrobiia; order Verrucomicrobiales; family Verrucomicrobiaceae; genus Prosthecobacter. Next base: position 23,173 of record JAURHS010000003.1, read on the forward strand.
CTGGCGCATGTGGTGGAGGATCAGTTCTTTGAGATCTACAACGGCCACCCCGGCATCTATTACGAGGGTGACCCCAAGCGCGTGGATAGCGCTCATGAAAGGATCTGGGACATTGCCAACACCATCCGCATTGCGCAACTCAAGGCCGCTCCGCTTTATGGCGTGGCCACCGATGACAGCCACCAGTACCACGGTGGCAGCAACACCCCGGGCCGCGGCTGGGTGATGGTCAGGGCCAGGGATCTCTCCGCTGACGCGCTGGTGCAATCCATGCAACGCGGCGATTTCTACGCTTCAACCGGCGTCAGCCTCAAGGCTGTGGACTTCGACACAACGGCGCGACGCCTTAGTCTGCGAATCAACGCCCAACCTGGTGTGCGCTACAAGACCGAGTTTCGCGGCACGCGCCGCGGTTACGACAGCGGCACAAAAGTGGTGGATGCCCCCGAGGCCGACCCGCAACCCCGACGCCTGGAGCACAGCGCGCAAATCGGAGAATTGCTGGCCAGCGTGGAGGGCGAAACCCCGGCCTACACCTTCACGGGCGATGAGCTCTATGTGCGCGCCATCGTCATTGCCGACAAGCCAATGGCCAACCCACCGGCTCCCGGACACTTGCAGAAGGCCTGGACGCAGCCCGTGGGCTGGTGAAGGGCTGGCGCTGGATTCTTCACGCCTCGCCCAAGGGGTAAGACATTCCATGTCCTAGACCTCGCGCACCGACTTGATGTAGGCAGCGGCGGCGCGGCGGATCTCTGCGGCGCAGTCGGCGCGTGCCTGGGCAAAGGGCGGGCGAAACCAGGGAAAGGCGCCAATCACATCGTGGGTCACCAGCACTTGGCCGTTGTTGTCCGGCCCGGAGCCAATGCCAATGGTGCAGCAGGAGACCCTCTTGGTGATCTCCGCAGCCACGGACTCCACCACACTCTCCAGCACCATGGCCATGACACCAGCCCGGTCCAGGGCCTCTGCATCTTCGAGCAAGGCTTGGGCCTGATCCTGCGTGCGCCCCTTGCGGCGGTAGGCTCCCTCTTCAGCAATGCTTTGGGGCAGCATTCCGATGTGGCCACAAACCGGGATGCCTGCCGCGACAATGGCCTGCACTTGAGGCAGCACTCGGCAACCGCCCTCCAGCTTTACGGCGTTTGCGCCGGCCTGCATGAGGGACTGCGCGCTGGCAAGTGCCTGTGCCGGGCTGTCATAACTGGCGTAGGGCAAATCGGCAATGACGGGCGAGCGCGGTTGGGCGCGGCAGACAGCGCGGGTGTGCAGGAGCATCATCTCCATGGTGACGCCAGTGGTGTCGGGTAGGCCGTGAACCACCATGCCCAGAGAGTCACCGACCAGGAGCAGGTCAACGCCGGCCTCATCAAGCAGACGGGCACTGCCGAAGTCGTAGGCCGTGAGCACGGCAAGAGGCGGCCCGCCGCGTTTGCGTGCGGGTAGATCTCCAAGCGACTGCAAAGGCAGGCTCATGCTCAAGATCAATCCACGGCGTTGAGTTTCAACCAGGCCTCCAAGGCAGCGTGACTGCGATAAAAATCAATCTCTGCCAAGCCCAAGGCCCGCAGCTGCGCGGAGACTTCTGCGGCGCTCAACTCGCCCTGCACCAATTTGCGCAGGCAGGCGGTTTTGTCGGCTTGGATTTGCAGGAACTCTGCAGCCACCTGCGGCGTCGGCGGGTACTCGCCGCTCTGCTGCCCCTGGCGCAGTACCTGCTTGAAGGCAGCGCCGCTGCGCGCAGCCTCCTGCTTGGCACGGTTGATGCCGGCATACCAATCCGGGCAGAGCAGGCGGTAGTAATCGCGCATGGCCTGCTTGTTGTAGTGCACCACGGCTTGCCGGTTTTCCACCGGCAGGGTGGCGGTGGCGCGGAAGCTGTCGGCGTCAATGGTGTCCACAAACAGCAGGTCATCTCCGTCCACGGCAAATTCCCATTTCAGATCCCAGAGCTGCAAGCCGGCCTGCTCAAGCATCTCGCGCAGAGCCCAAGCGCCAAGCAGGGCCATTTGGATGCTGGCATCAAAGACCTCGGCGCCAAGACCGGACATCAGCAGGGCCTCCTGCTTGCTCACCGCGCGGTCTTCGGGTTCGTACTTGCTGGTGAAGTCAAAGATCGGCCGCGGCAACATGTTCCAAGGCTGCAATTCGCCTTCAACCCCCAATTCCAGGGCGTATTGCCGCTGCTCCAGACCGCCCAAGGCCTGATACTTGCGCATCACCGAACTGCCCGTGGTCAGGCCAAAGCGCACGATGTATTCCAGCGGAATGACATAGGTGCTGTTTTGGTGAAACTGGCCGTAGTCGTAGACATGATGCCCCATGAGCCGCCGTTGGGTCGGGTGCATGACCGGGAAGCGGCGCACCACATTCCAGCAACTCGGATGCTGCGGCATGCCCTGCTGACAGACAGCGCCACTTTGCGCGTCAACCATGCCCACATGATGCGTGAGGGCACCCCGCTCCTTGAGTTGCGGCAGCACGCCGCGGCTCAGCAAGGCCTCAAAATCCTTGGGCAAATCCGCCTTGGCGATGGCCTGCTCGACCCGATGCCAGGTCTGAGGCTGGGCCAAACGCTGGTAGGCGGCGTGGCGGAAGAGGGCGCGGTTGAGGTCATTGCCCTCAATGGTGAAGATGCTGCCCACATCGAAGACCGATCCGGACTCCGTGGTCTGGCAGAGCATGAACCCGGGCTGACCGGGAAACTCGTGAAGATTTTGGACCGAGCCACGGTAGAGGGGCTCGGCGAGGGTGCGCAGGTCAACCTGCTTGGGCAAGGCATCAGACATGGGGTGCTGGTTGAGTCTTGGAGCGCCCGCCGTGGGATTGCAAGGGGGCAAATCAGGCCCACGGCCCCGGAGCAGGCGATCTTGCGCGGCCCTCAGGGCACCGACCTTGTGCTCTGGGGATCAGTTCTCTGGGCACCTCGGACCGCCGTCAGAGCCTGGCCTGACCCTGCCAATGCGCAAAGGATGAAAAACGCCTTGCCAAAGACCCTGAGGCAAGGCATGCTGCCAGCCCCCTATGTCCAAGAACGCTGGTATCGCCAAAACGAGAAAATCCGTCGCCAAGCGGTTTAAAGTCACTGCAACGGGTAAGGTCTTGCGCCGTAAACAGGGCAAGCGCCACATCCTGCAAAACAAGAACCGCAAGCGCAAACGGAACCTCGGCAAGGTGGCGCTGGTCGCTGAAACGGACAAGAAGGCCATCCTGGCGAACCTTCCGTTCTCCCGATGATGACCACCAGACCCTCGCTTTGAGGGTCAGGGTGCGGTGGACTGGTCAGCCTGTCTGACCTGTCGTTTGGGTGAGTCCACACACCTCTCTTGATCAACAGCCCGAGCGACCCCCGATACCATGCCAAGAGCCACCAACGCACCAGCCAGCCGCAAACGGCGTAAACGCACAATCGCCAAAGCCAAGGGATACCAAGGCTTCCGCAAGACGCACTTCCGCTACGCGAAGGACGCCGTGCGCAAGGCGATGACCTACGCCTACCGCGATCGCAAGGTCCGCAAGCGCACCTTCCGCAACCTCTGGGTGCAGCGCATCAACGCCGCTGCGCGCCCCTTGGGCATCACCTACAGCCGCCTCATTGAAGGTCTCGACGCCGCCGGCATCAGCATTGACCGCAAGGTCCTGGCTGACCTCGCCGTCAAGGACGAGGCCGCCTTTGCCGCCATCGCCGAACAGGCGAAGCAGGCTCTGGCCAAGAAGGCAGCCGCCGCCGTTGCCGCCTAAAACGCAAGCTGGAAGGGCCAAAGCGGCCCTGCCAGATTGATCTTGATCCCTGCCCCTCAAAGGCAGTCACCAATCGAGCCTCGTGGCCGCGATTTTCGCGGTGCCCGAGGCTCTTTTGTTCCCTGTCGTGGCCACTGGAGTTTGCGCAGGCTCGCAAGCCCCCGGTCGGCCCTGGAGTCATGGTCCTACGTTGAGCCTCCCTGCATTTCTGCTTTCGCATTGACTGACGCGGGGCATGTTAGGCTTTCGCACGAACCCAATCCCTGCCTCATGCAAGCTCCCCGTCAGGCTCAAGAGAAGCGCAAGACCGCTGAAACCGACATCCAGCTCGAGTTGCTGGTGGACGGCAGTGGCAAGTCTGAAATTGACACTGGTATCGCTTTTTTCGATCACATGCTCACGCTGTTTGCGCGCCACGGACTCTTTGACCTCAAGGTCAAGGTCAAGGGCGACATCGAGGTGGACTTCCATCACAGCGTTGAGGACACCGGCATCGTGCTGGGTCAATGTTTTCGCCGCGCCCTGGGCAACAAGGAAGGCATCACACGCTACGGCTTCTGGCTGCTGCCCATGGACGAGACCTTGGCAGAGGTGGCCATTGATCTGAGCTCGCGCCCCTTCCTGAGCTATCACGCCCCGGCGCAGGTTGAGGCCATTGGCGGACGATTCAGCTTCCAACTCGTCGAGGAGTTCCTGCGCGCCTTCAGCTCAAGCCTGCAGGCCACACTGCATGTTGAAATTCGCCGCGGGCGCGATGCCCACCACATGGCCGAAGCCATCTTCAAGGGCCTGGCCCGGGCGCTTGATGTGGCGGTGCGACGCGATCCGCGTGTTCAAGGCATTCCCAGCACCAAGGAAGTTCTCTGATCCTGCATGAAGCTCGGAGTTCTCGACTACGGCGCAGGCAATCTGCGCAGCGTGCTCAACGCCATTGCGGCCACCGGCCGCCAAGCCACTCTGGTCACCAAGCCCGAAGACTTCGAGCCTCTCGATCTTCTGGTCTTTCCTGGACAGGGCGCTTTTGGCGACAGCGTGCGGATCCTCAAGGCCAATGGCCTGTGGGAACCGCTGCAGACCTGGCTGCGGGAGGGTCGGCCTTATCTGGGCATCTGCCTGGGCTACCAACTGCTCTTTGAATCCAGTCAGGAGTGTGCGGGCGTGCGCGGGCTTGGCGTGGCCGCGGGAGAGGTCCGCCGCTTCGAGGCAAGAGCGGGCCTGAAGGTCCCGCACATGGGCTGGAACGATACCCAATTGCTGCAGCCAGGCCACCCCTGCTGGCAAGGCCTGCCCAACCCCGCGCACTTCTACTTCGTGCACAGTTACCATCCTCATCCTGAGGACCCGGCGCTGGCCCTGTGCAGCACCCACTACGACGGGGACTTTGTCTCTGGCATCGCGGCACCTGGCCTGCTTGCCGTGCAGTTCCATCCTGAAAAAAGCCAGGCCAACGGCCTGCGCTTGCTGGACAATTGCATCAAGGTGCTGGCCGCCGGCGTTTCCGAAACTGCCACTCCTCAAGCCCCATCATCATGCGCCGCCGCCGATTCGGACCTCCGCTAGTTCCCGGACTCAGGTGGCTTCTGCTGGCCCTACTGCTGGTGGTCAGCGTGGGTGGGTTTTACCGTTGGCTTGCCCAACACAGCGCCTTCGTGCAGCGCAGCACGCCAGCACAACCTTGAAGTTGCAGAGCGATTGCCCACAGCCCCATGTCTGCCTCTACCCTTCATGCGTGGCTGATGGCAGCCCGTCCCAAGACACTCGTCGCTGCGGTCGCCCCCGTGGTGCTGGGTTTTTGGATCGCTGCAAAGCGGCAGTCCCAACCCCTTGAACTGGGCCTGTTGGCGCTGACTCTGGGCAGCACGCTGGCGCTGCAATTGGCCACCAACGGATTCAATGACGCGCTGGATTTTGCGCAGGGCAAGGACACCGGGGCAAGAGTGGGGCCGCAGCGCATGACTGCCACCGGTCGTCTTCAGGGAGCGCAGGTCATGCGCGCTTCGGCACTCATGCTCGGCATTGCCGCAGCCCTTTCCATTCCACTCATCGAGGCCCGCGGCTGGCCAATCTTGGCCATCGGGATTCCCTCCTTGTACTTCTGCTATGGCTACACGGGCGGCCCCCTGCCGCTTGCCTATCACGGCCTGGGCGAACTTTTTGTGATGCTGTTTTTTGGTCTGGTCGCCGTCAGCGGATCCGCCTTTGTGCAAAGCGGGCTCTGGCTGCCGGAGGCTCTGGTGGCCGGTCTGCAGATTGGAGCGCTAAGCACCGTGCTGATCGCCATCAACAACCTGCGCGACATTCATGAGGATCGCAGCACGGGCAAACGGACGCTTGCGGTCAGGCTTGGCCTGCGCGGTGCCAGGTTGGAGATCACACTGCTGCTCCTGCTGCCACATCTGGCACTGCCCTGGTGGCAGGCGCGCGGATTGGCCGCAGTGGGCCTGCAACCGCTGTGGCTGCTACCACTTCAACTCTGGCTCTGCCAGCGCGTCTGGCGCGAGCCCCCGGGCCAGGTGCACAATCGACTGCTGGCCATCGCCGGAGTGCAATTGCTGATTTTCGCTGCACTCTTTTGTGCGGCGTGGCCGTGAGATGCCGCGTTGGCAATGAGGTTGTCTGCCAGTGAGCGCCCCATGAGTGTCGCCCCCATCGAAGTCCACGAGTACCTGCTCTGCAGCAAGGTGGCACTCAACAGTGCCTCGGTTCGGCGCACCTTTCCTGGCGCCCTGATCCGTGTTGGCAACGGTCATGGCTGCATTCATCCTTGGCCTGAATTCGGCGATGCGCCGCTTGATCAGCACTTGCGCAGCCTGCTCGAGGGCCACCCCACCGCACTTGCCGCCCAGGCACTGCATTGCGCAGCGCTCGACGGTCAGGCGCGAGCAGCCGGGCGCAGTCTGTTCGAGGGCCTGCAAATCCCGCGCAGTCATTACTCATGGAGCTTTGGGCTGCCCAGCGCAGCCCAGATGAAGCGCGTGGCCGATGAGCAGTGGCCGGCGCTCAAGGCCAAGGGCTGTGCCAATGTGGGGGAAACCCGCGAGTTTCTCAATCAGTGCGCACGCTTCATGGGCGATCAGCCCCTTGGCCTACGGGTGGATTTCAACGGCTGTTTGAGCCGTGGGGATTTCGAGCGCTTCATCGAGTTCATGCCGCTGCGCACCCATCAACGGCTGGACTGGGTGGAGGACCCTTTTGCGCATGATGACGAGCAGTGGGATCAGGTGCGCAGGCGTTGGCAGATTCGGCTGGCGCTAGACAAGGGTTGGCGGGGAGCTCGCGGCGGCTTCGACCGCGTGGTGATCAAACCCGCGCGAAGATGCTGGCGCGAGGTCGCGGCCCTGCATCATCAGAGTGTGCTCGTTTTCACTTCGGCCATGGATCATCCCATCGGTCAGATGTACGCCGCCCTGCAGGCCGCATTGGCGCTTCAGGAACTTGGCCCCGATCGGTTGGATTCCGGCGGACTTTGCACCCAACATCTTTTCGAACCCAATGCCTTTCTGGAGCGGGTGCAATCACCAGGAGGCAGTCTGCAGCCCGACGAGGTCGGCGGCGGCCTGGGTTTTGGCGATCTGCTCGAGGCCCTGCCCTGGCGCAAACTGGAACAAGCCCTGGCCTGATCCGCGACTCAGCGCCGACAGAGGCGCTGAAACATCCAGCCGCCAATGCCCATGAAGAGGACATTGGGCAACCACATGATGAGATGAGGCATCGCCGCAGCACTGTCGTGAAGGGTGTCGGCGACAATGATGATGCCGATGTAAAGCGTGGCCACCAGCAGGCTCAGGGCAAAGCCCGTTGAGGTTTCACGCCGCTGCGCCGTCACCCCAAGTGGGATGGCCACCAGGGCAAAGGTCAGGCAGGCCAGTGAAAAACTGTAGCGCTTGCTCAGCTCGGTTCGCGCATGGGAAAGCCGCACGGCATCAAGCACCCTTCCGTTGAGCGCGTCGATGCCATCGCGAAGTTCCTGCCAAAGCTGAGGAGTGCTTTTCATGCTGGCATTGACATTGACGGCGGCATCCTTCATGCGCGAAAGCGGGAAGTTCATCGCCATCTGCTCGGCAAACAGGTAGTCGGTGTGCTTCACCTCCTTCTGTGCGTTGAGGGTGTACGATTCAATTTCGGCGTCCTTCAACTCTAGGGTGAAGTCCAACTCGCCTGGCCTGGGCACCAGCGTTGCGTGCTTGGCACGGATTAAGCGGCGGGCACGGGATTTGTCCAACTCCACAATCTCCAACCCTTCCAGCAGGCGTCCATCGCGCTTGGTGGTGAAGATGCGCAGCCCGGGAATGCGGTCGAGTACCCGCCCAGGTTGAAACAAGGCCTCAGGATTCTGCACCGCCACCTCGTAAAACAATCGCTTCATGCGATTCTTGGCTGATGGCGCAAGGTCCACATTCACCCAGTAGCAGAGTCCACTGAAGAGCAAGGCAAGCACAAACACCGGCGCACAGAGGCGCGCCACCGGGCTGCCTGTCATCTTCATCGCCACCCACTCGTTGTCGGCAGAGAGGCGCCCGAAGACCAGCAGGATGGCAGTGAGAAAGGCCCAGGGAATGGTGAAGATCAGGGAAAAAGGCACCAGCAGGGCCATGAATTCCAAGGCCACCGCCAAAGGCAACTCCGCGTCTCCGAGCAACTGCCCAAGCTTTTTGTAGACATTACCCAGCACCATCACCGCGCTGAGCAGCAGCACCCCAGTGGCCGTGGCCCAAAGGATCTGCCGTCCAACGAGGCGATCCAAAATTCGTGGCCGCAACCTCATGCCCTTGCCGCAGCGCCCTCCCTGCGCCAATGGGCCAATGCCTTGTGCAAGAGCACCTGCCCCTGCTGGGCAAGCCTGGCTTGCAGACTCTGCAAGTCATCTCCCAAGCGGATCGGCACTTCAGCCTGAAGCCAGACTTTGCCGTCCTGCTGCCCGCCCCCCCACTCGTGAAGCGTGCAAACCGCACTCAGCTCGCCTTGGCTGATCGCCTCACTCAGCGACTCCGCTGGGTCGGAGCCAGGCATGGAGCCATGATGCAGGCAAAGCGCCGGCAGCTTGAGCTCAGCGCCGAACTCAGCAAGGAACGAGGAAGCCCCGGGCGCCACGACCAGCAAGTCCACTCGGTGCTCACTGAGGGCCTGCAGCCCTGCGCCCCAAATCGGCTCGCCAAGCCCCCCCTGGCTTCCAGCTCCTGAGAGTGTCACCACCCCTTTTTGATCAAGGATTTGCTGATTCGCAGAGGATAAGTCTGCGGCAATCACCAGCACCAATTGAATCTGGGAGAGGCCCTGCCGGGGCAGGTCGAGCAAAAACCGCACAAGATCATGGTTGTCGGGCCCCCAGAGGGCGACCCGAAGCGAGGGATTGACTTTTTGGATTAACCCAGTCGTGCTTCGCCCTGGCAGCAGTGGCAGGATTCGGATCACGGACCCGGCCTCCGCCAGCGCATCGCGCTCGGAGCGCTCCAAACTCTCGGGGGTATAATCGCCGCCCTTGGCGTAGAGGTGGGGTTTTAGCTCCCGGATCAGTTCCGTGGCGCGCAGCGAGTCAAAGACCACCACCCCATCCACTGCCCTCAAGCCGGAGAGCACCTCGGCTCGGTCGAATTCGGAATTCAGCGGCCGCCCTGGACCCTTGAGTTCGCGAACCGAGGCATCGCTGTTGAGCCCGACAATCAGCGCATCTCCAAGCCTGCGAGCCTGCTCCAGATAGCGCACATGACCTGCATGCAGAAGATCGAAACAGCCATTGGTGAAGACCACCCTGCGGCCCTCTCGGTGCAGACGGTCGCGCAGTGCCCTGGCCTCGGCGGCAGTCATCGGCTTGAAATCTACAGGCTGGGCCATGGAACCCATTCTATGCGATGGGAAGGCAGGGCTTGCAAGCTCGCCTTGCCCTGCCGGGGCAAGCCAAAAAGAGCTGCCAATTTTTTTATTTCCACCCTTGCAAAGGAGGCCTGCACTTCTATGCTCAGCGGCTGCTTGTGAAAAATTTCACAAGCCGAAATTCCGAGCACTATGGGCAACTTTTTTCCTCGTTGGACGAACTGGCTCCCCCTGAAGCTAGCCGTGGCGGCTGGCTTCGTTGTTTTTGGGGTGAGTCTCGCAGTTCCTTACTACTTCACTCCCAAGTACACCCGGGTGGGCTACCAACCATCTCAGCCCGTGCCATTTTCGCACCAAATCCACGCCGGCCAGCTCGGTCTGGATTGCCGCTATTGCCACAGCTTTGTTGAGGCCAGCGGCCACGCCAATGTGCCCACCAACCAGACCTGCATCAACTGCCATGGTCCAGGCAAGGGCAACATCAAATCCAACTCGCCAAAATTGGCGAAGGTCATTGCTGCCGCCGAGACCGGCAAGCCCATCGAATGGGTCAAGATTCACAAGGCTCCAGACTATGTGTATTTCAATCACAGCGCGCACCTCAACCGCGGCATCTCCTGCCAGAGTTGTCACGGCCGCATCGACCAGATGGAAGTCGTGCACCATGCCGAGCCTCAGTCCATGGGCTGGTGCTTGGATTGCCACCGCAATCCCGAGAAAAACCTTCGCCCCTTGGAGCAGGTGACCAATCTCAAGTATGACCCGGCCCAGCTGGACCGCAGCGCCTTCTACCAAAACCTTCTTGGCAAGGGCATCGCCCCAGCAGAAATCGCCCAGAGCATTGATCCCAGCCGCAGTGCTGCCAACCTGGCAGATCTGGTCAGCCTTGCTGAAGGACGCTACGGCAAGCAGGTCACCCAACTCGAAGTGGGCAGCCAGCTCAAGAAACACTGGCAGGTCCAGCCCCCTGAAAACTGCACCGCCTGCCACCGCTGAATCGCGGCACCGCTCGCTCACCGCCCCGATCCCCGATCCCTTTCCCCTGCCCCACATGAAACGCCAATGGATTCACCCCCAGCAGCCCGAGACCGGCAAGCGCTACTGGCGCAGCACGGCCGAGCTTGAAAGCCGCGCTGAGTTCCTCGACCGCCTCGGCGTGGAATTCCCTGCAGGGGACAGTCTCACCACTGAAGAAGCGGAGAATTCCCGCCGCCACTTCCTCAAACTCATGGGAGCCTCTGCTGGTCTCATGGGCTTGGCGGCCTGCCGTCGCCCCCTGGCTCACATTCTGCCCTACACCCAGCATGTGGAGTGGGTCATCCCCGGCAAACCTCTGCTCTATGCCTCGGTCATGCCCTCGCCTCAGGGTGCAGTGCCGCTGGTGGTGACCACTCACGAAGGACGCCCCACTCATTTGGCTGGCAATCCGCTCCACCCCCTCGGCGGCGGCCTGAGCAGCTTTGCTCAAGCCAGCATCCTTGATCTCTACGATCCCGAGCGCTCCCAGCAGCCCTTGGCAGCAGGAAAACCCGTCTCCTGGGCGCAGGCTCAGGAAACCCTGACGGCCCTCATGGATGCTGCCAAAAAAAATCAGGGAGGCTCTGTGGGCATTCTCATTGATGAGCAACCCTCGCCCACGCAAGGCCGTCTGTTGGCTGAACTCAACCGCAGTCTGCCCAGCAGCCGCTTGTTTACCTATCAAGCGATTGGCAGCGGTGGGCAACGACGCGGCGAATCGGCGGCGTTTGGCATCGGAAACCGCGGCTTCCTGCGCTTGAGCAAAGCCAAGCGCATTCTCTCTCTTGACTGCGACTTCCTTGGCCTGGACCCAGTGGCTGGCGAGCCCATCAAGGCGTTCACCGCACAACGGGCGCAGGACAAGCCACAGGCAGACATGAACCGCCTGTACTGCCTGGAGAATCGCTACACCCTGACTGGAGGCATGGCGGATCATCGCAAGCCCCTGCCCTCAAGCCTCATCCCTGCTGCCGCAGCACTCGTTGCCGAGCAACTGGGAATCAGCGCGGGCTCCGCGTTGGCAGCAGAAGCTCCAGCAAGCCTCAAGGAGTGGCTGGCACCCGCGGTGCGTGACCTGATTGATCACAAAGGCAACGCGGTCGTCCTGCTGGGAAGCCGCCACAGCGCACAGGCTCACGCCCTGGTCTGCGCAATCAACCATGCGCTTGGCGCGCTGGGCAACTGCCTCGAGGTCCTCGCCGCAGATCCCGCTCCAGTTGCCGGCTCCGCCGCTGATCTGCAGCAGGCTCTCGGCAGCGGTCAGATTCAAACCCTGATCTGTCTGGGCAGCGCCAATCCGCTGCACGACGCACCAGCGGCGCTGGCCTCAGCTCTGTCCCAGCCCTCGGTGAAACTGGTTCACCTCGGCCTTCTGCCCAATGCCACCGCGCGCTCCGCGGCGCTGCACTTGCCAGCGGCCCACTATCTCGAAGCTTGGGACGATGTGCGCGCAGCCGACGGAACCTATTCCGTGGTCCAGCCGATGATTCAACCTTTGTACAGCGGCATCAGCGCCAATGAACTGCTGCTTGCCCTGATTGGCCGCAAGAAACTCGGCGCCCCGGCTGACGCGGCACAGGACCCAGCGTATCAAGCCGTACGCGACACCTTCGCCACTGTGGCTGGCAGCCTCGATGAAGTGCGCTGGAACCACACCCTGCGCGACGGATTCCTCAAAGACTCAGCGTGGAAGACTGGCAGCACCTCATTGCAGGCCAATTGGACGGATGCGCTCAAGGGCGCACCTGCGCTCAAGGCGCCCACCAACAAAGCCATGGAAGTGGTGTTGGTGCCAGATTCGGGTGCCTACGACGGTCGTTACATCAACAATGCATGGCTTCAGGAAACCCCAGACCCGATCACCAAACAGGCATGGGATAACGCCGCCTGGGTCGGCAGCGTGACCTTCCGCGCCTTGGGACTGAAAAATGGTCAGATGATCAAGGTCACCACTGGCGACCGGTCCCTCACTCTGCCCGCTTTGGAGGCCCCTGGCCATGTCCAGAACTCAATCACCATTCCCTTGGGTTACGGGCAACAACAACTGGGCTTTGTCGGTTCCGACAGCGATGGCAAGGGGCGCGGCTTCAATGGCTATGCCCTGCGAGCTGACGCCGAACAATATGTCATCGCCGGTGCGAAGGTCGAGGTGCTCAGCGAGAGCTATGCTTTGGCCATTACTCAGGATCAGGCGACGATGGAAGGCCGCGCGATGATTCGCGAAGGGACCCTCGAAACATTCAACCGCCAGCCGGACTTCGCCGTCAAGACCGGCATGGACAGCCACATCCCGCAGAATATTTCATTCTACAAAGGGCAGGTGGGTCGCAAGAGCGCCGAGAACCCTGATGGCTTCGACTACGAGAAGAAGCACCAGTGGGGGATGGCCATTGACCTCAGCAAATGCCTGGGCTGCACGGCCTGCGTCGTCGCCTGTCAGAGCGAAAACAACATTCCTGTGGTGGGCAAGGACCAGGTCATCAAAGGCCGCCTCATGCAGTGGATTCGTATGGACCGCTACTTCGCCACCCACCAATGGGGCGAGCAGAAGGCCAAGTCCGATGATGTCAACATTGACCCCACGGCCGAGCAATTGGAAAACGCCGAAATGGTCAACCAACCGGTGGCCTGCCAGCAATGTGAGTCTGCCCCCTGCGAAACCGTCTGCCCAGTCAACGCCACCGTGCACACTGACGACGGCCTCAATGCCATGGCCTACAACCGCTGCATTGGCACGCGGTACTGCGCCAACAACTGCCCTTACACTGCACGCCGCTTCAACTGGTTTGACTACAACAAACGCCCGCTCGACGAGCTTTACTGGGGCCCGCTTTCCACCCCAGAAAAAACTGGGGTGCGCGAGTCCTTGCAGCTGCAGAAAAACCCCAATGTCACGGTTCGCATGCGCGGCGTGATTGAGAAGTGCACCTACTGCGTTCAGCGCCTCGAAGGGGCCAAGATCAAGCAGAAGCAAAGCCAGCGCGACAGCAAGAACTTCCGCGTGCCAACCGACAGCGTTAAAACCGCATGTCAGGAGGCCTGCCCTGCTGAGGCCATTGCCTTTGGCGACCTTGCCGACGAGCACAGCAACATCAACAAGGTCAAGGCAAGCCCACGCAATTACGAGCTGCTGAAATACATCGGCACGCGCCCCCGCACCAGCTATCTGGCGCGCCTGCGCAACCCCAACAAAGAAATGCCTGGAGCGGAAGCCATCGCCGCCTGGAGCGCCCATCAAATCTAAGCCGGACTCATGGAAGCCAAAACAATCTCCGCCAACCCCCAGGCCTCGGGGACGCCACGCATTCTCGAACGCGAACCGCTTGTCCTGCACCAGCGCTCGTACTCTTGGATCACCAACCGCATCTGCGGTATCGTGGAAAACAAGCAACCCCTGTATTGGTGGTTTCTGTTCGTGCCCTCCGTGCTGCTCACCGGCCTGATGGCCTTCTGCTTCACCTACCTGATCAGCACAGGCGTTGGCGTCTGGGGACAGAAGCAACCAGTGGCCTGGGCTTGGGACATCACCAACTTCGTGTTCTGGATCGGCATTGGTCATGCTGGCACCCTGATTTCAGCCATCCTGTTCCTGACCCGTCAAAAGTGGCGCACCTCGGTCAACCGTGCTGCTGAGGCCATGACCATCTTCGCCGTGATGTGCGCTGGTCTCTTCCCAGCCTTCCATGTCGGTCGCGTCTGGATGGTCTGGTTCCTCGCTCCGATTCCCAACGCCAACGCCATCTGGCAGAACTTCAAATCGCCCCTGCTTTGGGATGTCTTTGCCGTCTCCACCTACTTCTCGGTATCGCTGGTGTTCTGGTACCTCGGCTTGGTTCCCGATCTCGCCACCCTGCGTGACCGCTGCAAGCCTGGCCTGCGCAAACTGCTTTACGGCATGTTCGCCTTGGGCTGGCGCGGTGCGAATCGCCACTGGAGCCACTACGAAACCGCCTACATGCTCCTGGCCGCCCTCTCCACTCCACTCGTGCTTTCCGTGCACTCGGTGGTGTCCTTCGACTTCGCCACCTCCGTGGTTCCAGGCTGGCATACCACCATCTTCCCGCCCTATTTCGTGGCCGGCGCCATCTTCGGTGGCTTTGCCATGGTGCTGACACTCATGATCCCCGTGAGCAAGATTTACGGGCTCGGCGACCTGATCACGCCCAAGCACATCGACAACATGGCCAAAATCATCCTGCTGACCGGCACGATTGTGGGCTACGCCTACTCGATGGAGTTCTTTGTCGCCTACTACAGCGCCAACGCCTTTGAGTTGCAGACCTTCCAGCTCCGTGGCCTCTACGGCCCCAGCACCTGGGCCTATTATTTTATGTTCGGCTTCAATGTGTTTGCGCCCCAGCTCTTCTGGTACCGGCCCTTCCGCCACAACCTGTGGGTGGTCATGTTTGTGTGCATGTGCGTCAACGCTGGCATGTGGTTTGAGCGCTATGTCATCATTGCCACCACGCTGGAGCGCCACCTCACCCCTGGATCCTGGCGCACCTACGAGGCGACCTGGGTGGACAAGTACACCTTCCTGGGAACCTTCGGCTTCTTCATGATGCTCTTCCTGCTCTTCCTCCGCTTCCTGCCAGTCATCGCCATCGGCGAGGTCAAGGGCGTGTTGCCGCAGTCCAACCCCCACCACGAAGACCATGGCAATGAGGGCATTCAGGAAGAGGACCTGATGAACTACCCGGATCGCCATGTGCCGCGCGATGCCGCAGCTGCCTAAGCCTTATCGCCGACTCTCAACCTGCTGACGCAAGCCCATGAGCACCCTGAAACGAGTCCACGGATACCTCGCCCAATTCGACAGTGCAGCCGCCCTCTATCACGCTGCAGAACAGGTCCGCGATGCGGGCTATCAACGCTGGGATGTCCACCGCCCCTTCCCCATCCACGGCATGGACGACGCGATGGGCAACCCCAAGTCCATTCTACCCAAGTTGGTCTTTGTCGGCGGCATCACGGGCACCTGCGTGGCTTTCACGCTGCAGACCCTCACCCAGACCAACTTCTGGTCGAGCATCGGCTTGGGCTTCCTGCAAACCCTTGCAGAAACTTATCCCACTGTGGTTCAAGCCAAGCCGACAGACATCTGGACGCTGCCCGCCTTCTTCCCCGTGATGTTTGAGCTGACGATTCTCTTCAGCGCATTCACCACTCTCTTCGGACTGCTGGGCCTCATGGGCCTCCCCCGCCTGAATCACCCCCTCTTTGCCTCCCAGCAGTTCGGCAAATTCTCCGATGACGGATTCTTCGTCTGCATTGAGGCTCGTGACCCCAAGTTCTCGCAGGAAGAAACCAAGTCCCTCCTGGAAAAGGCTGGCGGTAAGAACATCGAGTTGGTCCAGGACGAACTCTAGGATCGCTCGCCTATTGTCATTCGCCAACTGGAGGGCCGCGCCAAGCGGCCCTCATCGTTTCATGGCCGCTGAAGTTCCTTGATCAGGAACTCTGCAATACTTGCCGCACTGACTTTTGGTCCCTGCGGGTACAGCAATTCACAGCGAACCCCCTTCGCGGAGCAGACCTCGGCGAATCCAACGCCATAATTGACCGTGTGAGTCGGGTCCTTTTGCTCTTTGCCCATGGCAGGTTGGTCAGGATAACGCAAAAACAGCGGCGGATCGTCCGCAGAGACCCATTCGATCGGCGAGTAGGCGCGAATCCAGGGCAGGACACGCTCGCGCTCCTGCAAAAACTGCGCAAATCGCTGGTCACGCGTCTTCAAGTCCTGAGGGTCCATGAAGCCAAAGGCGTGTCCACCGTAGCGGCTATTGGGCGTCCAGGCCTTGAGCTGGGCGGGATCCAATGAAGTCTGAGCACCATCCACTGCCGCGCACCAAAGCCTCGTGCTCTCTCTGGCCACAGGATCGGAACTCTGCGGCTGAGCCATGTCGTCGCGGAGGGCAAGATACAGACTGGAGCAGGCTCCTGCGGACCCTCCGCTGGCAGCGATGCGCACCGGATCGAGATTCCACTCTGAAGCCTTGCTGCGCACCCACTGCAGCGCTCGGGCAGCGTCTTCAAGCGGCCATTTTACCGGCGGCTGCACTGCGGCCAACTGCGCCTGCCAGGTGTAGCGATAATTGATGGAAACCACTGAAATCCCCGCCTTGAGATAAGACTCCAGCGCTGGAGGATTGGCCTTGTCACCGCGCACCCATCCACCGCCATGGATGTAAAAAAGCAATGCGGTTGGCTTGGAGGATTGCGCACGATAAAAATCCAAAACCTGACGCTCATGGCTTCCATAGGCCACATTGGCCAGCGTGGGGGCAATGGAGGGTATTGCCAGGGGGGGAGCCTTGGACGGAGACTGAGCCCGCAGAGCCAAAGGAGTCGCAGGACCAACCGCAAGGCAGAGCGCAAGCCCTCTGCAAAGGTGGCTAAGAATGAGCATGGCCAAGAAACGCCCTTCAGCCTGAATTCTTCCCGAATCTCCCGAGAACCCGAGGCCAACCGTTGGCTTGCTGCCGGCACTCTGATCCCCTCAAGGCTCCGAGGCATCGGTGGCCACCATATTGCGGCGTTGGCGGGCGGCCTCAAAAAGCAACACCGCTCCAGCGGCAGCCACATTCAAAGACTCCACCCCGCCCTCCATGGCTACTGAGACCCGCAGCGAGCAATCGGCCTCAATGGCCTTGTCAATCCCCTGTCCCTCATTGCCCAACACCAGCGCCCAAGACTGGGGCCAGCGGAAACCATCATGGGTATGGTCACCCTCCATGCATGCCGCCAACCTGAGGTTGCCCGCTGGCAGCAGTTCCTTGGCCCGAGACCAAGGCAGTCCCTGACGGATGGGCAATCGCAGGGACGCCCCCATTGAAGCGCGCAGCGCCTTCGGCCCGTAAGGGTCGGCACAACCCTCCAAAAGCAGCACGGCCTGCACGCCTGCGGCCTCTGCCGTGCGCAGGAGGGTGCCCACATTGCCCGGGTCCTGAACCCGATCCAAAACCAGCCAGCGCTCGATGCCCGCTGGCAGGGCAGTACACACAGGTCTGCGCAAGACGGCGGCACAACCCTGGCAGTTCACCGTGTCAGCGAGACTGGCCATCACCTCCGCACTGACCCATAAGAAGGGCAGTCCCGACCGGATGGCCACCGAACCTAAGCCGTCGGCTTGGAACTCTGCCAAGTCCCGATTCTGGGTCGAAACTAGCAACTCCACTGCCCAGCCGCTGCGCAGGGCATCCTGCAGAAGTCGAGGCCCTTCAACCCAGATCAAATCTCGCTCCCTGCCCTCGCGAGCCGCACGGGCCCACTTGACCCTCGGATTATTGCGGCTGGTGACGATTTCCTCCACGAGGTCAAGGGCTAGACGATTCCGCGCCGACGCGCAAGCGCCCATGCTTGAGGCTTGCCAAGCGCCGCGCCAACCCCACAATGCGTGCAGCGAATGACCCCCCCTGCAAACAGCCCCATCTTCCCCACGGTTGAGGAACTGGCGGCACAAATGCCGCAATTCGAAATTCTGGAGCAACTCAGCGCCGGACAGGAGAGCGCGATCTACCATGCCAGACAGCCCATTCTTGATCGGGAGGTAATGATCCGGGTGCTTGTCGAACCCGATGCGCCCACGGCGGCCAAGTTCATGCAGCGCCTGCAAAACCGTGCGCGGCTCAGCCACCCCAAGGTGGTGTCTGTCTATGACTTCGGTCGCACCATGGGTGGGCAACTCTACCTGAGCAGTGAGCATGTCAAAGGCAGGGTGCTGCGCGAGATGATTCAGACCCGTGAGGTGCCGCCAAAACTGGCTTTCAGTCTGGCCATGCAATGTTGTGAATTGATGCAGGAATTGCATCAAGAAGGCCAGTTGCATGGAGCTCTGGATGCGCGCTGCGTGTTGGTGCAACCTGATGGCCACATCAAGTGGACGGGAGTGGGCATGAGTCTCACCTCCAACGGAGAAGCCTCCTGGCTCCACGGCAAGGAACCCAGCAAAACCGACGATCTGCGAGCGCTGGGCAGCCTGCTTCATGAGCTATTCTCGCGCGAGGCATTGGATCGCGAATCCCGCATCTCGCGTGACATCCCGCCCTCTTTTGCCGCCGTGATTCGCCGCTGCATCAGCGAGGACGACTCCAAGCGTTTTGCCTCAGCCATCGAAGCCCGCGACGCGCTCATCGCCGCGCTG
Organism: Prosthecobacter sp.; assembly: GCA_030833205.1. GTDB lineage: Bacteria > Verrucomicrobiota > Verrucomicrobiia > Verrucomicrobiales > Verrucomicrobiaceae > Prosthecobacter. The sequence goes on from JAURHS010000003.1 coordinate 41,885, forward strand.
GAAATGCAACGCAGCAAGGCCGAGAAGAGCGCCGGAGGCTCGATCAGCGACGCCGCACAGACGCCATCAACGACAACTGACGGCACAGAGCAGGCCAGCGCTCCAGCCAGCGAGGTCACGGCAACCGATCTCCCAGTTCCGGAGCCCAGATTCCGGCGTGGTCATGGACTGATTCATCGGATCAATCATTTTCTCTGGGGACTCCTGAAGTTCGGCCTTCACGCGGTCATTTTCTTGATCACTGCGATCATTCTCACCGTCTCCTACCTCCTCAAAGACAAGATTATCATTCGCGAAAAGGGCCTTCCCAACGCCAGCGTAAGCGCGAGCGCTCCAGCACCCAAAACACAACCGATGCCAGCCGCTGCGCTGTCGGCCACCCAGAGCCCAGCGCCGACGCCAGCGCCCAAGAAACCCAGCGCGCCGAGTCGCGAGGAGCTGTTGGAGGGCCTACGCACGCGCTACCTGAACCGTCTCAAGGATGCCACTCAGCGTGCGCTGGACCAGGTGCGCCTGGATGATCTTCCTTTTTACCGCAATGAGCTCGACCTCATCAATGCCGGAGGAGAGGTGCCAGAGACTCACGAGGCCAATGCTCCCCAGGCCCTGCGGGAATTGCGCGAGGAATACCACCAGCAGCGCAAACGGCTGATTCAGCGAAGCAATCCCCAGAAGTCTTAAGCCCTGCCACGATGGCAAGCGGCGAAGAGTCCCGCCTCAAAGTCTCAGGCAATTGCCGAGACCTTGGCCACGATGGCATCCTTGGAGAGAACGCCAAGGGAGGTGTCGCGGACCTGACCGTCCTTGATGTAGAGCAGCATCGGAATGCTGCGCACATTGTAGCGAGCGGCAAGGTTGGGGCTGTCATCCACATTGACCTTGGCGATCTTCAGCGCGCCTGCCTTTTCGGCGGCAAGCTGATCGAGCACCGGGCCAAGCATGCGGCATGGGCCGCACCACTGAGCCCAAAAATCCACCACCACTGGGACGGTGGAGGCGGCGATTTCGGAATCGAAATTGGCTTCAGTGAGGTTGAGGACGAGATCGGAGGCCATGGCGTGGGATGAATAAAAGGGAGTGCAGGACTGATCTGGGAAACGCTGCATGAGCCGCGCCCCCACCAATCAACGCTTCTGAGTAGCCAAAAGCACCACCGAGCGCAACTTTTTCATGCCAAAGACCCCATTTCAGGCTAGCAACGAACCATGAGCCATGACCCTCAAGCCGATGGACTGTCCCGCCTGCGCCAGATTGTTCACCGCCTGCGCGCCCCTGGCGGCTGCCCCTGGGACCGGGAGCAAACTCACCAGAGCCTGATTCCCCACCTGCTGGAGGAAGCCTACGAGGTCGCCGAAGCCATCGCCGGCGGCGATCCCGCCCTGATCTGCGAGGAATTGGGCGACCTGCTCCTGCAACCCGTCCTGCACGCCGAGATCGCCAGCGAAAGCGGTAGCTTTGATCTTGATCAAATGGCGCATCAACTCAGCGACAAGCTCATCCGTCGCCACCCTCATGTCTTTGCCGAGGCCAAGGCTGACGACAGCAGCGCTGTCCTCACTCAATGGGATGCCATCAAGCAGCAGGAAAAAGGCGGCAAGCCCGCCCGCCTACTTGAGGGCATTGGCAGCGGTTTGCCCGCGCTCATGCGCGCCCAAAAGCTGCAGAAAAAGGCCGCGCGCGTTGGCTTTGATTGGCCGGACGCCCTTCCGGTGTTGGCCAAGGTTCGCGAGGAAATCGGCGAACTCGAGCAGGCCATCGCCCAGTCCAAAGGCACTGCCATTGAAGAAGAACTCGGTGACCTGTTGTTCAGCGTGGTCAACCTGGCGCGCAAACTCGGCATCGAATCTGAAGCCGCCCTGGCCGCCGCCAATCAAAAATTCGTCCGCCGTTTTCATCAGATGCAGGACCATCTCGAGGCCGCCGGTGGAAAACTCGGCGAGAGCAGTCTGCAGGCGATGGACCAAGCCTGGGATCAAGCCAAGTTCGCTGAAAGGAAGGCAGACTCCTCAGACTGATCAACAACGCTCATCCCCTCAACCCGCCAGCGCCACAGGCAATATGCCCACCTCTCCGCACCCCAGCCGCCGCCGCTTTATTCAGGGCGCAGGCGCCCTTTCGAGCGCAGCCGGATTGCCTGTCCTCGGAGCCGCTTCCGCGCAGCCCGGCGGCAGATCCGGCAGCGTTCTCAAGCCCGAGGTCTTGGTCTGCGGCGGAGGCTGCGCGGGCATCGCCGCCGCACTGGCCGCTTCACGAGCCGGAGCCAAAACCTTGCTGGTGGAAAAAGCCCCCTTTGCCGGTGGCATCATCACCAGTGTCGGCTTGCCGTACTTCGATGGGATCGCCCACATCGACACACACCGCATCGTGGTGCGTGGCATCGCCTTGGAACTGCTCTCCAAGTCAGGAGTCTGCAAGCCGGATGCAGACAAGCTGGCCAAGCACAACCCCACCATCCCCAACACCTTTGAGTTCAAGCTTCTGCTCGACCGCCTGCTGCGTGAGCAGGCCCCAAACCTCGAGGTTCTTTTCAACAGTTTTGCCTGCGGAGCTCAAAGCCGAGGCGGCCGCGTGACCCGGGTGGATGTGGCCAACAAGGACGGTCTGGTGCGCATTGAACCGCAAGTCGTCGTTGACTGCAGCGGCGACGCCGATGTCGCAGCCTGGGCAGGCGCCGCCTATGAGCAAAGCCAGCAGGTTCAACCCCTGACCCTGCACTTCCGCATCAACCGCGTCAAGAAACAGCCCGATCTTGGCAAGGCTTGTCAGAGCGCCTTGAAGGCCGCGCAACAACGAGGCGAGTTGCCGCACTTTTACGGGCCTGGCGTGATGTTCCTCTTCGGCGAGGACGAGGTCTATGTTCACGGTGTCCGAGTGCCGGCCAACCCCACCGACGCAGCAGACCTGACCCGCGCAGAAATGCAGGGACGGGCCGATGCCCACGCGATGTTTCGGGCTTGGAAACGGGATGTGCCGGCCTTTGCCGACGCCTATTTCCAAGAGGCGTACCCATGGATTGGCGTTCGGGAATCCAGGAGACTCCTCGGGCAATACATCCTCACCGAGGGCGATCTGATGAAGGCCTGCAGATTTGACGACGCGATCGCCACGGGTTGCTGGTATCTTGATCTTCACCCCAATGAGACCGTCGCGGGCAGCGCCAACAACTTCGATCCCCGCAAGGTGCAACCCGAACCCTATGACATCCCCTACCGAAGCCTGCTCACCCGCGAGTTGAGCAACCTTCTGGTGGCAGGCCGCTGCCACAGTGCCACCCGCGGCGCACACGCCTCAACGCGTGTCACAGCCACAGCCATGGCCATGGGAGAGGCAGCTGGTGTGGCGGCTGCGATGAGCCTGCGCCAACGCACCGCAGCAGCTGAACTCTCAGGCATCAAAGTGCGCCAAGAGCTCGCCCGCATCGGGGCCGGCCCTTTTAGCGAAACTTGAGATCCCCTGGGGCACCCACGGGTGGATTGCCCTTCCCTGCGCAAGGTGGCATCGCAGGCCCCGGGGACGCAAAGGGCCGCCATCACCCTTCGGCAATGGCGGCCCCAGATAGGGTGCGGTCAGGGCTTAGGCCTGCAGCGCGTCATCATCGTCATCCGCGGCAACCTCAACGGGGGCCTGTTCGGTCTCCGTAAGCTCGAAGCTGCGGTTTTTGATGAAGCCGGTGCCTGCAGGAATCAGGTGGCCCATGATCACATTCTCCTTGAAGCCGCGCAGCAAGTCGGATTTGGCCAGAGTGGCCGCCTCGGTAAGCACGCGGGTGGTGTCCTGGAAGGACGCCGCAGAGATGAAGGACTCCGTCTCAAGCGAGGCCTTGGTGATGCCCAAGAGCACGGGCTCTGCCTCTGCAGGCTTGCCGCCTTCCTCACTGACGCGGGCATTTTCCTTCTCGAATTCGGTGCGATCCACCTGATCTCCCCAAAGGAAGTCGGTGTCACCCGTATCCGTGATCTTCACCTTGCGCAGCATCTGACGGATGATGATCTCCACATGCTTGTCGTTGATTTCCACACCCTGGGCACGGTAAACTTCCTGCACTTCATTGACCAAGTGCTCACGAAGAGCCTGAGGCCCAAGAATATCGAGGATTTCATGCGGAACCACAGGTCCATCGGTGAGCTGATCACCTCTGGCAACATGGTCGCCGTTGAAGACGAGAATGTGCTTGGAGCGGGGAATCAAGTGCTCCTCCTGCTGACCTGTGCGTGAGTCGGTCACCATGACGCGGCGCTTGCCACGAACCAGGCCTCCGATCTCCACCACGCCATCAATGCGGGCGATTTCGCAGGCGTCCTTCGGTTTGCGTGCTTCGAAAAGCTCGGCCACTCGGGGCAAACCGCCAGTGATGTCCTTGGTCTTGCTGGCCTTGCGAGGTGTCTTGGCCAGGGTGGTTCCCGCCTCGATCTTCTCGCCGTTCTTCACCGACAAGTGAGCGCCTGCAGGGACCGTGTAGGAGGCGAGAACCTCCTGCTTCTTGGGATCAACGATCACCAACTGGGGATGGAGGTCTTCCTTGTGCTCGATGACCACCACTTCCTCGTTGCCGGTCTGCTCGTTTTTCTCCTTGGTGAAGGTGATGCCGCTGATCATGTCGCGGAATTCCACCTTGCCGGATTTTTCGGTAATGATTGGGATGTTGTAGGGATCCCAGGTGGCGATCTGCTCACCCTTCTTCACCGCAGCACCTTCAGGCTTGGCGATGGTGGCTCCAAGGACAAGCTTATGGCTTTCCAGCTCGCGTCCATCCTCGCCGATCACAGAGATCACGCCATTCTTGGTGAGCGCCACCCACTGGCCGTCCTGACCCTGCACGGTACGCATTTCACTGTAGCGCAGCGTGCCGCCGTGCTTCAGATTGATGAATGGCTGCTTGAAGCTGCTCATGGCGGCACCGCCCACATGGAAGGTACGCATGGTCAGCTGGGTTCCAGGCTCGCCAATGGACTGCGCGGCAATGATGCCCACCGCCTCACCGATCTTCACCATGCGACCGGTTGCAAGGCTGAGTCCATAGCACATCGCACAGCAGCCCCGCTTGCTTTCGCAGGTCAGCACCGAGCGAATCTTCAGGCGTTCCACACCAATCTTGGAAAGGTGGTTGGCCTCGCCTTCGAGAATGAGCTGGTTGGCCTTGATGATGGCATCCTTGGTCACCGGGTCGTGGATGGTCTCGCAGCTGGTGCGCCCATAGACGCGAGTCTTGAGGTCCACCACTTCTTCATCGCCCTGGTAAATCGAGTTGAGGGTGATGCCATTGACGGTGCCACAATCCTCTTCCGTGACGATCACATCCTGTGAAACATCCACCAGCTTGCGGGTCATGTAACCGGAGTCGGCAGTCTTGAGCGCCGTGTCGGCAAGGCCCTTGCGGGCGCCGTGTGTGGAAATGAAGTATTCCAGCACGCTGAGGCCTTCGCGGAAATTCGAGGTGATCGGACGCTCAATGATTTCGCCCGAGGGCTTGGCCATGAGGCCGCGCATGCCTCCCAACTGCTTGATCTGGGTGCGGTTGCCGCGGGCGCCCGAGGTGACCATCACATACAGAGGATTGTGCTGCTTCTTGCCCTCGTTGTATTCGAGGGTACGGAAGACCTCGTCGGCTGTTTGGTCACCAACCTGGGTCCACACATCAACGATCTTCTGGTAGCGCTCGCCCTGAGTGATCAGGCCGCGTTTGTAGAGCTTCTCAACATCGTCAATGTCCTTGTAGGCCTTTTCCAGGGCAAGCTTCTTGGCCACGGGGATGGCCATGTCAGTGATCCCGATGGAGCAACCGCTGCGGGTGGCTTCGCGGAAGCCAAGCAGCTTGAGTCGGTCGAGGCTCGCGACGGTTTCCTTTTGACCCACCGTCTGGAAGCAACGCCAGATGATGTCCGAAATCTGCTTCTTGCCCACCGTGTTGTTGTAGAAACCGAGGCGCTCGGGCCAGATTTCATTGAAGCGCACGCGCCCTGCTGTGGTCTCAATGTAGGGCTTGGTGTTGTCGCCGTAAGCACGCTTCTCCTTCTTGTAGTCAGGGTTGAGAAAGCGGATCTTGTCGTTGACTCCAAGGGCACCCTCAGTGAGGGCAAACTCGACCTCAGCGGCGTCGTTGAAGGCCGGCATGCGCTCAAGACCCTCTTTCTTCTTGCCGTCTGCACCTGGCAATTCACGCAGGTAGGTCAGGAAGAAGCAACCCAGAGGAATGTCCTGTGAAGGCGTGGTGATGGGCTTGCCGCTGGCAGGGCTGAAGAGGTTGTTGGGAGCCAACATCAGCAGGCGAGCCTCCATCTGAGCCTCAATGGAAAGCGGCACGTGAACCGCCATCTGGTCGCCGTCGAAGTCTGCGTTGTAGGCGGTGCAAACCAGGGGGTGAACGCGGATGGCCTCACCTTCGATCAACTTGGGCTCAAAAGCTTGGATCGAGAGACGGTGCAGCGTTGGGGCGCGATTGAGGAGAACCGGGTGACCCTTGGTGACTTCATCAAGGATGTCCCAGACCTCTGGAGTGCGCCGCTCAATCATCTTCTTGGCGGAGCGCACCGTGTGAACCAGACCCATCTCCTTGAGGCGCCGGATGATGAAGGGCTCAAAGAGCACCAATGCCATCTTCTTGGGCAGACCGCACTGGTTGAGATTCAGATCAGGTCCGATCACGATCACGGAACGGCCGGAGTAATCGACGCGCTTGCCCAGAAGGTTCTGGCGGAAACGACCAGACTTGCCCTTGAGCATGTCGGAGAGTGACTTCAGCGGGCGGTTGCCTGCACCGGTGACGGGACGGCCATGGCGACCGTTGTCAAACAAGGCGTCCACAGCCTCCTGCAGCATTCGCTTCTCGTTGCGAATGATGACATCAGGGGTGCGCAACTGCAGCAGGTTCTTGAGGCGATTGTTGCGGTTGATCACCCGACGATAAAGATCATTGAGGTCGGAGGTGGCAAAGCGACCACCCTCCAGAGGCACCAGCGGGCGCAGGTCTGGAGGAATCACCGGCAGCACTTCCATGATCATCGCCTCGGGGCGAGTGTGGCTTTCGGCGAAGCCCTGACAGAGCTTGAGACGCTTGGCCAGCTTCTTGCGGATTTGCTTGGAGCGCGTCTTGGTCATCGCCTCCTCGAGTTCCTTGATCGCTTCGTGCAGATTGATCTGCGAGAAGATGTCTCGGATGGCCTGAGCGCCCATGCCCACGCGGAAGGCGTCGGCACCGTACTGCTCCTCGGCCTCGCGAAGCTCGACCTCGGTCAACAACTGCCCGCGCACCAACGAGGTGGAGCCTGGATCAACGACCATGAAGTCTTCGTAGTAAATGACACGCTCAAGGCTGCGTGCTGTCATGTCGAGCATCAGGCCGATGCGCGAAGGCATGCACTTGTAGAACCAGATGTGAGTGACGGGCACCGCCAGTTCAATGTGGCCCATGCGCTCACGACGCACGCGAGAGAGGGTGACCTCGACGCCGCAACGATCGCAGATCACTCCCTTGTGCTTGATGCGCTTGTACTTGCCGCAAGCGCACTCCCAGTCGCGAGTTGGACCGAAAATGCGTTCACAGAACAAGCCGCCCTTCTCGGGCTTGAAGGTGCGGTAATTGATGGTCTCCGGGTTTTTGACCTCTCCGGAGGACCAGGACCGAATGCGATCGGCAGAGGCAATGCAGATCGAGACGAAGTCGAATTCTTCGCCCGCGGGTTTGGCCCCGAAAATTTCTTTCAAGCTCATGTCAGCGCTCATGGATTTGGGATGCGTTGGGGTTTGGGTTTGGCTTGGGTTTCAGGGAGTGATCAGGCAGAGAAGCGCTCAATGGCTTCCACATCGGCATCAATGGCGGAGCGTTTGTGCACCTTCACATCCAGCCCCAGGGACTGCATTTCCTTGATCAGCACATTGAAGGACTCCGGAGTCCCGGCTTCGAGGGCGTGGTCGCCCTTGACAATCTGCTCGTAAATCCGGGTACGGCCCTGGACATCGTCAGATTTGACGGTGAGCAATTCCTGAAGCGTGAAGGCGGCCCCGTAGGCCTCGAGGGCCCAGACCTCCATCTCGCCGAAACGCTGACCACCATACTGAGCCTTGCCGCCCAGCGGTTGCTGGGTGACCAGCGAGTAGGGGCCCACGGCACGAGCGTGAATCTTGTCGGCAACAAGGTGTCCGAGTTTGAGCATGTAAATGTAGCCCACAACCACATCGAGATTGAAGGGTTCGCCGGTACGCCCGTCGTGAAGGCGGGACTTGCCGTTGAGACCCATCCACTCGTAGCCCGGGGTCTTCTTGGCTTCCTTGATGTAGTCCATGATCTGGGACTCGGGGATGCCATCGAAGACTGGGGTGGCGATCTTCATGCCAAGCGCCTTGGCCGCGAGGCCGAGGTGAGTCTCAAGGACCTGCCCGACATTCATGCGGCTGGGCACACCCAGCGGATTGAGCACGATGTCCACCGGAGTTCCATTGTCCAGGAATGGCATGTCTTCCTCCGGCACGATGGTGGCGACGACGCCCTTGTTGCCGTGGCGTCCGGCCATTTTGTCGCCCACGCTCAGCTTGCGCTTGGAGGCCACAAACACGCGCACCATCTTCACCACGCCGTCACCCGCGCCATCTTCGCTGGTTTCAATGCGGTCAAGGTTGCGCTCGCGCTCCATGTCTGCATCAGCAAACTTCTGCTCGAAGCTCTGGATGATGTCGAAGATCTTGTTGCGGATCGGGCTGGGGTCAATTTCCACCGAGTCGTAGGACTCAGCGAGCTTGCGCAGCAGCGTCTTGGTGATCTTTTTGTTGGCGCCGATGATGATTTCACCGGTTTGGCCGTTGACCACATCAAGCGGGATCTTCTCGTTGAGCAGGATGTCGCTGAGTTTCTCGGTGAGTTGCTCGGTGAGATCTTCCTTCTTGCCGCGGAATTCCTCCTCAATTTGTTTGATCTGCTTCTTGGCCTCGGCCGGAGAAAGCTTTTCCTTCTCCTCGCCCTTGTTGTTGCCGCCGCGGGAGGCGATACGCACATCCATCACGATGCCAGCGCAACCCGAGGGCACACGCAGCGAGGTGTCCTTCACATCAGCGGCTTTTTCGCCGAAGATGGCGCGCAACAGACGCTCTTCGGGAGCAAGCTCAGTCTCACTCTTGGGCGTGATCTTGCCGACGAGAATATCGCCAGGCTTGACCTCGGCACCAATACGAACCACGCCATCCTGGTCGAGGTTCTTGAGGGCTTCATCGCCGACATTGGGAATGTCGCGGGTGATCTCCTCAGGCCCCAGTTTGGTGTCGCGCGCCTGGACCTCGAAGTCCTCGATGTGAATGGAGGTGTAGATGTCCTCGCGGGACACACGGCGGCTGATGACAATGGCGTCCTCAAAGTTGTAGCCGTTCCAGGGCATGAAGGCCACGAGCATGTTTTTGCCGATGGCCAACTCTCCCTGATCAGTACAAGGACCGTCGGCGACCACATCGCCCTTCTTGACCTTCTGGCCGCGCTTGACCAGCGGACGCTGGTTGATGCAGGTACCCGCATTGCTGCGGCCAAATTTGCGCAGAGCGTAGACAAACACGCCAGCGTCTGGGTTGTGCTTGGCTGCCTTGGTCGGGTTGGCCAGGAAATCCTTGTCGCTGCAGGGCAGACTGCCGTCCTTGGTGATGACGATGACATCGGCGGTCGCGGAGGCAACCGTGCCATTGCCCTCAGCCACGACCACAGCACGCGAGTCGCGGGCTGCCTTGCCTTCCATGCCAGTGCCCACCAGCGGGGCCTCAGCTTCAAGGAGAGGAACGCCTTGGCGCTGCATGTTCGAGCCCATCAAGGCGCGGTTGGCGTCATCGTGCTCGAGGAAGGGGATGAGGTTGGCAGCGATGGAGACAATCTGCTTGGGCGAGACATCCATCAAGGTGGGGCGCTCCGGCTCAACTTCGAGGAAGTCGCCGCGATAGCGAACGGTCACCTTGGGAACTGCGAAGCGGCCGTTTTCACCGATCGGGTTATTGGCCTGGGCGATGTAGTGATTCTCTTCCTGATCGGCGGTGAGGTACTCGATCTTGTCGGAGACCACGCCGTCCTTGACCAGGCGGTAGGGAGTTTCGATGAAACCGAACTCGTTGATGCGGGCATAGGAACCCAGGGAGTTGATCAGACCGATGTTTGGACCTTCGGGAGTCTCAATCGGGCAGATGCGACCATAGTGCGAGGGGTGCACATCGCGCACCTCGAAGCCGGCGCGATCACGATTGAGACCACCGGGTCCCAGTGCGGAAAGACGGCGCTTGTGGGTCAGTTCGGCCAGAGGATTGATCTGGTCCATGAACTGGCTCAACTGACTGCGGGCAAAGAAGTCACGCACCACGGCAGCAAGGGCCTTGGGATTGACCAACTTGCCAGGCGTCATCACATCCATGCTCACATCAAACAAGGTCATGCGCTCCTTGACCAAACGCTCGGTGCGGGCGAGGCCGACGCGGCACTGGTTGGCCAGCAGTTCACCCACGGCGCGCACGCGGCGACTTCCAAGGTGGTCAATATCGTCCAACAGGCCTTCTCCGGCGCGCAGGTTGAAGAGGTAGCGCATGGCGGCCACCACATCGTTGGGATCGAGAACCCGCACATTGCTGTCGGTCTTAAGCCCCAGTTTTTGGTTGATCTTGTAGCGGCCCACGCGGGTGAGATCATAGCGCTTCGGATCGAAGAAAAGGCGCTTCACCAAAGCCTTGGCATTGGCCACGGTTGGGGGGTCACCTGGACGCAGGCGCCGGTAAATCTCCTTGAGGGCCTCGTCTTCGTCCTTGGCGGGATCCTTGCGAAGCGAGGTGACGATGAGGTCGTCCTGCGAGGCGCTGATCACGCGCAGGCTCTTGTGACCGAGGCCCTGCACGGTGCGGACCTTTTCCAAGGTCAGCGGCTCGTAGGCACGCAGCACGCAATTCTCGCCGTCGAGAACATCGGCAAAGGGCAACTTACCGGTGATGTCCTCCTCGGTAAGACTATCCTTGAGCTTGAGATCTTCGATGTTGTAGAACAGACGCAGGATCTCCTCATCGCTTGAGAAACCGATCACACGAAGCAGCGTAGTCGCGAGGAACTTGCGGCGACGGCGACGGCGGTCGAGGTACACATAGAGGAGGTCATTGGTGTCAAATTGCACCTCAAGCCAAGTCCCGCGGTCAGGAATGATGCGGAAGCCGTAGAGCCAGCGACCATTCAGGTGCTGGGAACTCTCGAAGCAGATGCCCGGAGAGCGATGCAACTGCGACACCACAACGCGCTCAGCGCCGTTGATGACAAAGGTCCCGCGCTCCGTCATCAGGGGAATTTCGCCCATGTAGACCCGCTCTTCCTTGGAGCCGACGGTCTTTTCCTCAAGTTCGAAGGTGACATAAAGGGGCGCGCTGTAGGTCTCAGCCTCGCGGATGGCCTCAAGAGAGCTAAGCTTCGGTTCCCCAATCTCGTAGGCGGCAAATTTGAGACGCAGATTCTCGTCATAGCTGTCAATCGGGAAGACCTCGCGAAAAACCGCCTGCAGGCCGGTGTCGCGGCGCTTGGAGGGAGAGACATTTTTCTGCAGGAACTCCTCATAGGAGCGAAGCTGAATCTCGATGAGATTCGGGGGCTCGGCGACTTCGAGAATTTTGCCAAAGTTGGTGCGCTGGGTCATAAGCGAGGGTGGGAGTCTGCTAGGCGGTGGGGTGGGGGGAAGCGGTGGAAAGTCACCGCCTGAATGCTTCAGTCCTCAAGGTCAGGCCGCCTACCTGAGCCCATCGAACTGAAACGGGAAATGCAATGGCCCAAGACCCATGAGGAGGGGCTTGGACTCGGGGGAACTAGGGACGAAAAAACGCCGCCCCGAGCAATCACCCACCCTTGCAGGCGCCGGACGGAGCCTGTGGAGTTGGAGGATTGCTTGGTGGCGGGCATTGAGGGAAAAAACAGGGCGAAGGATCGAAAGCTCTCTGGCTCTTCCCTGAGCCGCCCCGCACACTGGGTGCAGGGGCGGTCAGGGTAGAAAAAGGAGGAGTTACTTGATCTCCACCTTGGCGCCAGCGGCTTCGAGCTTCTTCTTGATGTCTTCAGCTTCGGCCTTCTTGACACCTTCCTTGAGCTTGGCACCGCCTTTCTCGACGAGTGCTTTCGCTTCAGCAAGGCCAAGACCGGCAACCACATTGCGGACTTCCTTGATGACGGAGATTTTGTTGGCTCCACCGTCGACGAGGATGACGTCAAACTCGGTCTTTTCCTCAGCTGCAGCGGGAGCAGCGCCACCACCGGCGGCGACAGCCACGGCGGCAACAGGAGCAGCGGCGCTCACGCCCCACTTCTCTTCGAGGGATTTCACAAGTTCGGCGACTTCCAGGACGGTCAGTGCGCTCAGTTCTTCAACGATTTTGTTCAGGTCTGCCATGGTGGGTATTGCGGTATCGCCGTCTGCGGAAGCTTCCGCGGTTTTAAGATGAAAAGCCTTTCATCCGGCAAGGAACCATTGGGTGTTTTTATTCAGGCCCTTGCGGGCCATCCGTTCAAAGGGTTTGGGGTGAGGAGTTGGAGAGTTGCCAGATGGCGATTAGGCCTGTTCGCCTTTGGCCTTGAGGACTCGGGCCAGCGCCGTCGCCGGTTCGTTGAGCAGGCGGGCGAGTTGGGAGGCGGGGGCGTTGAGAACGCCAAGCAACTGGGCGCGCAGAGTGTCCTTCGGGGGAAGGTCGGCGAGCACCTTGATGCCCGCAGCGTCCAAAAGCCTGCCGTCGAGGACGCCTGCCTTGAGGGTCGGCTTCTCGAACTCAGCGGCAAAGTTCTTCATCACCTTGGCTGCGGCGCAGACATCCTGACCGCCGCAAACCACGGCAGTCTGACCCACCAAGTGGGCGCCAATGTCGCCAGGGAAGCCAGCGCGTTCAGCGGCCTTCTTCACGAGGGTGTTTTTGAACACATGGATCTCAGCTCCAGTGCTGGCGAGACGCTTGCGCAACTCGGCGAATTTTTCGACCTTGAGGCCGGTGTACTCGACCACGAAAAGGTAGGGCGATGCATTGACCCGCTTGAGCAGATCTTCAATCAACAGGGTTTTTTCAGCTTTCATGACTGCAGATCCTAGGGGTTAGAGTTTGATGTACTTGGAGACATCGATGCGAAGCGCCGGAGACATGGTAGCTGCAAGCGTGATGCTGTGCACATAGCGGCCGCGGGCCGAGGCTGGCTTCGCGCGAACGATGGCGTCAATCAGGGCGGTGCCGTTCTCAGCCAAGGCGCTGGTGTCGAATTGAACCTTGCCGATCGTGCTGGCGATGTTGCCGTTCTTGTCGAGCTTGAAGTCAACGCGACCTGCCTTGACGCTCTTGACGGCGGAGGCGGTGTCATCAGTGACCGTGCCGGTCCTGGGATTGGGCATCAAGCCGCGAGGGCCGAGCTGTTTACCAAGCTTACGAACTTCGTTCATCGCGGCAGGGGTGGCGATGGCGACATCGAAGTCCATCACGCCATCCTTGATCTTGGCGATGAGGTCCTCGTAACCAACGAGGTCAGCGCCAGCGGCCTTTGCAGCCTCTGCGGCCGCACCAACAGCGAACACTGCAACGCGCACCGTGCGACCGGAACCGTGGGGCAGCGGGCAGGTGCCGCGAATCATCTGATCGCCCTTCTTGGGGTCTACACCCATGTGGAAAGACAAGGTGACAGTCTGGTTGAACTTGGTGCCCGGGAGCTTGCGCACCAAATCGGCGGCTTCCTCTAGGGTGAACACTTTGCCAGCCGGAATCATCTCGGCGGCTTTCTTGTAGCGTTTGCTTCTGGTTTGCATGGGAGTGTTGCAGTGCGTTCGAGGGCGTGAGCGCTCTCCTGCGGGTTTGGTTAGTCGGTGATTTCAATGCCCATCTGGCGGGCGGTTCCTGCCATGATGCGCGAGGCGCGCTCAAGGTCCGTGGTGTTGAGGTCAGCAAGCTTGAGCTTGGTGGCTTCCAGGAGCTGGGCTTTGGTGATTTTGGCGACCTTCTTCTTGTTGGGCTCGCCGCTGCCAGAGGCCAAGTTGGCAACCTTCTTGAGCAGGTTGGAGGCAGGAGGCTGCTTGGTGATGAAGGTGAAGCTCTTGTCCTTATAAACGGTGATCACCGTAGGAAGAACATCGCCGCCCAACTTCTGGGTGGCGGCATTGAACTCCTTGCAGAAGGCCATGATGTTGACGCCAGCCTGGCCCAAGGCAGGGCCGATGGGCGGCGCGGGGTTGGCGGCACCAGCCTTGATCTGGAGCTTGATTTGCTTGATGATTTCTTTGGCCATGGGAGGGGGTCTGTTCTGGGTTGTGGGAAGGGGTGCGTCTGGCGATTAGTTGGATTCCTCTGCCTTCTCGACCTGCCAGTACTCGAGATCCACCGGGGTGGAGCGGCCGAAAATGTTGACCGAAACCCGCAGCACGCCGCGCTCCGGATCAATTTCTTCGATGTAGCCCTGCTGAGACTCGAAGGGCCCATCGGTGACTCGCACGGAGTCCCCAACATTGAAGGAAATTTTTGGCACCACGCCTTCCTCCTTATCGCGCACCTGAGCCAGAAGTCCTTCGACCTCACGCGGGCGCATCGGGATGGGGTGGTCCTTGGTGCCTGCGAAGTTCAGCACGCCGTCGGTCTCTTTGACGAAGTACCAGGTCTTCTCAATGAGGCGGTTGTTGTCGTCAAGCAGGTGACAGTTGGCGATCACATAACCAGGGAAGAACTTGCGGTTCGTCTCTGTTTTCTTGCCGCGTTTGACTTCAGAAACGCGCTCTGTGGGCACCAGAATATTGAAGATGTATTCGCCCATCTCCTCGGTCTGGATGCGGCGCACCATGCTGTCCCTGACCTTGTTCTCAAGGCCGGCGCGCACATGAATGACAAACCACTGATCGCGGGCTGCAGGAATGGCTCCCATAGGGTGGAGGAGAGAGGGGGTTGAGGGGAAGAGACTCAGATGCCCACCAACCAATGGGTGAGAACATCAAAGGCCTTGTTGAAGGAGAAATCGAAAAAGGAAACAAAACCTCCAAGCAGGATCATGGCAACAAACACCACCAGTGTGGAGTCATTGAGTTCCTTGTACTTGGCGAAGCCCTTCTCCTTGGGATCCCAGGGCCACGAGGCTTTTCTGAGTTCAATGAAGACTTCGTTCCAGTAGGCTTTGAAGCGGCTCATGAGAGTGTGACGGATGAGGGGGCGGCGGAGGCGTTCTTCTGATTGCAGGGAGTCGGGGTGGCAGGCCAGGAGGGACTCGAACCCCCAACCGACGGTTTTGGAGACCGCTACTCTACCAATTGAGCTACTGACCTGAATGACCCTGAAACGGAAGATTGCTCGAGCAAAGTTGAGTGGTTGTCAGGCTGATGATGGAACCGTTGCGGGTTCGCGGGCGCTCCCCCGCAACGGCTCATCAGCGACAAACAATCAGACTGGGCTCATCAGTCGAGGATGGTGGCCACACGGCCAGCACCCACAGTCTTGCCACCCTCGCGAATCGCGAAGCGGATGGTCTTCTCCATGGCAATGGGGGTGATCAACTCGACGGTGATCGAGACATTGTCACCAGGCATCACCATTTCAACGCCCTCAGGGAGCGTGACGCTGCCAGTCACATCCGTGGTGCGGAAGTAGAACTGGGGGCGGTAGTTGTTGAAGAACGGCGTGTGACGGCCACCCTCATCCTTGGAGAGAACATACACCTCAGCGGTGAATTTCTTGTGAGGGGCGACAGAGCCGACCTTGGCAATGACCTGACCGCGCTCAACATCCGTCTTTTTGACGCCGCGAAGCAGCAGACCAACGTTGTCGCCAGCACGACCTTCGTCGAGCAGCTTGCGGAACATTTCGATGTCGGTGACGGTCGTCTTGACCGTCGGGCGGATGCCGACGATTTCCACTTCCTGCATCTTCTTGACGATGCCACGCTCGACACGGCCAGTGCAGACGGTGCCGCGACCTTCAATGGCGAACACATCTTCGATCGGCATCAGGAAGTCCTGATCAATCGGACGCTCAGGCAGCGGGATGTAGCTGTCCACGGCTTCCATGAGCTTGTGGATGTTGGCGCGCTGGGTGGCGTCGCCTTCCAGAGCCTTGAGGGCGGAACCCTTGACGATCGGAATGTCGTCACCGGGGAAATCATACTTGGAGAGCAGGTCGCGAACTTCCATCTCAACGAGGTCGAGCAGTTCGGGATCGTCCACCATGTCCACCTTGTTGAGGAAAACCACGATGGCAGGCACACCCACCTGACGGGCAAGCAGGATGTGCTCACGGGTCTGGGGCATTGGGCCGTCAGCAGCCGAGCAAACGAGGATGGCTCCGTCCATCTGGGCGGCGCCGGTGATCATGTTCTTGACATAGTCGGCGTGACCAGGGCAATCCACATGGGCATAGTGGCGATTGTCGGTCTGGTACTCGACATGGGCAGTATTGATGGTGATACCGCGCGCCTTCTCTTCAGGAGCGGCGTCGATCTCATCGTACTTCTTGGCCTCGGCGAAGCCCTTCTCAGCGAGGGTCGTCGTGATGGCGGCGGTGAGGGTGGTCTTGCCGTGGTCAACGTGGCCAATGGTGCCGATGTTGACGTGCGGCTTATTGCGTTGGAATGCTTCTTTAGCCATGATGGATTGAGGGGGTTGAGCGCTTGGTCTGATTCGTTTGTCGTGAAACGGAAACTTCCCAGAGAGACCGCTGAAACTGGAGCTGATGAAGGGACTTGAACCCTCGACCTCGTCCTTACCAAGGACGTGCTCTACCACTGAGCTACATCAGCAACTGAACAACGGAAACCCCTCGAAAGGAAATCTCCTCCTCTTTCGACAACAAAACCGAGGCACATGCCCCCAGCGCTTAAGCTTGAGGATACACCCCGGTCCCTTTGCCGAAAAAGTGGAGGCGAAGCTAAGGAAGAACCCCCTCTTGTCAACGGCTATTTCTCTTTGCTTGAAGATTCCTGTGTGCTTTGAAAGCCACGGTTCTGTGCCGATCAACGAATGGGGAAAGGCCCCTGATTCAGCGTCCGCAAATCCCAAGAAAAACAGAGTAGGTTAACCTGGATTTGGTATTTATTCTGTATTTTGGCAATTTTAAGGCGCCTGCGGCTGGAGAGGGGGTTGGGCCTCGGTCGCAAATTTGAGACGCTTGCCATCCTCGTCCACGCTGACCTGCACTTGGTCACCCTCGCGGACCTCTCCTCGAAGCAGGTGTTCCGAGAGGGGGTCCTCGATGTTTTTCTCGACTGCTCTCCGCATGGGGCGCGCGCCGTACTGCGGGTCGTAGCCCTCGCGAATCAGGAAGGAGCGCGCCTCAGCGTTGAGGCTGATGCTGATGTTCTTGGCCTTGAGGCGATTGGCCACCTTGGAGATTTCCAGGTCAACGATGCGCTCGAGTTGCTCCTTTTCCAGCATTTTGAAGACGATGAGGTCATCGAGGCGGTTGAGAAACTCGGGCTTGAAGGCCTTGCGGGCGGTCTCCTGGATCTTACCCTTGATGCTGTCGTTGTCGGCCTGGTCCTGCTGCATGGCGGCAAAGCCAAGCGAGGTCTGACGCTTGATCTGCTCGGCGCCCACATTGGAGGTGAGGATCACGATGGTGTTTCGGAAGTCGATCTTGCGCCCGAAGTTGTCAGTGACCTGCCCTTCTTCGAGGATCTGCAGCAGCAGGTGCATGACATCCGGGTGAGCCTTTTCGATCTCGTCGAAGAGCACCACACTGTAGGGGCGCCGGCGGACGGCCTCGGAGAGCTGTCCGCCCTCTTCGTAGCCCACATAACCAGGAGGCGCTCCAATCAGGCGGGAGGCGGTGTGCTTCTCCATGTACTCGCTCATGTCGAGCTGAATCAAGGCCTCAGAGCTGCCAAACATGAACTCGGCAAGGTTTTTGGCCAGGAAGGTCTTGCCCACGCCTGTGGGGCCCAAGAATAGGAAGCTGCCAATGGGACGGCGCGGGTCCTTGAGGTCGGCGCGGCTGCGGCGCAGTGCCTTGGAGATGGCCTTAACCGCCTCGTCCTGACCAATCACGCGTCCGCGCAGCTCCTCCTCCATCTTCAGCAGCTTGGCGGCTTCAGCCTGTTCCATGCGCTGCAGGGGGACGCCGGTCCACTTCGAGACCACCGTCATGATGTCGTCCTCGCCGACCTCAACCACCTTCTCCTGACTGCTCTGGCGCCAGGCCTCAAGCACATCGTCGTGGTGTTTCTTGGCGTTTTTCTCGCTGTCGCGCAGCCGGGCAGCTTTCTCAAAATCCTGCTCCTTGATGGCGGCTTCCTTTTCAACACGGATGGCCTCGATCTCAGCGTCAATCTCCTTGAGCTGCGGCGGCCTGGTCATCGCTGCAATGCGGCAGCGCGAGCCGGCCTCATCCATGATGTCAATGGCCTTGTCAGGCAGGAATCTGGAGGTGAGGTAGCGGGAGCTCAGGAGCACGGATTGGCGAATGGCCTCGTCGGTGTAATGCGCCTTGTGGTGCATCTCGTACTTGCCCTTGAGGCCCATGAGAATGCGGATGGCGTCGTCGACCGAGGGTTCTTCAACCTTGACCTGCTGAAAGCGACGCTCCAGGGCGCTGTCTTTCTCGATGTGCTTGCGGAACTCGTTGAGGGTAGTGGCTCCAATGACCTGCATCTCTCCGCGGCTCAGGGCCGGTTTGATGATGTTGCTGGCGTCCATGGTGCCTTCGGCAGAACCAGCGCCAACCATGGTATGAACTTCATCAATGAAGAGGACCACATTGCGATGGCGGCGAATTTCGTCCATCACGGCCTTGATGCGTTCCTCGAATTGACCGCGGTATTTGGTGCCAGCCACCATGAGCGCCAGGTCTAGACTGATGACGCGCTTGTCGCGCAGAATCTCGGGCACATTGCCTTGAATGATTTCCTGAGCCAGACCCTCGACAATGGCCGTCTTGCCTACACCGGCCTCGCCAATGAGCACCGGGTTGTTCTTGGTGCGGCGGCAAAGAATTTGAATGACGCGGGCAATTTCCTCGCTGCGACCGATCACGGGGTCAAGTTCACCCTTTTGGGCCAACTCGGTCAGGTCTCGTCCAAAAGCCCGCAAGGCTGGGGTCTTGTCGTTCTTGCGACGCTTGCGCGCCTCTTCCTCAGAAAGCTTGCCCTCGCCGCCTGCGCCCTCACCGCCGTCAGCGGCTCCTGCGGCTTCTGGAGATTCGGACTCCTCCTCGCCTCCATCCTCCTGGGACTCGGCGGTGAAGTTGGGGTCGAGTTCACGCAAAATTTCCTGACGCACCTTGTCGAGGTTCACCTCGAGCTTGCGCAGGACCTGCGCAGCGACCCCGTCGCCCTCGCGCATCAGGCCCAGCAAAATATGCTCGGTGCCTACATAGGAGTGATTGAGGGACTTCGCCTCCTTGCTGGCCAGGGCGAGGACCTTCTTGACCCGAGGAGTGTAGGGAATGTTGCCTGGGGGCTTGGTTTCAGGGCCTGCTCCGACCTCCTGCTCGACTTGCTGGCGCACGGTTTCGAGGTCCAGCCCCATCTTGGCCAGAACACTGACTGCGACACCCTGCCCCAGATTGATCAATCCTAGCAAGAGGTGTTCGGTACCCACATAATTGTGGTTGAAGCGCTCGGCCTCCTTGCGGGCCAGAGCCAAAACCTGCTGCGCACGAGGGGTGAAGTTATTCATGGGGGCTGGTGCCTTGCGGGGGCGATGATGGAGGATTAGGCAGGGTGGCGGGGCCCTGCAAATTCTTTAACATGCTGCGGGTGATTTCCGCGCGGCGAATGTCGCGCTCCAGGGGCGAAAGTTCGCTGCCGGCTCTCCACTGCAGGTGGGCGGGCTGGATTTCCAACAGGAGATTGTCGAGGACCGAGCGATCGCACTGGGGCACCAGATCAAGATCCGCGCCAAGACGGAGCATGGAGAGCAGAGTCAGCGCCTCCTTGGATTGCAGGACATGGGCAAAGCGCAAAATGGCGTAGGCGCGTCCAACCTGGTCCTGCAGCATGGTGGCATTTTCCTCCATGAGCTTGTGACGGGCGTTGATCTCAGAGCTCACCAATCGCTCAATGACCTTCTCGATGGAGGAGATGATGTCGCTTTCCGATTCTCCCAGTGTGTGTTGGTTGGAGATTTGAAACAGGTTTCCCAAGGCCTCAGTGCCCTCACCGTAAAGTCCTCGCACGGCCAGGCCAATCTTGCCCACGGCCTTGATCACCAGATTGATTTGCTCGCTCAAGACCAGGGCCGGGAGATGCAGCATCACCGAGGCTCGCAGGCCGGTGCCCACATTCGTAGGGCAGGCCGTCAGGTAGCCCAACTGAGCGTCGAAGGCGTAGGGCAGACGCGCTTCCAACTCGCTGTCCGCCGTGTCCACCACCTTCCAGGCGCTGCGCAGGTCCAAGCCGGCGCGAATGCCTTGGATGCGAAAGTGATCCTCCTCGTTGATCATGATGGCGAGGTTTTGACGCGCATCGACCACCACGGCGCAGCCTGCAGCGCGGGCGGCATGTTCGCGACTGATGAGGTGGCGCTCGACGAGAACCTGCTTGCGGATCTTGCTCAGGGTGGCGTAGTCCTCGCTGAAGCGGTCGCCCTGCATCGCACCAAGCGACTCCACCACCGGCCTGGCCAGCCGCATGAGTTCAAGGCGCTGGGCCTCCTGGCTGTAGCCTGGGAAGGGAAATCCGCGCAGGTTTCGCGCCAGACGGATGCGCGAAGTCATCACCACCTCGGAGTGCGGGCCGCTGCCCTGCATCCAGTCAGAGGGATGATCAATGAGGGATTGGAATTCCATGCGAAAAAGCAGTTACGGGGTTTCGGCTGCGCTGAAGCCGTCGATGAGTTTTTTCAGCCTTGCCGCCTCCTCAAAGCGTTCCTCGCGGACCGCTTCCTCCAGCTCGCGACGCAGTTGTTCGAGCGTTGGAGCCGCCTCAGCCTTGGGGGCAGCGGCCTTGGGCACCGCAGTGCGGCGCGCCTTGCGCACAGGTGGCGCCGCCACCGGCACCGGGGGCTGACTCTGTGCCCAGACCTGAGGGCGTTTGCCTTCGTGCTGCAAACCCTTGTGCATGGCACGCAGAAGCTCGTCGAGCCCCTCGCGGAAGGTGCTGTAGCACTCTGGGCACCCCATGCGCCCAATCTTTTTGAGCTGGGAGGCAGTAAAGCCGCAAGCGGGACAGACCAACTCCGCCAATGCCGCACTGGGCGCCGCTGCACTGCCCAGGAAGGCTTCGGCCAAACCAAAACCTGCCTCGTCAGTGACGCCCTTTTGCTTGGAGCAGGCATCGCAGAGATTGGCGGTCGTCATCTGCCCATGAATGATCTGGGTGAGAAAGACGGAGGCGTTGTTTTTGCAGAAATCGCACTTCATGGCGGCAGGGGCGGGTAGGGCTGCCGCACACCGGCTCCCTTGAATTCTACGCACCGCAGCGCGCTCTGGGCGCGATTGGCAGGCAGAACCGCAAGACAGCGACGACGGGACAACCCTGCTGCAGCATTGCAATGGGCTGGCGCGCATTGCAAGATGCCAAATGCCGCATCAGCAGGACGGGGGCGCCAAAACGCCAAAGGTCCGCACAAAACGCTCCACAATGGCCTCCAAGGCCATGGGCTGCGGCATACCCAAGGCCATGGCCCGGGCCCCATCGACCTGCTGCGGCCAGCGCGCCACAATGGCGGCGATGCGGGCATCAGGCTGCAAGTCCCAGCGCCCCAGCCGGATGCCAAGTCGTGCTCCCACGGCCTTCACGGCCTGCATCGCCTCACGAGGAGTGACGCGATGCGCCGGCAAAACCAGCGCCCGGTCCACCCCCAGGGCCTCGGCGGGCAGTTGGGCACAGGCCAGCAGACTTTGCACCACCGTCAGATCGTCAGTCATGGGATGGGGCTGATCCACGCTGATGGGCAGACGGCAGTCCTCGCCATTGAGCGGCTCTCTGAACATTCCACTGGCCCAGCTTGAAGCGGCGGCATTTGGCCGTCCGGGCCGGATCACCACGGTGGGCAGGCGCACACTGCGGCCGTCGAAGTGCCCCTTGCGGCTATGGTCATTGACTAGCATCTCTCCCATGGCCTTGGTCATGCCGTAGGTGGTCTGTGGCAGATGCTTGGTGAAATCGTCCATCGGCAGGCTCATGTCCAAGCCACCGTAGCAGGCAATGCTGCTGGCAAACACCAGGACCGTGTCCGGGCCGCTGGCACGGGCGGCGGCAAAGACCTCGCGACCGCCATCCAAATTGACCCGCAAGGCCGCATCGAAATCCTCCTCGCATTCGCCACTGACCATCGAGGCGAGATGGAAGATCACATCCACCGGACCCTGCGCCGCCTCGCGCACCCAACCGGGCCGCGCCACATCACCGCAGACCCGGCGCAAGCCGCTGCCTGCAAGCTCGCGGCCGAAGGCGCGGTCGAGCAAAATCAACTCGCTCAGGGCCCTGCCCCGAAACTGCCCGAGGCGCAGGAGCTCCTGCGCCAATTGATGCCCAAGAAAGCCGCCGCCGCCGGTGATGAGTACACGCATGGTTGGATCGAATGAAAAAGAGGGTTGCCATGGGCGCCCGAGCGCCGCCAAGTTCAGAGCATGAGCAATGCGCTGAGGGGACACAAGTTGGGATTTGTAGGACTGGGCAACATGGGCCGCGCCAATGCCCGTCACCTGCACGAGGCCGGCGCCCAGATGCTGGTCTGGAACCGCAGTGCCGCCGCCCTTCATGGCGCAGCCCAGATGGGCATGGCCTGCGCGGCCAACCTTCCCTCTCTGGCCCGGCAGATTGGCTCTGGGGTGATCTTCATCAACCTCACCACCACTGCCGTAGTCGAGGAGGTGGTTTTTGGGCCAGGCGGCCTGCACGAAGGCCTGCACCCCGATGCCTTGATTGTGGACATGGGCACCACTGCCGTGGAAGCCACGCGCCGCTTCGCTGCCAAGCAACCCTGGCTGGATGCACCCGTTTCTGGTGGACAGGTGGGGGCTGAGGCCGCCAGCCTCACCATCATGGCCGGAGGCAGCCATGAGAACTTCCAGCGTGCCTTGCCGCTGCTGCAAGTGCTGGGCAGCCGCGTCACCCACATGGGACCAAGCGGCAGTGGGCAAGTCACCAAACTGGCCAACCAGCTCATCGTGGCCCAAACCATTGACGCAGTGGCTCAAGCCCTGAACCTGGCCCAACGCAGCGGCGTTGACCCTGCCCTCGTGCGCGAGGCCCTGCTGGGCGGCTTTGCCGAGAGCCGCATTTTGCAGCTCCACGGCCAGCGCATGGTCGAAGGCCGCTTCGCCCCTGGAGGCCGCAGTGTCCTGCAACTCAAGGATGTGCGCCTGATGTGTGAATTGGCACAGGATGTGGGGCTGCAATCCCCCACACTGGCCAACTCCCTGGCCCAGTGGGAGAAAATGGTGCACGAGAAAGGGCTGGGCGAATTGGACCACAGCGCGCTGATTCGCCTCTACCAGGACAACTGATCCGGCACGCAAAACGGCGGCCCCCGCAAGGAGAACCGCCGTCTGCAAAGCAACCATTCAACGGAGCCAAGGCCCCGCCTCCACACTCAGCGCTTGGCCGCGCGACGCTTGGCCTTGGCCTTGAGGTCCTGGAACATCTCAAAGCCCTTCTTGGGAGTCAGACCCTCGTGGACCACGCCACGCACCGCCTGCATCATGGCGATGGGGTCCTCGCTCTGGAAGATGTTGCGACCCATGTCCACGCCGCTGGCGCCCTGCTGGATGGCATTGTAGCTCATCTTCAGCGCATCGAGCTCAGGCAGCTTCTTGCCGCCGGCAATCACGATGGGCACTGGGCAGCAGGAAGTGATGCTCTCAAAGTCCTTGTCGGTGTAGTAGCACTTCACCACATTGGCACCCAGCTCCGCCATGATGCGGGTGGCCAGGCGGAAGTACTGCGCCGTGCGCGCCATGGCGCGACCCACGGCCACCACGCCCATCACGCCAATGCCGTAGCGGGAAGCGCCATCAACAAGGTCCGTGAGGTTCTTCAGCGACTGGCGCTCGTAGGCGCTGCCGATGAAAACCTGCACCGCCAACAACGAGGCATTGAGGCGAATGGCCTCCTCGATGTTCAGCGCCGTGGACTCATTGGAGAGCGGCTCAAAACCGGGGCGACCCAGCTTGATCTTCTTGCCTTCGTACTCGCCTTCCCACTCCTCAAAGGGGCTGACCATGGAGGTGCCACCGCTGGCGCGCAGGGCAATCGCCTTGCTGGTGGAGGCCGGCACGATGCTGCGCTGAATGCCGCGGGTCAGCATCAGACAGTCGGCGTAGGGCTCCAACGGCAGAATGGTTTGATCAACGCGCTCAAGACCAGTGGTCGGACCCTGGAAATAGCCGTGGTCAAAGGCCAGCATCACCGTGCGGCCGTCCTTGGGATTGAACACGCGGCTGAGGCGGTTCTTCAAGCCCCAGTCGTACTGGTGACTGCCCTTGAGAAAAAAGCCCGGGGTCTGCTGTGGGGTGTCCAAAAAGTATTCCTTGTCCTTCTTGTCTGCGCTGCTGGTGGAGATGTCGGCCATGATCGGGTTGGGTTGGAGGGATTAAAATGCGAGGCCTTGGATCATGCCTCATTGTCGCCTTGCCTTCCATGCCATCATTCGCCAGAGTTGTGTCGGATTTCGCAAGTGCCATGGCAAGGAGCCGTTCCATAATCAGCGTAGTGCCCGCAGGGCTGGGTCACCAGGTCCTGGGCCAGCGCACCCACACCCTGCCAGGCCTGACCCTCGACATCCTGGCCACCCGCCGCATCGAGCTTACCCAGTGGCGCCTGCAACGCCTCAGCGATCCCTACTGGCGCCTTTACTGGCCCCTGCAGAGTGGTGGCGCGGTGCAAATCGGCTCTCTATGGACCGCCCTGGAACCAGATCAACTCTACCTGATCCCGCCGCGCACCTCCTTTTCAACCACCCTCAAGCAGCCCTTCGCCAAGTGGTACTGCCACTTCAGTCTGGGGCCCGCCGATGACCGCGTCACTGCGGGCATTTACCGCTTTGCCATCGAGCCAGCGCAGCGCACCCTGCTCAGGGAATTGGAGCAGTGGCAGGCCTCGGCGGATCAATCTCACCTGCCGTGGGCCGCGGCTGAGTTGGTGTCTTCGGTTCTGCGCCAAATGCCCGCCAGCACCTGGCAAAAACAGCACCTCGACGCCCGCCTGCTGCGCGCCATGGAATTCATGCACCAACACCTTGGCCTGAAGCTCAGCGCCGCGCAGATTGCCCGCCACGCCGGCCTGAGCACTCGCAACCTCAACCATCTCTTCACTCAACACTGCCGCCAGGCCCCGATGCGCGTCCTGCTGGGCTACCGCCTCGATGCCGCCTGCCAGATGCTGCGCCATGGCCGACAAAGCATTGAGCAAATCGCCGAACGCTGCGGCCTGACCAATCGCCATTACCTCAGCCGCATGCTGCGCCTGCACCGCAACACCTCCCCTGCCCTCTACCGCCGCGAGACCACGGCCTGAGGGCTTGCCTCATTCAGCAGCTGCGGCTATCTCGCAGACATGGAACTCAACCTGCAGGGCCAACAAATCGCCGTGATCGGCTGCGCCAGCGGCATTGGCCGCGCCATCGCCGAGGCTTTCTTGGCCGAGGGCTGCGAGGTCGCCGGCTTCGATCGCCTTGCCGATGCACCCTTCATCACCGCAGGAGATGTCGCTGACCCGGCAGCCCTGCGTGCCTTCATGCAAGGATTGCCAAGGCTCGATCACCTTGTGTATGCCGTGGGCGTGGGCTCCGGGCTCACCGGCTTTCCCTACTGGAATGTCCCCGCAGAGCGCTGGTCCGCCGTGCTGGAGATCAACCTGATTGCCGCCGTGCGCGCCATGGAACTGGCCGGGCCGCGCCTGGCGGCTCAGGGCTCCGGCAGCATCCTGCTCATCAGCTCCGTGGCCGGACAGATCGGCTCGCCCACAGACCCGCCTTACAGCGCCTCGAAGGCCGCCTTGATCAACTTCATGCAATGCGCCGCGCGCGATCTCGGTCCGCATGGCGTACGCGTCAACGCCCTGGCCCCAGGCATGGTGGACACGCCACTGAACCGCCGCATTTGGGCGGCCAGCCAGCAGGGCCTCCCGTCGCCACAACAGCAAAGCTTTGAAGACTGGGCCGGAGCAAAGATCAAACGCATCGCCCCGCTTGGGCGCTGGCAGGAAGCCTCGGAGATGGCGGCCATGGCCTGTTTTTTGGCCTCGGAGCACGCGCGCAACATCACTGGGCAAACCCTCAACATTGACGGCGGCCAGGTCATGCATTGAGGCCTTGCCTCAAGACGGCCATGCTGCAAGCTCACCCTACCCATGTCCGCCCCGCTGAGTCTGGCCCTGCGCTACCTGATGCCCAAGCGCAGCTTTGTCAGCGTCATCACCCTGATCTCCATTCTTGGCGTCCTGTTGGGTGTGGCAGTGATGATGGTCGTGATGGCGGTCTTCAAGGGCTGGCAGATTGAATACCGCAAACTCATCATGGGCAGCGAGGCCCACCTCTCCGTGTTCGCCCCCGACGCAGCCATGCCCTGGCGCGATTTGTCCGCCATGCTGGCGAAAGATCCAGCCGTCGCAGAGGTGCGACCTGTAGCACAAGGCGATGCGCTGCTGCGTTTCGCACAGGGCGAGGCCCAACCCGCGGTGCTCATGGGCCTGGGGGAGGGCGACGGCCCCATCCTGCAAAAACTCAGGCGCCACCTGCTCAGCGGAGACTTTGATTTGGGCAACGACAGCATCGTGTTGCCCGACGCGCTGGCGCGCAAACTCGGAGTGCGCGTCGGCGACACCCTCAGCCTTCTGGCCTCGCAAAGCCTGCGCGAGTTGGTGGGGCAATGGAGGCTGGCTGAAACACAGAGCGATCCCCAAGCCGCGCGCAAAGCTCGCGAATCCCTGGTGGTTCTGCCTCGGGAACTGGTGGTCAGTGGCTTGTTGCGTGCAGACACGGCGGGCCAACGCGCCTACCTGCCCCTATTCGTGGCGCAGGAACTCTTTGACCTCGACGATCAAATCAGCTTTCTGCGCGTCGAACTCAAGGATCCAGAGCAGGCTGAGGCACTGGCGCAGGCATGGGCAAGCTCGCCGCAATGGAATGCCAACTGGCAGGTCCAGCCTTGGACAACCGAAGCCGGCTTCATGCTGCAAAGTGTGGAAAACCAGCAATCCATGCTCTACTTCCTGCTGCTTTTCATCATCTTGGTGGCGGCCTTTTGCGTGATGAACACCACCATCACCGTGACCATCCAGAAACGGCGCGAAATCGGCATTCTCACCGCCCTGGGCTGCAGCCCAGGGCAGATCATGGCGCTGTTTGTGACTCAGGCCGTGATTGTGTCCGTGCTGGGCATTGCCAGTGGTCTGGCGGCGGGCTTCGCTGTGTTGGCCATGCGCCATGATCTGCGCCGCGCGCTCAACGCGTTGACAGGGCGGGATTTCTTCCCTCAGGACATTTACTTCCTGAGCGAAATTCCCGCTCATCTGCAAGTCTCGGATCTGATCTCCATTGTCGGTCTGGCCCTTCTGTTGTGCAGCGCAGCAGCCCTACTGCCTGCCTGGTCA
>JAURHS010000197.1 GCA_030833205.1 Prosthecobacter sp.
TGCGCTATCGTGGAGTTGGTCTGCCGATGTGGACAGCAGTTTGCCCCCAGGCCTCAACCTTGATCCCGCAACGGGTAGCATTGCAGGCACCCCGACGCTTGGTGGCGCTTACCGAGTCGTTGTGCAACTGAGCGACAGCAGCAGCCCGCCGCAGACCACCACACGGGCCTTCACCCTTGTTGTCTTTGGGATCAAGACCCAAGCCCTGCCGCAGTGCCTGTTTGAAGTGGCGTACAATGCAAGTCTGACGGCTGAGGGTGGTGTGGGACCCTTGACTTGGAGTTGGTCCGCAGCGGAGGGCAGTAGCCTGCCACCAGGCCTCAACCTTGATGCAGCAACTGGCGCAATCAGCGGCACACCAACAGCAGCTGGGGTCTTCCGCCTCATCGCGCAAGTCCGCGATAGCCGCAGCCCTGCACTGACCAAGATTCGACCCCTGAATCTTACGGTCTTTGGCATTGTCAACGATGCCCTGAGTGCTGCCACGCTGAACTTGCCCTACGAGGCCAGCCTGATTGCCGCAGGCACGGAAGGTGCACTGTCGTGGAGTTGGTCTGCTGCGGCAGACAGCACTTTACCACCAGGCCTCAACCTTGACCCCGCAACGGGTATCATTGCAGGCACCCCGACGCTTGGTGGGTCTTACCGCGTCGTTGTGCAAATGCGCGACAGCAGCAATCCGGCGCAGAGCACCTCCCGTTCCTACACCATTGCTGTCTTTGGCATGAGAACTGAGGCCCTGCCTGTCGGCACCCTCGAATCCGCTTACTCCTTCGCATTGGAGGCCCTCGGCGGCAACGGTGGCATCAACTGGACTTGGTCGGCAGAGGCAGGCAGCAGTCTGCCTGCAGGCTTGAGTTTAAGCGCAGATGGCCTCATCAGCGGCACTCCAACAGCACCTGGAATGTTCCGCCTGATTGTGCAGGCTAGCGACAGCAGCAGTCCGATGCTCAGCCACCGTCGGGAACTTCGTCTGCAGATCAACGGAGCCTTGCTGAAAACCGACAGCGCCGCAGCCGGTTTGGTCCTGCCTTCGCGCGGAGGACAACTCATGCTCGGGGCCACTCCCATGGGCATGGCCTCCGGCGGCAGCGTTAGAGACTTGCCCTTGTGCAACAATCTCGTTGGTAGCGCTGATTTGCGCGGGCTTTCGTTGAGCTTCAGCGGAGCAAACGCGAAGGATTTCAGCATCAGCCTGCGAGATGCGCAGGGCATGGCGCAAAGCAGTCTTGCCGGCGGTCAGGTGGGCCTGTTGCGGCTGAGGTTCCAACCCACAGATGGCGCCGCGGGCTTGCGGCAGGCCAGCCTGCAGATTTCGAGCGTGAATGAGGACGGCGTGGCCGATGGCCGGTTGGAGTTCGCCATGGATTTGAGTGCCTACACCGGGCCGGTTGGCGGCATCGCTGCGGTCGAGGCCTGTGCTTCACACAGCTTGATCTTGAAGAGCGATGGCAGTGTCTGGTCGGTGGGCTACAATGGTTATGGTCAGCTTGGGCTGGGGGATTCCGTCAATCGAGACAGGCCTTGTCAGGTGATAAGCTCTGGGGCTGCTGCCATCTGCAGGGGCGTTGATGCCAGCATGATCCTCAAAGAGGACGGCAGCCTTTGGGGTATGGGCTTCAACAGCGGTGGGCAACTTGGCGCTGGAGATGTCATAGATCGAGAGACCCCCGTAGTTCTTTTCAGCGGCGGTGTTTCTTTCGCGGCCGCAGGGGACGGGCATTGTTTGGTGTTGAAAAGTGATGGCAGCCTCTGGAGTTGCGGTGACAATTGGAGAGGTCAACTGGGGTTGGGGGACACAACCAGACGCGAGCGCTTCGAGCAGGTGATGAGTCACGGCGTGCGGAATTTGGCCGCTGGCAGTTACCACAGCCTGATTGTGAACATGGACGGCAGCCTTTGGGCCTGTGGAGACAATCAGCATGGTCAACTTGGACTGAGTGATGTCCTTGAGTGCAGCAGCTTCAAGAAGGTGATTTCCGGCGATGTTCTTGCCGTGTCTGCAGGGGTTGGGCACAGCATGGTTCTAAAGACCAACGGCAGCCTCTGGGTCATGGGGAATAATTCTTGGGGCCAGCTTGGTTTGGATGACCTCGCGTATGGAGGTCGCCCAACTCTAGTCTTTGACAGCGGCATCAGTGCCATTGCTGCAGGGCTCTTCCATAGCTGCATTCTCAAGAACGATGGCAGTCTTTGGAAGACGGGCCTGAACCAAAATGGCGAGCTGGGGTTGGGCGATCAAGAGAACCGCATGACTTACGCCCAAGTCGCGCTCAACGACATTAGCCAGGTTACCGCAGGGTCTCTGCACAGCGTCGTCCTCAAAAGGGATGGCAGCGCCTGGAGCGCTGGGAACAATGGCCAGGGCCAACTTGGCCTTGGAGACAACACCAGTCGCAGTTCCTTTACCCTGCTGCCCCCGGTATGGAGCGAGGCGCCTCTGCCAGCGATGGGCTACGGGGCTTATGGGATTGACCTCAAAAGCTTTGTTCTTGGGGGGCTTCCACCTTGGCGTTTTGCCATCACTTCTGGCCAATTGCCTGATGGGTTGAGCCTGAGCGGCGACGGAGTCATTCGTGGTCAGGCAAGGCAATTTGCCGATGTCCAGTTTAGCATTGAGGTCAGTGATGGCAGTCGTCCAGCCCTTCGCAGCGAACGCCGTTTCGGTCTGCAGTTGAGTCCAGGCTTACAGGTTGAGGAGAATGGCCTCTCCCTGCCAAGAGTGAGCGACCTTCAGTTTCCCGCAACAGCGCCAGGCGGGCAATCCCTGCGCTCTCTGCAACTGCGAAATCGAACGGACCAATCCATCACGATCTCGGGCAGCCGAGATTCTGATTTCCAGATTCAGGGCCTTGGCTCCGAGTCAATCGTTCTGGAGGGCGGAGCCAGCAGGGAGATTGTCCTGATCTTTGCTCCTCAGCGCGGAGCCAGCATCTGGCGTCGCAGTAGTTTGCTGTTGCGCTGCAATGGTCTGGTTGCCTTCACTCTCAATCTCAGTGGCCAGTGCCTCAACAATGCCCCAGAGGCTCAGAGCATTAGCTTGGCCAATCCAGGTCCCCTGCTGGTGGGGCAGGATGCCGTCGAGGTTCTGGCCTACAGCAGCAGCGGATTGCCCGTTGCCTTGAGCCTGATTGACGCAAGCCCCGCGGGCTGTGCGAGCTTGAATGGCAACCTGCTCACGCCTCATCGAGTTGGCAGCTTTATGCTTAGCGCCACCCAAGTCGGTGATGCGAGATTTGGCGCTGCCAGGCCAGTGCTGCTCAGGCTCAGTGTTGGTGAGCCTGCATCCGGCAGGCTCAGTCTCACCAACCTCAACCATATCTATGATGGCAGTCCCAAGGCCGCTCTTGCCCTTGGCTTGCCTGCCAATGGCAGCGCTGAGATCAGGTACACGATCAACAAATCCGTCGGCACCACTCCCCCAACCCAGGCAGGCAGCTATCCCGTATCGGTATCCTACAGCAGCAGCGTTGGCGGCAAGACGGTCACCCTCAGCGCCAGCGCCACCCTGATCATCCGCCCCGCCACGCTCTACCTGCGCGCCCTCAACCAACAGCGCCGCATCCTGCGGCCCAACAACACCCTGGACTACCGCATCAGCTACAGCCCCGATGGCCCTGAGATCGAAAAAGCAA
>JAURHS010000199.1 GCA_030833205.1 Prosthecobacter sp.
CACGCCATGCAACGCGCCGCCCTGCGTTACGACAAAGAACTCGATGTCCGCATCAAACGCATGACCGCACTGATTTCACCGGTGATCATCGCCTTCATGGCCATCATTGTCGGCACCGTGGCCTACAGCATCATCTCCGCCGTTTTTGGCGCGGTCAACACCATGCGCAGCCGCGTCTAAACCCCAAGCCCACTTGACCCTCGGCAGCACATCCCCAATCCTCAACCCCACACAAACCATGCACCTCAGACAGCGCCAACGCCACCATCACTCGGCCTTCACCCTCATTGAAATCGTCATCGTGTTGACGATCATCTCCATCCTTGCTGCCGGCAGCATTTACATGCTCAAGGGCAATGTTGATGTGGCCAAGGAAACCCGCGTTGAGGGCGACATTCAAAACATCGCCACCCAGCTGCAACTCTATGAGGCCCGCAACCTGCGGCTACCGACCACCGAGCAGGGACTCAAGGCGCTGGTGGAAAAGCCCACAACCGAGCCCCTGCCCGAACGCTGGAGCCAACTGCTTGAAGCCGTGCCCAAAGACCCCTGGGGCAATGCCTACCACTACCGCATCCCGGCCCAAAAATCCAAGCGCGGCTACGATTTGTTCTCCAGTGGCAAGGATGGCGTTGAGGGCAACGAAGACGACATCGGCAATTGGCGTGCCAGCGACGCCGCACCCTGATTGACCATGCAAGTCAGCAGGCAGGCGCCGATGCAGGCCCGTCTCAGTCAGCGCGCCTTCACGCTGGTGGAGATGGTCATCACCCTGACCATCGTGGTGGTGCTTGCCGCAGGAAGCGTGCCGCTGTTTCGCGGCTGGCAGCAGGAACGCGCCGCCCGCGACCCTGTATTGGCTCTGCGCCGCCTGGCCAAGGAATCGCGCCTGCGGGCGATGCGCGAGAAACGGCCATACCAGATCGCCTTTCACGAGGGCGGTTTTGTTGCCTCACGCTTCACCACGCCCTACCTGACCCGCAGTGAATTGCAGGAAATGAGCGTGGCCGCGCAAACCGGCAGCTTTCGCGTTGCCAAAGACGCCGAGCAGGCCGAGGAGCAACGCGAGCCTGACAGCAGCCGCGAAAAAAGCGCATGGCCCACCGCGCCACCCAGCGCATCGCTCGACGATCACTGGCTCGAAGAATACCCACTGCGAGAGGGGAGCAGACTTTCCCTTCAACTGTGGAACGAGTTGGAGCCCACCGCCATTGAGGGCGATCAAATCAAGCTCTGGGTGTTTCAACCCAGCGGCATGTGCCTTCCCCTGCACCTGGATCTTGAAGATCAGGGCTGGCGCTTCGAGTTGGATTTTGACGCCCTAAGCGCAAGCCTCACCCGCGAAGTCATGACCTCGCCATGAACTGCCCAAAACCGCAGACTTCGCTCTCCGCCCGCAGCCGCTGCGGCTACCTGCTCTTTGAGTTGATCATTGCCCTGAGCATTTTTGCCATTGGTGTGTTGGCCTTGGCACGCAGCCTCAACACCACCGTTGAGAGTGTCAACCTGCTCAACCGCGACGCCCGACTGCGCCTGGCCATGCGCAGTTTTCTTGAGGAATTGCGCCGCAAGCCCCTGGCCGAAATGTCCACCAGCACTGAGGACCTCGCCTTGGGCGCGACACTCACCAGCAAGACCGAGCCGATCACGCTGGAAACCACACGCTCGGGTGCCCTGCCCGACATGCATAAGCTCACCATCACCGCTGACTACAGCCTCAATGACGAGGCCAGACAGGAAACCTTGGAGGTCTATGTGTACAAGCCGCAATAAGGTCGCTGCCTCCGGGCTCACGCTTCTGGAAGTGGTCATCGCCCTGACGCTGCTGGGACTGATTACTGGCACGCTCTTTGCCGTGATCCAAGGCAGCGTGCGCACTGCCTCGCAGATGGACCAACTCCAGCGCGAAAACGACAATCTCGACCGCCTGCTGGAACTCTGCAGGCAGGCCTTCGCCAGCCTGCCCTCCACTGCAACCCTCAAGCTCACCCTGCTAGACCCCAACGCCCCGGACACCTCGCTGCAGGAGCTTGAAATCGCCAACGCCCCTTCCGCGTTCGTGGCTGGACTCGCCCCGCGCAGCAGCGGCGACAATACCTTGAGCCTGCGCCCTGATCCTGATGGCCAAACCGACGGCAACCAAAGCCGGTTGAACACTCTTTGCCTCTCTCGCGAGGACCTCAACCCCAGCGCCCGCCCCGGAGAACTGGCCCAACCACAGGCCACCAGCGGCCCGAAGGCCGCCGATGACCAAGGCCGTTATTGGATGCCACTGCTGCCCAATGTGGTGGAAATGCGCTGGCGCTTTTACCGCGAGAGCGAGCGCGTCTGGTATCAGGAGTGGTCTCGCAGCAACTGGCCTGAACTCATCGAACTGCAACTGCGCATGGCCGACCGCAGCCTGCCGCTGCGCATGGTCTTCAGCCTGCCAACGCTGCAAATCACCAAGGGGACTGGCAGTCCCTCGGGCAGCAGCGCCAACAGCCCTGCGGGCAATGCCAGCACCCAAAACAACGCCAACCCGCCGCCAGGACAAGGCAGCACCGGCGGCCCCAGCGGCAATCGCTCCGGTGGCGGCCCGGGCGGGCGGCCACCGCCCGATGGAGGCCCAGGAGGCAGACCGCCTCAAGGGCCACCACCAAGAGCAGGAGGGCGCGATGGCCCAGAGACTTCTACCCCGGGAACAAGGTCATCCCCGGGCGCACCGCGATGAATGCGCCCTCACCACAACCACCCCCGTCAGGATTGAGCCGTCGTGGCTCGGCCCTGATGCTCATGATCTGGGCCCTGCTGCTGATGTCCATGGTGGTGATGGGCACCGTGGAGCACCTGCGTTTCAGCATGGATCAGGCCGTCTTTGCCAATGCCGAGTTCCGTGCCCTGCATCTGGCCGAAAGCGGCCTGGCCGTGGCCCTTCACCCCAATGCCCGCCGTGGCGACAAGGTGCTCAAGCAGCGAATCACTGCCGACAGCGGCTTTGATGTGGTGATCAATTACGAGGGCGCCAGACTGCCAGTGAATCTGTTCGGCGATGAGCGCTTGCGACAGGCCGTGGAGGACCTCTTCATTCGCTGGGGGCTCAATGCGCAGGAGGCTGCCATCGCCGCCGATTCGCTGGCGGACTGGATCGACAGCGACAACAAGCCCCGTGCCAATGGCGCAGAAAGGGAGTATTATGAGCAATTGGGCCTGAGCAAGTTACCCCGCAATACCGGCTTTGGCAGCACCGAGGAAATGGCCCTGGTTCGCGGCATGGGAGCCCTGGCGCAAATCAAACCGCAATGGCAGGAATTTTTCAGTGTTTATGGCGATGGCACCATTGATCTGCGAACCGCATTCAAGGAGACCCTGATTGCCATCAGCGGCGCCAGTGAGCAGGATGTTGAGAGCTTTGTGGCCCGCCGCGACGGTCCCGATGGTGTGGCCGGCACAGATGATGACCAGCGCCTCTCGGATGCGGAGTCCTATCGGCTGTTGGGACTGGTGGGCGAGCGGGCCCAAGCCATGCAAGGGATCCTCACCAGTGACGACGACCTGCGCCGCATCACCAGCACAGGTTACGCCGGGGAGAAGCGCAAGCAGATCATCGTCGTGGCAAGGCGGGGGGATGAC
>JAURHS010000170.1 GCA_030833205.1 Prosthecobacter sp.
CATCAGGGCGAGCGCAAGCCACAACTCTGGAAGGACCATCCGTTGATTTCCAAGTGGGCCAGTGGAGTCTTGTTTGTCGGCGAGGGAGGCATGCTGCTCTCGGACTACAGCAAGCATGTGCTCTTGCCTGAGGAAAAATTTATGAACTTCCAGCGCCCCAAGCCCTTTCTGGCTGACAGCCCGGGCCAGCATCAGGAGTGGCTGTTGGGGATCTTGGAAGGCAAGCCCACAGGCAGTCCCTTCAGTTATGCCGGCGCCCTGAGCGAGGCCAATCACCTGGGCAATGTGGCCCACCGTGCCGGAGGCCGCATCGAATGGGACAGCAAGGCCATGCGGATCACCAACAACGCTGCGGCCAATGCCTTCCTGAGTCGCGAACCGCGCGCAGGTTGGTCGCTTCAGGCTTGATTCACTCCGGCATCCCTCATTGACTCCTCTTCCCATGATCACCGCTCTTCAATCCAATGGTCGTCGGCCCCTTGTCCTGACCTCGGGCTTTGCCCTGCTGGGGCTACTCGGCGGCCTGAGTTCCGCCCAAAGCCCGATGCCCAAGGCCGCGGAGTGGCCGGAGTTTCGCGGTCCATCGCGCGAGGGACATAGCCAGGCCCAGGGCCTGCCGCTGCAGTGGAGTGCCAAGGGCGGGCCCGAGGTTCGTTGGCAGGCCGCCCTTCCTGGAGTGGGTTGGTCATCGCCCGTGGTGGCTGATGGACGCATTTACCTGACCACGGCAGTGCCTCAGGGGGAAGTGGCTGCTGCGGCCTCCGATGCCAACAGCAAGGCTGCAGCCAAGGCAGCGCCTGCGGTTGCGGCGCCGCAGAGCCTGCGTGCCCTTTGTCTCGATGGGCAGGATGGCCGCGTGATTTGGTCGCGCGAGGTCTTTGTGCAGTCGGCAGACGCGCCCAACATCCACCGCAAAAACAGTCACGCGAGCCCGACAGCCCTGTATGAGGACGGTCGCGTCTATGTGCACTTTGGTCATCAGGGCACGGCCTGCCTTGATGCCAGGGATGGCGCTGTGATTTGGAGCACGCGCGAGTTCGCCTACAAGCCGCGGCACGGCAATGGCGGCAGTCCGGTGATCGAAGGCGATCTGCTGATCTTCAATGCGGACGCCGAGGAAAACCCCGGCGTGATTGCCTTGGAGAAGGCCAGCGGCAAACTGCGCTGGCGTTTCGATCGCCACAGTGATGCCAAGGCCAAGTTCTCGTTTTGCACTCCGCTGGTCATCGAGGTCAAGGGGCAGCGGCAGTTGATCACGCCCGGCAGTGGCGTGGTCAATGCGTTGGAGCCGGCCACGGGCCGCGAGATCTGGAAGGTGCGCTATGGCAACGGCTACTCCGTGGTGCCTCGCCCGGTGTTTGCCCACGGCATGATTTTCATCAGCACCGGTTACGACAAACCCAAGCTGCTCGCCATTCGCGTGGACGGCAAGGGCGATGTCACCGACAGCCATGTCGCGTGGACCCTCGAGAAGTACGCGCCACACAACCCCAGCATGGTGGTGGTGGGTGATGAGCTTTACCTGGTGGCCGACAACGGCATCCTCTCCTGCGTGGATGCGCGCAGCGGCAGTGTGCACTACCAGGAGCGTTGCACGGGTCCGATCAGTGCCAGCATCCTTCACGCCGACGGCAGACTCTATCTGCAGGATGAAAAGGGCTTGGGCGTTGTGGTGCAACCCGGCAAGACCTTCAAGGTGCTCTCCAGCAATGATCTGGCTCAGCGCAGTCTGGCTTCCTACGCGGTGATGGGCAGAGACCTGCTGATCCGCACCGAGCAGGCCCTCTGGCGCATTGGCAAGCCCTGATCGCAGTGGGGTCTGCGTTCTTGTCCTCAGGAAATCAGTGGCTTAGGCGGTTTTTGAAGCACCCCAGGGGGCCGTGCCTGCCCTGTGCTGGCAGGCTTGGGTTGCGGCATAAGGGCACTTGCAACTGCGCCATTTGCCCCGATGGTTTGCACCGTTTTTGCCGGGTCCTTTTGCCATGATTCCCAACCCTTACCGATCCCTTCACTGCAATGCCATCACCGCGGCACATGTCGGGCAACTTGTCACCCTCAGCGGCTGGGTGCATTCCGCCCGCGATCACGGCGGCGTGATCTTCGTTGACCTGCGCGACCGTGAAGGCCTCACCCAGGTGGTGTTCCGCCCGGAGGAAAATGCCGAGGTTGCTGCCCGCAGCCAGGAGTTGCGCGATGAGGATGTGCTGCAGATCACCGGGCGCGTGGAGCGCCGACTCACCGGCACCGAGAACCCCAAGCTGGCCACCGGTGAGGTCGAGGTTGTTGTCACCGAGTTGCTGGTGCTCAACCGGGCCGAGGTGCTGCCCTTTCAGTTGGACCGCGAGCTCTCCAACGAGGACCTGCGCATGAAGTATCGCTACCTGGATTTGCGTCGCGAGCGCATGAGTCGCAATATCCGGCAGCGTCACCGCATCACCAATGCGGCGCGCAATTTCCTCGATGAGCAGGGTTTTGTTGAGGTGGAAACCCCCGTGCTCTCCAATCCCACCCCGGAAGGGGCGCGTGACTTTCTGGTGCCGGCGCGTTTGAGCCCGGGCAAGTTCTTTGCCCTGCCACAGGCCCCTCAGCAGTACAAGCAACTGCTCATGGTGGCGGGTCTTGAGCGTTACTTTCAGATTGCTCGCTGCTTCCGCGATGAGGACCTGCGTGCGGATCGCCAGCCTGAGTTTACCCAGATTGACATCGAGGCCAGCTTTGTCACCCAGCCTGACATCCTCAATCTGGTTGAGGGCTTGTTGGCGGCGATGTTCAAGGCGGGGCGGGGCGTTGACATCCCCACGCCCTTTTTGCGCATGACCTACCAGGAGGCGATGGATCGCTTCGGCAGTGACAAGCCCGACACGCGCTACGGGTTGGAGATCACCGACATGGCCGATGTCTTTGCGCAGTCAGGCTTCAAGATTTTCCGCAGCACTCTGGAGGGCGGTGGCGTGGTTCGCGCCATCAATGCCAAGGGCTTTGCCGGAATCACCACCGGGCAGATGATCCGCCTCAACGACATCGCCATTCAGGCCGGCATGAAGGTCAAGCAACTGGCCTTCATCAAGGTGGAGCGCGATGCGCAGGGCAACCTTGAGTACAAGAGCCCGCTGTGGAAATTCTTTGAGCCTTCAGAGAGAGAGGCCCTGATCGCCAAGCTCAATGTGGAGGAAAACGACCTGGTGTTCTTCTACGCGGGGAGTTGGCAGGAGGCCTGCGACATCCTCGGCCGCGTGCGCTGTGAGATTGCTCAAATGCAGGCTCTCACCGAAGGAAGCACGGCGCTGAACTTCCTTTGGGTGGTGGATTTCCCGCTGCTGGCCTACAGCCCCGAGGAGCAGTCCTGGGTGGCGGTGCACCATCCCTTCACGCGGCCCAAGGCCGAGGATCTGCCGCTG
Source organism: Prosthecobacter sp. (assembly GCA_030833205.1). Classification (GTDB taxonomy): domain Bacteria; phylum Verrucomicrobiota; class Verrucomicrobiia; order Verrucomicrobiales; family Verrucomicrobiaceae; genus Prosthecobacter. Next base: position 3,399 of record JAURHS010000170.1, read on the forward strand.
CTTGAGGCGGGCGAGTACGGCAAGGTGCGCGCCGAGGCCTATGATGTGGTGCTCAATGGCTACGAGTTGGGTGGTGGTTCCATCCGAATCCATGAAAGCGACCTGCAAGCAAGAATGTTCAGCGTGCTGGGCATCAGCCCTGAGGAGCAGCAGGTGAAGTTCAGCCACATCCTCGAGGCCTTCCGTTTCGGAGCCCCTCCGCATGGCGGACTTGCCCTTGGTCTGGACCGCATTGCAATGCTGGTGGCCGGTGAGCAGAGCATTCGTGAAGTCATTGCCTTCCCCAAGAACAACAAGGCCTGCGACCTGATGACGGACTCGCCCACCACGGTGGACTTCCGCCAACTGCGCGAGTTGTACGTGCAAAGCACCTACAAGGAAAAGCGGCGTGAGGAAGCTGCCTCCGCTGAGACTGCGGTCAATCCTCCAGCCGACTCTTGAGCATGAGCGATCACCCTGCTGTGTTTCGCGTCGGCGTCGCCGGCGTGGGTGCCATTGGCCGCAATCATGCCCGCATCATGGCGGAGTTGGCGGCGCAGAGCGGCGGGGCGATTGTGTTCACCGCCATCTTCGAGGCGGATGCCGCCCGCGCGGCAGAGTTTGCCCTGCAGTATGGCGTGCAGGCATGCACCACGCTGGAGGACTTCGCCAGCCGTGTGGATGCCGCCACCATCGCTGTGCCCACAATCTTCCATCGCTCCGTGGCCGAGCCCCTGATTGAGCGCGGCATTCATGTGCTCATTGAGAAGCCAATCTCGGAGAGTTACGACGAGGCTCAGGCCCTGATCGGTGCTGCGGCCAAGCGCGGCGTGGTTTTGCAGGTCGGGCACATCGAACGCTTCAATCCGGTCCTCGAACAACTCGAGCGGCGCATGAACCATCCGCGCTTCATCGAGGTGCATCGCCTCTCGCCCTTTCCCAACCGCAGCATGGACATCGGCGTGGTTCTCGATGTGATGATCCACGACATCGAGATTGTCCTGCATTTGGTGAAATCAGAGTTGGTGCAGATCGACGCCGTCGGCATCGCCGTGCTGACCCATCGCGAGGACATTGCCAATGCGCGTCTGAAGTTTGCCAACGGCTGCATCGCCAACATCACCGCCAGCCGCATCAGCCCGGAAAAATTGCGCAAGATCCGGGTCTTCCAGGAGGACTGCTATCTCAGTCTCGACTATCAGGAGCAGAGCGGCTGGATTTACCGCAAGGACGGCATGCAGATCGTGCGCGAGGCCGTGGAAGTCGAGAAGGACGAGCCGCTCAAGCGTGAGATTGCCTCCTTTGTGGACTGCGCCCGCCGTGGTTGTGGGCCATTGGTCAGTGGTCAGCAGGGTGCTGAGGCCGTGCGCATTGCGCTGCAGATCACCGACCAAATCGCAGCGGCCAGAGCCGCGCAGGCTTAGTTTCTCAGGGCCTGATGCCAGGCGCGTGCGGCTTGCACATCTTCGGCGATTTGGCTGCGCAGCTGCTCAAGACTCTCGAAGCGTTGTTCCTCGCGCAGGAAATGGCGCAGTTCGACCTGCACCCACTGGCCGTAGAGGTCGCCGTTCCAATCCAAGACATGGACCTCGAGGGTGGGCTCAGGGTCACCGCCTTCGATGCTGGGCCGCAATCCAAGGTTGGCCACTGCCTCACGAGTCTGGCCCGCGCCGTGCAGCAGGGCCACATAAACGCCCCGCGGAGGCAGGACTTCGTTCTCGAGGGCAATGTTGGCCGTGGCAAAGCCGAGTTGGCGCCCCAACTGTCTGCCATGAACAACTTCGCCGCTCCACAGAACCGCCCGCCCCAGAAGCTTTGAGGCCGCATCAAACCGGCCCTCACTGATGGCCTGGCGAATCCGCGTGCTGCTGATGGGCTGCTCTGCCTGCATCAGGGCGGGCACCTGATCCAGCGCAAAGCCGCGAGTTTGGGACCATTGCGCCAGCACTTGCGCGCCGCCCTTGCGTTGATGGCCAAAACTCCATCCCTCGCCGACGCTGATCGATCCAAGCGGTCTGCAGGCCGCACAGAGATGATCGAGAAAATCCTCGGCTGAAGTGGCGGCAAGCTGAGCCGTGAAGGGGCAAAGCAGCAGGGCATCAACGCCCCATTCCCGCAACAGCAGGGCGCGTTGGCGTGGCCCGCAAAGCCGCAGCGGTTTGAATCCTGGACGCAGAACAGCCAAGGGGTGGGGCTCGAAGGTCATCACCACCGCACTGCCTCCCGAGGATCGGGCGCGGTGCACGGCTGAGGCAATCACCTCGTGATGTCCGAGATGCAGGCCGTCAAAGACTCCGATGGCCAGCGACACCGGCCCGCGCACCTGCGCCAGTTGGTCCAGGGAGGTAAGCTCTCTCATCGGCATGGGGCAAGGGGCTGGCAGAGGCCCCTGTTGCATTAGTGAGCCGCCTTGGGGGCGTGCTTGTCCTCCTTGGCCGCGCCGTGGGAATCCTTGCCATCGCCGGCATGGCTCGCACCGTGGCCTTCCTTGTGCATGCCTTCGTGAAGGACCTTGGTTTCCTCCCAGGAGTGCTTGTCACAGGAGACTCCAACGAGGCAGAAGGCAGCGAGGGCGAGGAGGAGCAGAGAGCGCATGGCGGGTGAGGTGGCTTCAACGCATAGCGCGTTGCTGCGTCATGGCAAGACCCAGCCTTGGCTCAGGTCAGAGTTTTGCAGGGAGGCAGCCCGGCGCGGATGCTGGCCCAAG
>JAURHS010000010.1 GCA_030833205.1 Prosthecobacter sp.
GCTTTTGGCTGGCAATGGAAGCGCGCTCCAAGGGCAATTGCGCGCCACCCGGCAGACGCAGGATCAGCGAGCTTGGCGTTTCCGCCACCAGAATCCCCTCGAGCATGGCGCCACTTTTTTGAGTCACGCACAATCCCTGATAGCGGGCCTCAAAGGCGCGATCAGGGTCGAAGATCGCCTCCAAGAGCTGCTCGTCCGGCTTCGCGGCGATCGTTCCCAAGTCCGGGCCGAGCTCAACTCCACGGCCGCCCAAGCGATGACATGCCGCGCAGACCCGCTCGTGAACGCCCTGCCCTCTTGCCGGATCGCCCTTCAGGCCTTGCACCGCCCTGAGGTACTTCGCGATCACGCCATCGCGATCGGAAAGACCTGCGCCACGCGGCAGCGCGATCACGGCCTCGCGCGGCGTCGAGCGCTCAGGGGCAAGCCATGATTGCGTCTCCTGCTCAGCGGGGGAGAAGCCAGCTGCCACCAGCGAAAACCCGCGCACCTTGGGCCAGGACTGTTGCATCAAAGTCTCCAACACCTTGCTGCTTCCGGCGTCGAGCAGATGCGCGGTCCAAGCCGCCTGCAACCGATTGGCAAGGGGCAGGCTCTCATCGCGCGCAACGCCGACCAATCGGGCCACAGCGCCCCGCCCTCCAAGTTCCAGCAACAGGCGCTGTGCCGTGTCGCGCGCCCACCGTCTGCCCTTGGCAATGGCCTCAACCGGGTCCTTGAGGAGAGCAAGTTGCGAGTCCGTGCCCTGCGGGCCCTGCAGACGATAGATCCGCCCCTGTGCCTCGCCGGCACGCAAATCAAGCCCCCTGGCGGTGTTGGCCGGAATCCACTCGGGATGCTCGAGCACCAAACGATAAAAATCCACCACATACAGAGCTCCGTCAGGCCCTTCTCTTGCCATCACGGGGCGCGACCAGGGATCGCGGCTGGCCCAAAACTCCCGCTTCGCCTCTGAACCGGCGCGCTGGCTGCTGATGGGTACAGAACGAAGGTCCAATCGCTGGCGGGTCACGAGTTGATTGGCCGGCTCGCAGACCAAAAGATCATGATGGCCCCCGTGTTCCCATGGCATTGGACTGCAGCCTGAGGTGAGCAGGTTGACTGCTGCCGCCCAATTGAACCGCCGGAGAGGTGGGCTGATTGGATGCACAGACTTGTCCTCCTGAGTCAGGCTGCGCACCCGCGAGATGCGAGCCTGCCGCGCCTCCACCCAACTCAAAGGGATGTCGTAGTGCCAGGCGATGGTGCTGTTGTTGTTGCCGAACCAATTGCCGTAGTCGTCGCGCCAGCGACCGTACTGGCTGCGACCGAACTCCAAGGCCACCTCTCCGCTGCGCGGGTTGATCCTAAAATCATGGGTGCCCAAGCTCAGGGCCATGCCGGTGCGGGCAATCTGCAACTCTCCGCCACTGTCTCCATTGGCTCCGTGCAGCCACCCATCGAGGCCCCAACAAAACCCATTGACCAGATGCTGCGGATTGCCCGCGGTAAAGCCAGAGATCCATGTCTCGCGCAAGTCCGCCCGCCCATCTCCATCGCGATCCTTGGCGTAAAAAACCTCGGGGATTGCGCTCACCACTACGCCGCCGCGCCAGCAGGCAAGTCCAGTGGGGTGCCGCAAACCGTCGAGAAATAACTGAGAGTCATCGTACACGCCGTCACCATTGCGATCGGTGAGAATCTTGATGCGGCCCTGTTGTCGGTTGCTTACCGCCCCCTGCCCCACCTCGCCGTTTTTGGTGGTCTCACCGGCCGCAAAAGGATAATCGCCCATTTCCACCACCCACGCCCTGCCGTGCTCATCCCAGTCAATGAAGACAGGATCTTCAACCAAGGGTTCCGCCGCGGCGAGCCGACTCGTCCAGCCCGGCTCGAGTTGTTGTGCCGCCAATGACTCCTGAGGCGTCATGGCCTCGGGCATTGGCACCTGGCGCAACATCGCCCACCCCACCTTGGAGCCTGAAACACTGACCAATCCCTCCTTGGTGATCCTCGCGCCACGAAGGTCGGGGAGGCTTCCGACATCGCCCGCCCGGCCCTCGCGCAAGATCTCTGTCCAGCCGCGCTTCCATTGCACACCAGGCTTGTCCACGGGATTGAAGAGGTAGACCCCGAAGCCATCGCCGTTGCTCACCACCCAGTCTCGGTGGCCGTCGCCATTGAGATCCACCCAGTGGGCTCCGCCCTTGTGCACGAGTTTCGGCAGCGGCGCCAGTTTCGCAGCATCCTCCACATCGCCGGCAAAGATAGCCGGGATCAGAAGCCAGGGGAGCAGTACACGCATGGCATTCATACGCAGCACAAGGCCACCCTTTGACCAGAAAGCACTCAGGGACCTTGCCAAGGCCGAGGAGATCGCGCAAAGTTGACGCATGAAATTGACCTTTTGCGGCGCTGCCGGCACGACCACGGGTTCCAAGCACCTGTTGGAAGTCAACGGGCAACGCATTCTGCTGGACTGCGGTCTCTTTCAGGGGCCGCGGGCTGAGTCCATTGAGCGCAATAGCCACTTTCCCTTCGATCCCCAGGGCATCGAAACCGTGGTTCTCTCCCACGCGCACATTGATCACAGCGGCAACCTTCCTCATCTCTGTCGCCTTGGATTCAAGGGCAACATCTATGCGACGCCAGCCACCCGCGATCTCTGCAGCATCATGCTGCCCGACGCCGCCCACATCCACGAGCACGACATTGCCTGGCTCAACAAGCACCGCAAGCGCGATGACCTCCCGCTGCTTGAAACCAAGTTCACCCGCATGGACGCCGAGGCCTGCATCACGCAGTTTATTACTGTGGGTTACCGCCGCCCTCTGCCCATTGCCAAGGGGGTGAGCCTCACCTTTTTGGATGCCGGGCATGTTCTGGGTTCCGCCCAAGTCCTGCTCGACATCGAGGAGTTCGCCAGCGGCCAGCGCCGCCGCCTTCTTTTTAGCGGCGATGTCGGCCGCCCCGGCAGTGACCTCCTCAATGACCCAGAGCCCAGCGAGAATGTGGACATCCTGATCATGGAGAGCACCTACGGAGGTCGCCATCATGAACTGGCCACGGACAGCTCCGACCACCTTTGCCGAATCGTCCGGGAGATCCAGCAACGGCGTTCCCGCCTCATCATCCCGGCCTTTGCAGTCGAGCGAACGCAGCAACTGCTCTACACCCTCGACAAGCTGCGCCATGAGAACTGCATCGCTGCAGTTCCCACCTTTGTGGACAGCCCCCTGGCCGTGAAGGCCACCGAGATCTTCAGGCTGCATGTCAATGAACTTCGCCCCAGCGCGGCTCAGTCCATGTTCATGCGCGACGATCCCTTTGGCTTCGACGGGCTGCGCCTGATCCGCAGTGTTGATGAGTCCAAGGGGCTGAACAAGGTCAAGGCCCCCGCCATCATCATTTCGGCTTCCGGTATGGCAGAGAGCGGTCGCATTCTGCACCATCTCCGCCAGCAGGTCAGCCGTCCGGAGAACATCATCCTCTTTGTGGGCTACTGTGCGGACCACACCTTGGGTTGGCGTCTGCGTGAGGGCCACAAAAAGGTGAACATCCTCGGTGATGAATTTGAGGTCAAAGCACAGATCGAAACCCTGGACTCCTTCTCAGGCCATGCGGATCACAATGAGTTGCTGCAATACTTCGACCGGGTGCAGGGCTCAAAGAAGCAGGTGTTTTTGGTGCATGGCGAGACCACGCGAAGCCAGGCTTTGGCGGAGGCACTGAAAGAGCGCCATCAGACAGGTGAGGTTCGGGTGGCCAAGCCTCTGGAGCAGGTCAGCCTGCTCGAAGCAAGACCCCGCGCTGGCGCATGAAACCCTTCGCCTTTCTCGTTCCCCTCCTTCGATCCTGGGCGTAGACGCCTCTTATGACCCTGGCTTGCAAGATCACCTTGGCGCGAATTGGGATCATCCCCTTCTTCGTATGGACGGCCATCGAACATGGCCGCAGCGTGGCTTCAGGCGCTCCAGTGGAGGCTTGGCGCTGGGCCAGCATTGCCATCTTTGCCCTCGCTGCAGGGAGCGACTGGCTCGATGGCTACCTGGCTCGCAACTTTGGGCAGTCCAGCCATCTCGGAGCCTTGCTCGATCCCTTGGCCGACAAACTGCTGATGATTAGCGCGCTCCTGACGATGACACTGAGCGGGTGGAGACATCAACTCCCCGTCTGGTTCATTATCTTGGTGATTTCGCGCGATGCGGTCAGTGTGGGCGTCGCTCTGTTGATCGAGAAGCTTTACGGCCATTGCGAAGTGAAGCCCCACCCCAGCGGCAAGGTCACGACGGTCATGGTCGCCGCCACGCTCCTCTGGCAAATGCTGGAATGGCGAGGCCTTGAATGGTTGGTTTATCTCACCACGACGCTCAGCCTGTTTTCAGGAGCGATTCACTTGAGATCTGGCCTCGCACAGATCAATAGGCACACACAGTGATTCATTGTATTATCCTGCTATGCCTTCTTGAATCCCTGTAAATAAACGGATTGCAGACTGAAACTTTCCCTGTTGCCACACTACCTCGCCTTTCAGTACACCAAGCTGCACTCGTTATTCATTCGTTACCTTTGTAACGATTATGATCACGAGCGGAGAATGCCAAATTCTTTATCCAATCGTTACGAAATCACTGTTTTTCGCCCGTCTTCGGCTTGTGGTTCTCTGGATTTGGACCATCATGAGGGATGCCTCTTGGTCGCTTGATTCTCGTTTTCTGGTGCCTTCTCTGTGGTTTCGCGGCTCCGCATGCCTCGGCGTCCAAGCTTGATGAGCACCCCTTTTTCAAGGCCTTGGCCGGCCGCTGGGAGGCTAAAGGTGAGCTGAAGGGTGCGGACGGCAAAGTGACAACGCTGGAGCAAAACTGGGAGGGCACCTTTGATGGCACGGGCAGCTTCCAAATTGAGGGCAGCAGAACCATGAACGCCAAAACGGATCGGTTCACCTGGACCTACAGCTACAACCCCAGCACAGACGCCTACGAGGCCAATCTGACTGGCGCTGACGGCGGACAGCCCCTTCGTTTTGAGTGCAGTCTCGCCGACGGTGCTCTGATGATGCTCCTGAAAAGCATCACGGGCTCTGGCAGTGCCGCCATTGAGCTGGAGGACGAGTTTCAGGAGGGAGGCAAGGTCCTGATCACCAAGGTGCGCTTCACCAATGAGGCCGGGGAACCCACACTGCAGGGCAGGATTCGCAATGAGCGAGTCAAAAGCCCTTGAGCCCTCCGGGCTGTGGCCTTAGGAGCGTAGGAATGGCTGAGGATCAGACCACTTTGTTTCGCAAGTCCTGGGGCATTTACGATGCGCTTGCGGCCGAGAATTACATGCACCATCGGGAGCTGACTGCGATCGTCGCAACTCAGCTTCGGGAGGTGTCCGATTCAGGCCCCTGGAGCCTCCTGGACTTGGGATGTGGCAATGCCCGGTTCCTCGCCCCCGCCCTTCCCGCTTTGCTACCCTCGCGTTATTTGGGGGTGGATCTCTCCTCAGCTGCGATGCAAGAGGCGCGCGAAACTTACCTCAGCGGCCTGGATCGCGCTGAGTTTCTGGAGGCTGACATGAGCGAGGCGCTTCGCGTTCAGTCCGGCCCATGGGAAGTCGTCTACAGCAGTTTCGCCATTCATCACCTCCAGCTTGAGGCCAAGCGCGAGTTGCTTGGACTAGTGGCCGCGGCGTTGGCGCCCAAGGGTCGATTCCTGTGGGTGGATGTGTTTCGCCGCAAGGGTGAGGATCGCGAGACCTACCTTGAGGGCTACCTGCAGACCATGCGCGAGAAGTGGTGTCGGGTCAGCCCTGCTGACCTCGATGCGGCCTGCGCTCATGTGGCTGAGTTTGACTTCCCAGAGCCACTGGACGACATGATGGCACTGGCGGCACAAGCTGGTTTCAGGCGTGCGGAGGTCCTTGCCGCCTTCGGCCAACACCATGCCCTGCTGCTCAGTGAGCCTGCGCAGCATTGAGTCGCGCTTCAGCGGCCCAGCGCCCGTTTGAGTTGCTGCTGGGCCTTGTTGAAGGCAGCCACACTGTGCACCTCACCCCGCCGCGCCCGGCTGAGTTCATCTTGCGCCATCAGGTACTCGAGCACCAGACTCACTCCGCTATTCTGACCCTCGCGAGCCAGGTCCATCCACTCGCGCGCGGCAGTCCCTGCCTCTCGCTGCAGCTGAAGTTGATCCCGCGCGCTGCGGGCACGGAAGATGGCATCCACCACCTCTCTGCCGATTGCTGAGCGCAAGCTCTGGCTTTGCAGATCCGCCACATCGCGCCTCGCCTCCTCGACGAGAATGCGCTGCCGATCGCCCAATCCACCCGGTCCTAGACGCCATCCCAGCCCGAGAAAAAAATCCTGAGAGCCAGAGAAATTGCCCCACTGGCGGCCGATGCCACCGCCCAACCCTCCCATGCCATACCCCGCCTGAAGACCCGGCATCCAGGGGCCCTTGCGGGCCTCATCAAGCCTCGCTCGCGCCTCCTCTTGAAGGGCCCCGGCAGCCTCCACCTCAGGCCGCCGTTGCTGAGCTTCGCGCACCAACGATGGGACTGAGGTGTCGAGGGGAATCAGCTCCAAGGGAAGAAGGTCCGCCTTGGCGGCCGCGAGCCCTGTTTCGGACGGAAGCCGCAAGGCCTCAGTGAGGGCGGCCGCAGCGAGGCTGCGCTGCTCCTGAAGCTGCCTCAGCTCGACGCGCCAGCGGCTGAGTTGGCTGCGAACACGCAGCACATCTGCACGCAACCTTGCCCCACTTTGCTGAGCGGCATTGACCTGGGACTCGTAATTCTCGAGGTTGCGCAAGTCTTCCTGGGCAATGGCAACAGTGGCTTCCTGGGCCAGAAGGTCGTAGTAAAGACAGGCAGCCTGAGTCAGCACATCGCGCTTCGCCTTCTCAGTGAGCCTCTGCGCGGCCCGAGCGCGTTGTTTGGCGGCCAGTGCGCCGTACCACAGGGTGCCTGGGGCCCAATCCACCAGGACCGAAGTGCCGACGGTGTATTGCTGCTTGGAGGCGTTGAACACAGCGCCTGCGATGTCCTGCACTTGCCCCTCATGGCCACGGTAGCCCGCGCCAAGACTCAGGCTCGGCCAAAAACGCTGCCAAGCTTGAACCGATTTGGCCAACTCCTCCCGTCTGCGCGCCTCCGCCAAGGCGATATCCTCGTGATTGGCACCGGCAAGCTTCAGCACCGTGATGAGGTCAACATGCTTGAGGGATTCTTCAGCAGGCAGGGGCAGTCCCGCCACGCAGAACACCAGCACCAGGACACTTGGGGCAATGAGCAGTTTCATGGAGATTCAGGGCTTGAGACTGACGGCCGCTCCGTCGGTGAGTGCGTTGCCTGCGGGAAGCAGCAACTGCTGCCCCGGCTTCAAATCCGGCAGTTCAACCATCTGCCCGTCTTGAAAACCCAATTTGACCGGCACGCGCTTTGCCTTGCCATCGGCGTGCACAAACACGACGCCCTGGGTCTTCTCCATGACCAGAGCTGCCAGTGGCGCCAGAGTGACCCCTTGGTGTTGTTCCAGAGCCACCTGAGCAAGGACGAAGGAGCCAGGGAGCCGGCTGAGGCCCTCATTATTCAGGTCCGCCTGGACAGTCAGGGTCCGAGTGGCGATCTCCAGATTCAGCGCGCTCCGATTCAATTTGAGGCCACTTGGCTCAGCGAGCGGTTGTCCGCTCTCCCCGAGAAGCCGGACCGGTTGCCCGACCCTCGCCCTTGCCGCCTCGGTTTCCGGAACGGGGATGCAAAGACGGAGGGGATGGAGCTGAGACACCTCGAGCAACTCCGTGTTCTGAGCCACCGCCAAGGCACCAAGATCCGCCAGGCGACGGGTGATCACGCCGTCAAAAGGCGCCCTGATCCTCGAGAACTCCAGCTGCGCCTCAATGGCCAGCAATTCGGCCCGCGCGCCCGCTTCGCGGGCCCTCGCGTCTTCGACATCCTGCGGCAAAATCAGGTCCGGGGATTTGGCCCGGGTCTGGCTCAGGCGCTTCAAGTCGGACTCTGCGGCGACGAGCTTCGCTTTGGCCTTCAGCAATTGAGCCTGCAACTCAGGCACCTCCAACTCAATGAGCACTTGCCCAGCGCCGACACGGTCTCCAATGTCCACGCTCAGGGTTCTGATGTTTCCGGTAACCTTGGCCACCAGTACGGTACGCTGCCATGCGGTCAGGCTGGCTGGCACGGTGATCCAGCGATGGATGTCACCCCTGCTGGTGGTGCAGGTTCCCAGCTCAAGCGCCAACAACGAGTTGCCGAGAAGGCAGAATATGCAGCACAGTGGAATCAGGCCAGAGATCTTCATGGGTGGTGGGTGGAGGATTCAGTGGCGGGCAGCAACGAGGGGCTCGACCATCGTTGTGGTGCAAACCAAGCGTAAAAGGAGGGCAGGATCAGCAGCGTTGCCACAGTGCCCAAGATCAATCCACCCATGGTGGCCAGAGCCAAGGGCCTGCCTTGGGACATGGCCAGCGCCATCGGCGTCATGCCGGCAAGCATGGCGAGGCTGGTCATGAGGATTGGGCGAACGCGGTTCTGTGCACAGGCCAAGGCAGCCTGCCTGCGCAGGCCGCAGGAGGGGTCATCCCGTTGCAGGCGCCATGCCATGCTCACCCAGAGCACAGCGTTGGCCATGGAGACGCCAACCGCCATCACCGTGCCCATTGCGCTTTGCAAATTGAGAGTCTGTCCACACAGGCGCAGCAGCAATGCGCTGCCGCAAAGGGCAAACGGCAGGCTGCTTAGCGCAAGCAGCGCAAGCCTCGGAGATTGGAACCAGCCCACAAGCAACAGGAGGATCACCACCACTGACCACAGCACTCCCTGCTGCAGCCCCGCGCTGATCTCCAGCAACACGGGAACCTGACCACGAAGGCTGACGGTGACGCCCGCGGGGGCCTTGAGCGTAGAGAGTTCAGTCTCGACCAGGGCAACAGCCTGACTCAACGCGGCCCCATGCAAATTGGCAGCCACACTCAAGACTCGAGCCCCATTCACGCGGTCGTACTGCCCGATGGCCGACCCCTCTTTGAGGGTCGCAATTTGCCGCAGCGATGCCACCTCCCCCTTGGGGCCAGAGACGGGCAGATTCCGCAGGCGCTCGGCGCCCTGGATTTGCCCCTGCGCGATCTGCACTTGCAACGAGTAGCTGATGCCGGTTGCTGGGTCGGCCCAGTAATTGGGTGAAGTGAACCGACTGCTGGCCGTCGCCGCCACCAGGGCTCGCGTTGCGTCACTGACGCGAAGCCCCATTAGGCCGGCCTTGGTGCGATCGACCTGCACCTCCAATGTCGGCTGATCCAACACCTGTGCCAAGGTCACATCGCGCAGGATGGGCAGCTTGGACAGAGCCTCGCGCAGGGCAAGCGCATGCGCCCTGACCAGAGCGAAGTCCTTGCCACTGACCGCCACCTCAAGCGGAGCATTGCTGCCGAAACTCATCACTCGATTGACCAAATCGGCCGGCTCGAACGCCACCTCAACGCCGGGGATCTCACGCTTGAAGATTGCACGCAACCGTTCGCGCAAGGCCCCGTCAACGCCGCGACCGCCGCGCAGTTGCACCTGTAGCACCGCTTCGTGTGGGCCACTGTTCCATTGGTGGATCAGATTGACTGGATAATTCGGAGCGTGAACCCCTACCAGGCCCATGCTCATCTCCACATCGGCTTCACGCTTGAGAATCTCCAGTACGGCGAGCGCGTGGGCCTCAGTGCGCTCAAGCCTTGTGCCTGCCGCAGCTCGCAGCCGCAACTGCAATTGACCAGCGTCCACCTCCGGAAAAATCTCGCGCGGCAAGGCCGGCAACAGCATGCGCATTCCCATCACGCACAGGATGAGCGCTGCAGGGGCAACGATCCAGCGCAGCGCGAGCAGTCCTCGGCAGGCCAGCCCCCAGAGTCTCATCAGCCATCCGGTCTTCTCGGGTGCCATGTCCTGCGGATGGCTGGCGCCGCCCCACCAAAGCATCAGGACAGGAACCAGGGTGCTCGAAAGCAGGAAGGAAGAAACCATGCTCAGGCCGACCGCCAGCGCCATTGGCAGGAACAGTGCCCTTGCAGCACCCTGCATCCAAAGTGAAGGCAGGAATACCGCGAGGATGCATAGCATCGAAAGCAGGCGGGGCGCGAAAGTCTCCTCGCAGGCCGCGAGCACGGCCTGTGCAGTCTGTCCGGTCAACCTGCGCCGCCGGTGAATGTTCTCAATCTCAACCGTGGCCTCGTCCACCAGGATGCCCACCGCGAGTGACAACCCACCCAGCGTCATCAGGTTGAGGCTGTGCCCACCCAGCCACAGCCCCACCGAGGCCGCAGCCAACGAGACTGGAACCATCAGCATCACCACCAACGCGCTGCGGAAACTGCGCAGAAACAGCAATACCATCAATGCACTGCACAAGGCCCCCAGAAGCGCTTCTTGCCGCAGGTCAGCAATGGCCCGCAGAATCCATGGACTCTGGTCAAACGCGAATGTCACCCGAATATCGGGCGGACAGGCATCCTGGAACTTGCTAAGATTGGCCTTCACCAACTCCACCACACTCAGCGTTGAGGCATCACTGCGCTTGGTCACCGGCATGTAAACCGTGCGCCGCCCATTGACCAAGGCGTGGCTGTAGACTTGATCGCTGGCGTCGGCGATCTCTGCGACATCGCGCAGCAATAACGAAGCGCCGTTTTGTTGGCGGAGCACCAGGGAACCCAGATCCTGAATGTTTTTGACCACGGCATTGGTGGGCACCATGGCCAACACATCTCCCAGGGGCAGCGTACCGCTGGGACTCAGCGAGTTCGAGCTGGCCAAAGACTCCACCACCGCATCAGGGGATAGCCCAAGAGCCTCGAGTCGTTCGGGCTTGAGATTGACCACAATGCTGCGCGCGCTTCCACCGAATGGCGGTGGCGCTGAAACCCCTGGCAGGGTGGCAAAGAGAGGCCGCACCTTGTTGAGCGCAGCATCCTGCAACTGACCAACAGTGCGGGACGCATCCGTTGAGGCAAAGACCAGATTGCCAACCGGGACACTCCCCGCATCGAATCGCATGACAAAGGCCCCTGGCGTCCCGGGGGGCATGAAGCTTCGACTGCGATTGACATAGGCAATGGTCTCCGAAAGGGCCGAAGACATGTCGGTGCCGGGGTGAAATTGGAGCTTTAGGATTGCAGCCCCTTGGATGTTGCGTGACTCCACCCGCTCGATCCCCGCGATGTAGAGGAAATGGTACTCATAATAGTAGGTTAGGAATCCCTCCATCTGAGAGGGGTCCATGCCTCCAAAGGGCTGTGCCACATAAAGCGCAGGCACCCCCAGGGGCGGAAAGACATCGCGGGCCATGCGCTGCAAAGCCGCGAAGCAGGCCAGGCAAACCGCCGTAACGGCAACCAGAACCGTCCACGGGCGTCGCAAGGCAAGTTCGGGAAGTCGTGGGCGCTGTTGAGGGAGGAATTGCACTGGTGGATGAACCCAAAGGTGGGGCCTATCTCTACCTAGCCACAGCGGGTAGGCAAGGGCCCCGTGCTCAACGGGCCAGCGGACACTTAATCTTTCCTAAATATCCCCTTCGTCCCATTTGACAGGGCCAAGGATGGGGTCTAGTCTCCATGCTCCCCCTTTTCAGGCACCCCTATCCCTACCCCCTTATGGCAAGCGTTGAAGTCATCCTCAAAGAAAAGATCAAAGGCCTTGGCGCCGAAGCTGATGTTGTGAAGGTCAAGCGCGGCTTCGCCCGCAACTTCCTCGTTCCTCAGGGTAAGGCTTACGACGCCACTGCTGGGAATCTGCGCCACCTCAACCATCTCAAGTCCCTTCGTGCCGAGCGCGAGGCCAAGGAACTGACCGAGGCCGAAAAGACCGCCTCCAAGCTGAAGAAAATCAAGCTCAAGCTCACCTTGCAAACCGGCCAGGGCGGCAAGGCTTTCGGTTCTGTCACCACCATTGACATCGCCAAGGCGGTCGCTGAAAGCAGCGCCAAGGTCGAACTCGATCGCCACCAGATTCAGCTTGAGCGCCCAATCAAGAACACCGGCAATTTTGAGGTGCCAGTCAAGCTCCACGCCGAGGTGAGCTGCTTCTTGCGGGTTACCGTGGTTGCCACCGACGCTGACGGCAATGTCACCGAGGACAGCAGCGGCGAATAAGTTTCAACCCTTGGGGGGCGAGGTCGAAAGGCCTCGCCCTTTTTTGTGCCGATCATCCCTTATTTTTTTCGCCTCCAGCACTCCTGAACCCTCGTAAACAATCATTATGGAGTCCCTTCCCAGAGTTGTCGAAAAGAAGTCCGTGGGCGTTGAATTGCCGGCGGGTACCCATTGGTGGTGCTCCTGCGGCTTGAGTTCCACCCAGCCATTTTGCGATGGCTCACACAAGGGGCGCGGCATGGCGCCACTGAAGTTCGAGCTCGAGGCCCCGCGCAAGGTCTGGCTGTGCAATTGCAAGCACACCAAGACGCCGCCGTTCTGTGACGGTAGCCATAAGGCCCTCCCCTAGTTGCTGGAGGTATTCCAACCCTTTCAGGGGTGGCCCTGCCCCAGGGCCTTGCAGGCAGGCTGTGACCGTGCTTAATTGCCCAGATGCGCTTGAGTCCCCACACATTTTGGCTGGTCATAGGACTGCTCTTTGTCGCGCTTGCAGGCCTCGACGCGCAGGTGCCGTCGCCCGCGTCAGGCCAACAGCCCTCCGCAGCGCTGGCTCCAGCCGGCCAAGCGGCAAACCCCTACGCCGCCGCCCTCTCGCTGGGTGGCTTCATTCAAAGCACCGGGATCATGGCCTACCCCTTGATCCTGCTCTCCATGATCACTCTGTTCTTCATTGTGCTCTTCACCTTCACGGTGAGGCAGGGCACCGTGGTCAGTGATGCCTTCATGAACTCTGCGGATGCCCTCATCCGAAAGCAGGATTTTCTTGGGCTTCTGGCTGTCTGCAACCGCCACAACGAGTGCATTGCCCGCATCACTGCCAAGACACTGGACTTCGCGACCCGCAACCCGACGGCAAGTTTTGAGGAGGTCAAAGAGGTGACGGAGGCCGAAGGCAACCGGCAATCCAGCCTTCTTCTCGCGCGAATCGCGTACCTTGGGGATGTCGGCGCAGTGGCTCCCATGCTCGGCCTGCTCGGCACGACGCTGGGGATGATCACCACCTTCCACGAAATTTCCAACACCCAATATGCGGGCAGCAATCATCTGGGGCTGGCTCAGGGCGTATCCGAGGCTCTGCTGTGCACGGCATCGGGCCTGGTCATTGGGATTCCAGCCCTGATTTTTTACGCGATCTTCCGTGGCAGGGTGAACCGTCTCATCTCCGAGATGGAGGCGGCAATGACCCACATCATGGCGCTTCTGGCCGTTCAGTACAAACGGGCAGCGCGCGCCGCAGCCTCGAGAGCCGATGGACCCGTGGCCTGAGCCCCGCCATGAATTTCCGCAAACAGCACAGCATCGAACCGACGCCCATGCAGTTGGCGCCGCTGGTGGATGTCCTGTTCCTTCTGGTGATCTTCTTTGCAGTCACCTCCCACTACGCGCAGCAGGAGCAGGTCATGGACATCAGCGTTCCTGCCGCACAGGAAGGAAAGGACAAGGAATCGCGGCAGGTCGGCGAAATCATCATCAACATCAAGACCAAGGGAGAAATTCTGGTCAATGGACAGACGCTTGACGAGGCGGAGCTGTTGGAGAAACTCAAGAATATCGCCGCAATCTACAAGGATCAGGCCGTGATTCTGCGAGGCGACGAGCTCACGGATTACAAGTTCGTGATTCGTGTGCTGGACACCTGCCAGAAGGCGGGAATTTGGAATATCGCCTTTGCGACGAGACGCGAGGAGGCCAAGCCATGAGGATCCGGCGCGAAGACGGGTGGCTTGGGGATCGCATTCCCTTGGTCGCGGCGGCGTGGCTTTCAGGAGTGCTGAGCCTCATCCTCACTGTTGGGAACCCTGCCTTGGGTCAGGGCTTGCCTGCCCCCGCAACCACCTCCAAGGCAGTTCCCATTGACGAGACGGCACCTGCCAATGCGCCTGCCCCCAGAGCGGTTCCCATCGAGGAGCCCTCGCAGGTTCCGGGCTCGGTCCCCAAGGCCCTGCCCGTGAATGCGACATCCGCTCCAGCCAAGCCAACCTCGATGGCACCCGTGAAGTCAACGGAGCCTGGCGACGACATTTACGACTACGCCAGCCTCGCCTTTGAGCGGGGTGAGTGGGAAATAGCTCGTGAGGCTCTGGCGAAGTACCTGCAGAGTTTTCCACAGGGTAGGCACGGGGCGCAGGCGCTCATGCGCATTGGCGAGTGTTACCGCAGTCTCAACCAGGAGAATGTCGCTGAGGCCTATTTTGAGGAGGTGGTCACGCGTCACCCCAAAAGCGATGTGGCCTCCGGCGCGGCGTACCGTCTCGCCGCGCTGCGGTTCAACAACCGCCAGTATGAGTCTGCGGCGAAGTACTTCGACTTCTGCGAGCAGTTTGCCGCCGCACCGGAGGTCCGTCTCGCAGCCGCCTACAACCTTGCCGCAAGTCTGCAGATGATCGGTGACAACGAGCGCCGTGCCGAAGTTCTCAAAAGGGTGCTGGATTTCAAGGGTGAAAACCCTTACCGGGAAAAGGCCCTGCTCTCCCTCGGCACGCTAAAGCTCGCTTTGCGTGACCGCCAGGCGGCGGAATCCCTGCTCAAGGAGGTGCTCGACAAGGGCAAGGACAATGCCCTGCGCTCCGAGGCCACCAGCAAGCTCGGTGCACTCTACACCGAAATGGGAAAGCACGAACAAGCTCTGCCCCTGCTCAATCAGTCCTTGGCAGATCTTCAGGCTCCACTGGCCAGTCGCCAGCTCGCGGCCCTCGGCCTCATGCAGGCACTCAGTGCCCTCAACCGCTTTGATGAACTTGGCAAGCGTCAAGAGGAGCTTGCGGCACTACTGCCTCCTGGAGACACGCGTCTGCGTTTGGCATTGGCGCAGGCGCATGGCTTGCGTCAGCAGAAGAACTACAAGGCAGCAGCTGCAAAGTATGGAGAGTTGGAGCCCGTGGCCACGGCCGAAATCGCCTTTGAAGCGGGCTACTGGAAACTCTACTGCCACTACCTCGGTCAGGAGCCCGAGCTTTCCCTGCGAGCCGACGAGTTCATTCAGCGCTACGCCGCAGCCAATGCCACCCACGAGTGGATCAACTTTGCCCGCCTGATCAAGGCCGATGATCTCTTTAGCGCTGCGAAATGGGAGTTGGCAGCCGGCGCGTTTGCGGAAGTCAGAATGGACCAGATCCCACCTGCACTGCTGAACTCAGCGCTCTTCAACAAGGCATGGTCCCAGGCGGAGGCAGGCAAGAGATCTGACGCGATTGGCTCCTTCGGGGAGTTTCTGCAAAAGGCGGGGGTTCACGAGTTGCGCCCTCGAGCACTGGCAAGGCGAGCAGTCTGCCTTCGCGAGCTCAAGGATGTGGCGCGTGCCGTCTCGGATTTTCGTGAGGTGGTGGACAAACACCCCAACAGCGACAGCGCCGAGTTCTGTTTGCTCCAGCTCGCCCTCATGGCCAGTGAAGGCAACGATCACAAAGCCAGTGCCGCCGCCTTCGAGCAGTTTCTCAACAAGTATCCCAACAGCAGCGCGGCCGCACTGGCTTGGTTTGAACTTGGGCGCAGCGCCTACGCGCAGCAGCAATGGCCTCGCGCCAAGGAGTGCCTGAGCAAGGCCCTCAAGGCTGACCCCAAGGGCTATGGCGATCAGGCCGCTGAGATGATCATTCAGGTTGAATTTGCGCAGCAAAATGTTGAGGGCCTTGGCCAAGCCATTGATGAGTATCGGGCGGCGAACCCCAAGGCCCGCATCGCCAGCAATGTGGCCACTTGGCTTGGCCTGAAGCACTTCGCCGAGAGGCGCCATGCTGCTGCCGCGCGGTATTTGGAGATGGCAAGCAGCCCAGAGGCACCCGATGGCACTGATCCTCGGGTTTGGAACTATCTGTCTCAAGCGCTTTTGGAAAGCGGCAATGCTCAGCAGGCGCTGGAGTCCGTGGAGCACTATTTGCGCGTGACGCCGGAAGGGCCTGCCAAGGTTCGCGGATTGGTCACCAAGGGTCGCGCCCTCCTGAAACTGGCGCAGCTCGACAAGGCAGATGCCGTGGCGCAGGAGGGGCTTGCCTTTGCCAAGGACGGCAGACCTCAGGCAATGCTGCTTATTCTTGAGGGCGACATTCTGGCCGCGCGCGCTGCGCAGGCCTCAGCAAGCAATGAAAGCAGGTTGGCCACGGAGCACCTGACCAAGGCCGCGGCGAAGTACATGGTGCCCGCTGAGTTTTTCGAGGATGACGAACTCACACCGGAGGCACTGCGCAAACTCGTTGAAGTCCTCGACAAGGCTGGAGAACGCGAAAAGGCGGAGCGCTTTCGTGCCATGCTCAATCAGCTCAGCTCGGGCAGAAACAACCCGACGCCAAAGACGCCTGAGGCCTCCAAAAAGCCCTGACCTCGATCTCTGAGGGTCGCGCCTTGAGAGTCCCACACACCGAGCCGCAACCAGCGAGGACTCGGTTTTCAGGGCATCCAGTGCCGGTGGCTTTTCTCACCCACCCCGCGGCCACCATTTTAAGCGGCAACCGCAGCGGGCTTGAAACCACGGGCCTGGAGTCAGGCTTGTTCGCCGGGGGCAAGCCCGTTGAGCCAGGCCCCCTGGCCGGCAACGACCAAGCCAGCTGCGGCGGTGCGACGGTGAAGACCTTTGGCACCCTCTAGCTGAACACTTCCGCGAAGGCCCCACGCCCGGCCTTGCTGGCGCACCAACCGCTACCACCCGCAGCCCGACAACGGTGTCGATTCTGCAGGCTGCCCTGAACAGGCTCTAGGGATCGAGGGCAGCACCATTTGGCAGCCCCCCGATCACGGCTTCAAGCTCCAAGGCTCGTTCGCCTCGGACCACGCCAATACGCACCGAGGTTCCCGGCGACAGCCTTTTGATGGAGGCAAGAAGGTCGTGGGGGCCACGCAGGGCGCGACCATTGAAAGCGACAATGACATCTCCCTCCATCAGGCCTGCCTGCTGGGCCGGAGAGCCCGTTTCAATCTGAGCGACCAATGCACCAGAGGCCTCTGCTCCCAGCCCCCGGTCCACCAGGGCGGGCTCCACAAGGCGAAGACCGAGGTAGCCAGCCGCAGCATTGGCGTTTTGTGCGTTTTGGGACTGAAGCGAATCCACCACCCACTTCGCGTCATTGGCGGGTACTGCAAGCCCCACCCCCTGCCAGGCGCGGACATTTTCGTCGCCGCGGTAAATGGCGACATTGATGCCGATGATCTCGCCCTGAAGATTGACCAACGGGCCCCCGGAATTTCCTGGATTGATGACGGTGTCGGTTTGCAGGTAATCCATGCGGCTGTCATCGAGATGACGGTCGCGGGCGCTGACGATTCCCTGGGTCACTGTGCCGCTGAGCCCGAAGGGGTTGCCCACGGCAAACACAATTTGCCCCACCCGAGCCTTGTCGCTGTCGGCGAATTTCAAAAAGGGAAAGTCGGTCTTTGCGCCCTCGACCTGCAACAGCGCGATGTCGCGCTCGCGCGAGGCTCCTAGAATGCGGGCTCCGAACCTGCGCTTGTCCTGCGTCATGACTGTCACCCGATTGACCCCATCAATGACATGGTAATTGGTAACGATCAGGCCCTTGGCAGAGATGATCGCCCCTGAACCCAGACCAGGAATCGCCTGCGCCCTGCCCCTCATCAGCCCGAAGAAGGGATGCCATGCAGCGCGCCCAGGCTGAATCTTTTCAGTGGTGATGCTGACCACTGCGGGCAGAACGGCCTCACTGACTTCCGAGAAGGCCTGATCAAGCGCCTCCAAGACGCCCCTTGGTGTCAGCGACACCGCGCCCCCCTTGCCGACACTGGCCGCGGCCAACATCGAGGGCGGAGGCGCGTGACGCCGCAGGAAATCACCGAGGCCGTAACCACCATCCCCAGGGGACAACCAAAGCGCGGCGCCCAGGGCAAGCGCCACGAACCCAAGCGCAGGAGCCAGTCGTGATGTGTAGATCATGGGGAAAGGATAGATGCCGCCCAACGCTCTGCAAGCCCCCGAAGGGGATCATCGGCGCAAGTCAGGCTTCAGTGGAATCCTCCTGGGTTGCGCTGCAGCCCAACTCGCGGTGGTAGAACACCTTCACGAATTTCATCCCACGATGCTTGTCAAAACCACGCTCCAGCGTGGGCGCCTCACCGCCCCCCTTGGCTGGCCGCACATGAATCTCGACTCCGGTGTCGAGCTTGAGCACTGCGTGGACCTTGCGCTTGGCGCGCTCGGCCTGCTTGTGTGAAATCTCAAATTCACGCGCCAGCTTGATTCCCTGCTCCTGCTCGTGATCGCGCAGGTGCTGTGAAAAGGCTTCAATGCGCTCGGGACTGCGCAGGACTTCCTTTTCAAAATCACCGAGATCAAACTGCTCACGGCTCGCAAAATAATCCAGAGCCTCGCGCGCTGCGTCAGCCCTCTCCCAGGGAGCCTCATCCGCGTCGCCAGCAGAAACGCCGGACTGCCCCTGCACGAAGGAAACCGCGGCCTTGGCGTAGGCGCCAGTGAGGAAGTCCGCATCTGCCACCGGCTCCAGGCCAAGAAAGTCACGCACCCAGAACTTGGCCTCACCGCCGCGGTCGAAACTCAACACGCGGTAACCGAGTTCAGACCGGGTGTCCATGATCAGACAGCCCTTGTCAATTTTCTCGGGATAGATCCCGTCCACTGTGGAGAGCTGCAGATCTCCGTTCTGATCGGTGATGGTGAGGAAAGGAGTGAGGGTTTCGGACTTGAGAATCAGCAAGCCCTGAACCCACTGCTCATCCACCTGAATCTCGCGCAGGTGAGCAACACAGAGATCCCCGGGCTTGATGTTGGGGTGAGTGGACTTCGAGTGCAGCCGCGAGGCGAGCTGGCTGGTGCAGGTCAGCAGGTCAATTCGTTGTGCAAACAGCGCTGCACAACTCTGGTAGACCTCGTGATTCTGCAGCGAGTGATGATGAGTGAAACACTGCAACGCAAGAGAGCGAAAGGGCTTGAGAAACAACTCGGTGAGCCGAACCTGCTCATCGCCCTCCACACGATGGGCGCTGCGTGAAAGTTGCAGCGGTTCGCCGCGCTGCGCATGGCCCGTTCTGGCCAGGACCAATTGCTCGACGGATGCGGTCTGAAGACGCCATTTCATGGACATGGGCAGTTCATGTCGCAGACTGCGACGGTGGTCAACCACCAAGGCAACTGGCCTCCCCTGCCCCTGATTCGATTCACTGCTGAGTGGGGATTAGAGTTGTCGCCCGCAAAGCCGTGGATTAAAAGCACCTTTGCCTCTCGTGTTTTCATTGCCAACGCCAGACTCCGATGGTTGCTGGAATCGCCGCTTTTGGGCGTTTCTGGGCAGCCTGCTGCTGCTTCGTCTGCTGGCGGCAGCGGGGCTTTGTACCTTTGCGGGTCTTGCGGGGGACGAGGCCTACTACTGGGATTGGGGTCGCTCTCCGGCCTGGGGCTACTACAGCAAGCCGCCAATGATCGGCTGGATCATGTCGCTGATTGGGCATGGCGCCGGGGCCAGTGCCTTGGCGGTGCGGCTCACTGCAGTGGGGATCAGCACCGGCAGCCTTGTGATGGTTTGGTTGCTGATGCGTCGTCTCTGGGATGAGAGGGTTGGCTTTTTGAGTGCGCTTGCCGTGGCGCTGACCCCGGCCCATCTGGGCCTGAGTCTGTTTCTCACCATCGACGCGCCTCTGCTGCTGTGCTGGACATCCGCGCTATGTTGCTTTGTGGCCTGCCTGGAGTCTCCCCATCGGCCCCTGCCTTGGTTGCTGCTCTGGCTGGTGCTGGGTGTTGGCATGCTTAGCAAGCAGATCATGCTGGTGTTGCCGCTGCTGTTTCTTGGATTCTGTGGGACCTTTGCCCAAGAGCGCGGCCTCCTGCGCAGACCAGCGCTCTGGATCAGCACTCTGGGCTCACTGCTGTTTTTGGTGCCAGTCCTCATGTGGCAGCGGGAACATCAATGGATTACCCTGACCCACACTGCGGAGCACTTTCACGGCATGACCGGTGGTCTCTGGGCCTGGCTTCGTCGCACCGCAGAGTGGCCCCTGATTCAAGGTCTGATTTACACGCCGCCACTTTGCGTGGGTGCAGTGGTCTGCCTTTGGCGTCTGCGCACTGCTCTTGGCTCGCATAGCCTGGGAACCAGGCTGCTTTGGTTTTGCAGCGCTCCAGCCCTGATTGTCTTTAGCCTGCTTGCCCTGCGCCAACGAGTCAACCCCAATTGGCCTGCCGTCTTCTGGTTGCCCGCACTGCTTTTGGCCGTTGCCTTTTTTGCTGGTGCAAGGGGCATGCCCAAGGCGGATCTGCGGTGGAATCGGGTGGTCTGGACGACGCTGGCTGCCGCAACCCTCATTGCCCACGCGGCCCTGATGGCTGTGGGCTTCAGCTCTTTGTCTAAACATCCCAAATTGGGGGAGTTGGTGGGTTGGGATGAGGTGGCCAAACAGGTCTCCACCTTCCATGAGAAGTGCCCACAGGGACGGCAGACACCGATTCTCGCTCTGGGCCATCGCTACCTCGCCGCGCAACTGGCCTTTGCAATGCCTGGTCACCCGCGCTGTTTTCGTTATGAGCCCAAGGCCAGTGTCTCGTCCCAGTATGAAATCTGGCCGGGATTAGAGCGCCACCTGGGCTCCGATGTCCTCGTGGTGGGTTCCAAGCCTTCCCTTTCACAGGACCTCGTTCAACGCTTTGCGTCAGTGGTTTTGTTGGGCGAGGTCAGAACGAGTCAGCGTCGTCTCTGGGTACACCTCGGACGCAATCTGAGAAATTGGGCTTCTGTAGGCCCTCGGCCGAGCGGTCGCTCCCTGGATTTTCAACTTCTGCATCTCGTCAATGTCGAGGCCTCCCATCCCGCTCTGGATTGGCTGATGCCAGTGCTTTCCGCCCTCGAGATCTGGCTCATGCCACTGTTGGTCTTGGCGGCAATCGCCTGTTGGCGCCAGCCGGCGCGCTGGGGCCGCCTGATGGCAACCATGGCCCTTGCGTTATTGCTCAGCGACGCGGTCGTTGGCCGAAGTCTCAAGCAGTTCGCCGGAAGGCAACGGCCGCGCGACAGCGTTGAGGGCTTATGGGTTCGTGATCTGGGCAAGGAGTACAAGGGCCCGCTGCGCCTCCTGACCAATGCAGTCCTTTCCCCAAGCAGGCCACGCCCCGATGACGGCAAAGGGCGCTCCATGCCCAGCAACCATGTGATGAACCTCAGCGCGGCCGCGACCCTCCTCGTGCTTCATGCACCGAGGCTCGGGCCTCTGGCCGTGGGTTTGGCTTTGGCTGTGGCCTATTCGCGCCTCTATTGTGCGGCTCACTGGCCATCGGACCTTCCGCCCTCAATTCTGCTTGGTGTGCTGTGTGCACTTGCAGCGAGCAATCTGATGCGCCGCCTTTGGAAAGGGGATGCAAAGGGCAGCAGACCAGTGCCTCAGCCCAAAGACGAAAGGGACTCCAGCCCTGCATCCGACTCGCGCAAGTAACCGGGGTTGGCACTGTCGTGGGCCAGGTGCTCGCTGAGAATGTCTTCAAACTGCATCATGCTGGAGAGTTGCGTGAAGCGGCTGCGCAAAAACTTACCCCCACGGAGCTGTCTGGTGTAATTCATCAGCGCTGAGCGCATTGCCCGCAGCACGAAACTCTCGGGCCTGCTGCTGCGCTCCATCTCCATCTGGCAGTGCCGTCGCATCAGTGTGAAGCGCTCCTCCACCGTTGGGGCAGGAGGCATAGCAGCCCCCAAAAGCGCCGCGTTGACCTCGCGAAAGATCCAGGGGTTGGACATGGCCGCCCTGCCTATCATCACCCCCCGAACCCCGCAATGGCGCCGCTGCAGCACCTCTGCCGCCGAGCTGAGGTCACCATTGCCAATGACCGGGAGACGCACCGCTGCAGCCACCTCCGCAATCACATCCCAGTTGGCACGACCACTATACCCCTGCGCCCTGGTGCGACCGTGAACGGCAATGGCGCTGACGCCACAATCCTCTAGCAGCTTTGCAACCTCAACCGCATTGATGCTTTGTTCATCCCAACCGATTCGCATCTTTGCAGTGACAGGAATCGGACAGGCCTTGACCACCTCGCGCGCCACCTCGGCAAGTAGGGGGCACTGCCGCAACAAAGAGGAACCGCCGTTCTTGCTGACGACCTTGTTGACCGGGCAGCCAAAGTTGATGTCAATGAAGTCTGGCTGCTTCCAATCCATGATTTTGCGGGCGGCCTCCCCCATGCGCCGTCCGTCGGCGCCAAAGAGCTGGACGCCCAACGGTCGCTGCACCTCGTCAAACTCCGTATAGTGTCGAGTGCGATCATCGCGCTGCAAAATGCCCTCAGCGCTGACAAACTCGGTGACCATGACCCCTGCCCCCAGTTCCTTGCATAGACTGCGAAAGACCACATCGGTGACACCAGCCATCGGGGCCAGATACACAGGGAAATGATCGTTGGCGAACCAGGGAAGCATGATTTGCAGTGCTGGCACTAGGCGCAGGCCCCTGCCAAAGGCAAGTCAGGAGAAGGATTTGCGCAGATGACTGGGCAGGATACCCAAAGCCTCCCGGTACTTGGCCACTGTACGCCGGGCCACCTTGATCCCCTGCTTGTCGAGCAACTGCATGATCTTGTCATCACTCAGCGGCTTGGCCTTTGGCTCGTCAGCAACCAAGGCCGCGATGGCACTCTTGACGCTGTTGTTGGAGAGGTCCTCGCCGGATTCGGTTCGAACTCCGTTACTGAAGAAGAACCGAAGCTCGAACACGCCATGCGGAGTCGCCATGTACTTGCCTGAAATGGCACGGCTTACCGTGGTTTCGTGAACGCCCACCTCCGCGGCAACCTGCGCCATGTTCAAGGGACGCAGAAAGCCCAGCCCCTTGTCGAGAAACTCGGGTTGGTGCTTGAGAATCTGGGAGGCGATTCGAGAGATGGTCTGCTGGCGCTGGTGAATGCTGCGGATCAGGAACTTGCCGCTGCGCAGCTTTTCCCGAATGTATTGCCGCACCTCGTTGGAGCTGCTCTCCTGGCCCACCATATCCTTGTAGGCATTGCTCAGGCGCAACTGAGGCAGATCATCCTGACTCATGGTGGCCACCCACTGGGACCCCTGCCGCTCGACAATGACATCAGGACTGACCACATGATTGGAGCCAGCCGTAAAGCGAGAGGCTGGCCTGGGATCCAGGGTGGCGATGAAGTCCGCAGCGCGACTCACCTGCTCGAGGGGTACGCCCAACTTGCGAGCCAAGATGGGGTGACGACGGTGAGCGAGGTCATCGAGGTGCGCGTCCACCAGCCGGTAGGCGAGGCTTTGACGCTTGCCGAGGCGTTCAAGCTGGATCAGCAGGCACTCCCGCAGGTCCTGAGCCCCAACACCGATGGGGTCGAAGCGGGTAAGAACGGCGTGCGCCCTCCTTAAATCCTCAATGGCAATGCCTTGCCCAAGACTCATCTCTTCAAGGGTGCTGGCAAGAAAGCCACGATCCTCAAGACTGCCGATGAGCAGTTCCACCAAAGATACCAAATGGCGATCCGAGGCCTCATCGCAGGTGCGCAACTGAGCCATCAAGTGTTCCTGAAGGGTTTCCGCGGCAACAATGCTGTCCATCAGGAACTGCCAACGCTCCTGATCGTCGGGGTTGCGGGCCGCGGGTGCCACCCTGCCCTGCGACCAATACTCCCGCCACTCCTCATCCATGGCGCTGAGATCAGCGGGATCTTCTCCCTGGGAATGGGCATCAGGATCCTCAGGCAGAGTCTGTTCCAGAGAGACCTCAGGCGTCTCGATTTCCAACACGGGGTTGAGCTCGATCTCCTGCTGAATGATCTGCCGCAACTCGAGAGTCGGAGCCTGCAGGATCTGCAGGCTTTGCTGCATCTGAGGACCCATGGAGAGCTTCTGCGTCTGGGTCTGGAATAATCCCTGAGAGGACATGATCGGTTGGGGCACCGGGGTGCCAGCCAAAATCAAGCGCAGTGACCGAAATGCAAGCAATAATCGTGCCAAGATCCCAGCAATCACCAACCTCGCCAGCCACCTTGACCCAGGGCCGCCCCTGCGCCAAAGGTGCCCCCCTATGAGCATTGAACTCACCGGCATCGCTGACGAGGCAGGCGCCTCACTGAACATCCAGATTGACGCTCACCGCCAACTGGGATGGCGCAGCATCGAAGCGCGCGTTGTCGAGATTCAGGGGGTGAAGGGCAATCTTCACGAGATTCCTGACGCCGCCTTCGACCAGGTGGTCGCCGTCCTGCAGGAGGCAGGAATGGGCGTCTGCGGCTTCGGTTCGCTGATTGGCAACTGGGCCAAGAAAATCACGGATGACTTCTCCATCACCGAAGCGGAGATCGGCCGGGCCATCAAGCGCATGAAGCGCCTCAACACCCGATTGATCCGCGTGATGAGCTACGCCGTCTGCAAGGGCGAAAACGGAGTGGATCTGGAGGAGCAGTTTGCGCCCGAGCGGATTCGCCGGATGACTGAGATTCACCGCCGCTTCGCCGACGAGGGTTTGGTGGTGGTGCATGAAAACTGCATGAACTGGGGTGGCATGAGTCCAGGCCATGTGCATCGCATGGCCGATGCGGTTCCCGGCATGAAGTGGGTCTTCGACACGGGCAACCCGGTGTTCATTGACGATCGCGACAAGCCTGGGCAAAAGCAGAACAGCTGGGAAATGTATCAGGCCATCAAGCCGCACATCGCCCATGTCCATGTCAAGGATGGCCGCTGGGACCACGCTCGCAACGATGCCGTGTACACCTACCCCGGCGAGGGCGACGGTCAGGTGGAGCGCATCCTCGGCGACTTGCTGGCCAGCGGATACGAAGGCCTCATCAGCATCGAGCCCCATGTCGCCGTGGTCTTCCACGGCGCTGGTTCCGCCGACCACCTTGGCGCGGAGGAAAAGGCACGCGAGCAACTGCAAAGCTACCTGAAGTACGGTCGCATGCTCGAAGCCATGCTCACCAAGCTCGGCGCCGAAATCCGCCGCTGAGACCGTGCGCCAGCCTGCATCGCTCTGCGGTCTAGCAGTGCAGTTGCTCCTGCCTGATCTCCATCAGGGTCTTCATCAATCGGCCAAGGTCGCCGCGCACCTCCCCGCGGCCAAAGGCGTCGTGGAGCTGGCTATAGAGCTCAAAGAGCCTGCTGTAAACGGCCACATGCTCAGGCTTGGGATGGTAAACCTCAGCTCGGGTGGCGCAGAGTTGTTGCTGGAGCTGCGCCACGCCGCCCAGCCCGGCCGCCACCGCCCCAAAAAGGGCGGCGCCGAGGGCGCAGGTCTGGTCGCTGCGACTGACCTTCATGGGCTTGTTGATCACATCGGCGTAAATCTGCATGAGCAAGGGGTTCTTGACGGCAAGCCCACCTGTGGTCACCACCTCGCTGACCTCTACACCGTACTGCTCGACGCGACGGATGATGGTCAGGGCGCCGAAGGCCGTGGCCTCAATGTAGGCCCGATAAATCTCGTGGGCCTGAGTGTAGAGAGTCTGGCCCACAAGCAGCCCACTGAGCTGCGCATCCACCAAAACGGTGCGGTTGCCATTGTTCCAATCCAGAGCCAGCAAGCCGCTGGCACCAGGCTTTGCCTGCGCCATGGACAGATGCATTGAGTTGAACTTCTCTTCGATGCTACTGCCATGGGACTCGGGGACGAGATGATTGACCAACCAAAGAAAGAGGTCGCCCACCGCACTCTGCCCAGCCTCGATGCCGAAATGATCTGGCAGAACCGAATCGCGAACAATCCCGCAAACCCCCGGGATGTCTGCCAATGGGCGCTGAGCTGGAGCCACCATCAAGTCGCAGGTGCTGGTGCCAAGGATCTTGACCAACACCCCCTCTCGGATACCAGCGCCAACCGCGCCCATGTGTGCGTCAAAGCCACCCACGGCCACCGCAATGCCCGCGGGCAAGCCCAAACGCTGGGCCCAAGACGCCGCAAGGCCACCTGCCCTGTGGCTGCAAGGATGAGCCTGATTGTATAGGCGAGCGCGCAGCGCGCCCAGATCCGGATGGAGAGCCGAGAGGAACTCCACATCGGGCAGGCCACCCCACTGCGGACTGAACATGGCCTTGTGCCCCGCAGCGCAAATGCTGCGAACAATCTGGCTGGAATCATTGACCCCGGTAAGCACGGCCACCATCCAATCACAGTGCTCCACAAAGCTGTGAGCGGCGGCAAAGACCTCTGGTGCACAGCGTCTCAGGCGCAGAATCTTGCTCCACCACCATTCGCTGGAGTAGATGCCGCCACATTTGGCGAGATACTCGGGGCGAAGCTGCGAGGCAAGTTCGGTAATCTCGGCGGCCTCTGCATGGGCCGTGTGGTCTTTCCACAACCAGACTTGCGCATCGAGATGGTCCCGCCAACGGGGGCTCAAACCCAACGGCCACGCATGCTCGTCAATGGGGATTGGCGTGCTGCCAGTGGTGTCAATGCCGATGCCGACCACCGCGGCAGCATCAAACCCTTCAATCTTCGAGGCAGCCGCGGCAAGCACCGCCTGAGTGACCCGCTCAAGACCATCGAGATAATCCTGCGGATTCTGTCTGGCCACCTGAGGGTCACGGGGATCGAGCAGAATTCCCATCTCACCACTCGGGTAGGCGAAAACGCTTTGTGCCACCTCACTTCCATCATTCAGGTCCACCAAAAGGGCGCGGCAGGAGTTGGTGCCGTAATCAATGCCAAGCGCGTACTGGTTCATGAGCCCGCATTCTGCATGACTCATTCCCCGTTGCCACCAAAAAGAGCCCGAGCCCTCAACGATCCCGCAGCGCGTCGGCGCACTGCAACCTCGCAGCAAACCACGCCGGCAGCAGACCGGCCACCACGCAAAGCAACCAAGAGCCCCCGAAGGTCAGCGCCACCTGCAGCGGCTCTATTGCCGCAGGGATGCTGGAAAAAAACACACCCTCAACGGCATGAACCTCTGCTCCCATGAGCCTTCCCAAGATCTGCCGAAGCTCCTCCCGGTAACGCAGAACCGCGAGGGCGGCGACCAGCCCCAGGGCCGAACCCACAAAGCCGACGAGAGCAGACTGATTGACGAAGATGCGAACAATCTGGGATGGGCTTGCCCCCAGCGCAGCAAGCACGCCAATCTCCTGCCGTTTCTGGGTGGTGATGGTGATGGTGACATTCATGACGGAAAACGCAGCAACCAGAGCAATGATGGCCAGCACAAACTGCATCATGGACTGCTCATTGCGCATGGCTGCCAACCGCGCCTGCTCGCCCTGAGTCCAAGGCTCAAACTGCCAGTCAGGGAATGCGGAACGATTGCGCTGCACCCACTCCTCAACCTCAAGGGGCTGCTCCAGTTCAAGCGCGAATCCCCCGACCCCCTCGCCGAGATCAAAGAGTGCCCGCGCGGCCTGCAGCGAACAGACCCCAAGGTCGCCCAGCGGCGAACCTTCGAGGACCCCGCAGAGCCTCAGCCTGTTGGAGCGCAGCGAAATTGCCGCCAGGCGCTCCGAGCGTTGCGCCGCTGAATCACTGCGCTGCGCCAAGTCATACTGGCTGAGGGCTGCGTTGACCGCACGGTCGCTGTAGAGCAAAACACTTTGGCCCAGGCGAAGGTTCAATGCGCTGACCACCGAAAAGGGCAGCGCCACCTCATCCGCCTTCGCCGGCCAATGACCTTCCATCAACTGCTTGCGAACCTTGCCCCCCAAAGGCCCGGCTGACTCAGGCAAGCCATACAAGACAGCAGCCGCCTCCGCATCTCCATGGCTTGCGTAGACCACACCACCAGCGTGAGGGATCGCGGAGGCAACCCCCGAGAACTGTCGCACCTCCTCGAGCCGTGCTGGCCAGCCCCCCGCCAAACCCTTGGGGGCCTGCATCAGCACATGGGGACGCCCCTCAATGAGCTGCTGCCGAAACTCCAACTCGAAGCCCCCCATCACTGATCGCACGACGATCATCATGAGAACCCCGAGCGCCACTCCCAGCAAGGAGACCAGCGTGATGACGGAGACAAAGCGCCTGCCAGAATGCAGGTAGCGAAGCGCCAAAAAGCGACTCAAGGAAAGGGGGCGAAGGGTGGCCATCTGGTCTTGGGGGGCGATCCATTCAAGGGCGGCTGTCGTCCGGTCAGAGAGAGACCCCGCGTTTCCAAGGGATGAAGTCGTGCTGTCCCAATTGCACGGCTTTGGGGAGGTACTCGCCGCTGGCCGTGGCGATACACAACTCCATGAGAGAATCCGCAACAGACTGCACGCTGGACTCACCCCGAATGATGCTGCCAGCATCGAAATCCAGGATGTCTCCCATGCGCTGCATCAACTCGCTGTTGGTGGAGATTTTGAGGGTGGGGCAAACCGGGTTGCCGGTTGGAGTGCCCAGACCGGTGGTAAACAGGACAAGGTTGCAACCCGCGGCCACAATCGCCGTGGTGGACTCCACATCGTTTCCCGGGGTGCAGCAGAGCGTCAATCCGCCCCGCTCCTGGACCGGCTCGGTGTAATCCAAGACCCCGACAATCGGCGCGGTTCCGCCCTTGAGAGCTGCACCCGCAGATTTGATCGCGTCGGTGATGAGACCATCGCGAATGTTGCCAGGCGACGGATTGGCATCAAATCCCGAGCCGCAGGCCCTTGCCGTGGCCTCGTAGGATTTCATCAGACCTAAGAAGCGCTGCGCCAGTTCCTCGCTGACACAGCGATCGCAGAGATACTGCTCCACACCGCACAACTCTGGGAACTCGGCCAGCACTGGAGCACCGCCCAAGGCGCTGAGAAGGTCTGAGACTTGGCCGAGCACGGGATTGGCGGAGATGCCGGAAAACCCATCGCTTCCACCGCACTCCAGACCAAGCACCAGATCGCTGAGCGCGCAGGGTTCACGCCGCCAATCGTTGGCCTGCGCCACGCCTCTGAGCGTGGCGGCAATGGCGCGCCCAATCAGATCGCGTTCAGAGCTCGACTTTTGCTGCTCGAAAATGAGGACGGGCTTCTCGGCCTTGGGGTGAAACTGCGCCAATGCCTCCTGCAGCATGCTGACCTGCGCATGCTGGCATCCAAGCGAAAGCACGGTCGCCCCCGCAACATTCGGGTGGGCAATGTAGCCTGCAAGCAGTTGCACCAGGGCCTGAGCATCCTGGCGCGTGCCGCCACAGCCCAGGCCATGCTCAAGAAACTCAATGCCGTCAACATGTGCAAAGGGCCGATGCGCCGCCTGCTGCCACTGCTCGGGATCCAGATCTGTCGCCACATCTCCTGCCAGATGACGCGCCAGCAAAGCCCTGGTGTAGGCCTCATAGTGATCCCCCCTGCTGTAGCCCAATGCCCGCTGCAGCGCCTCTCTCATGACACTGAGGTTGCGATTTTCGCAGAAGACCAATGGCAGGACAATCCAGTGATTGGCGGTTCCAACACCGCCACCGATTCGGCGGTAGCCTTGAAACCGCCGCGCCCTGAGGTGACCGACATCGGGAGGATTCCAGACCAGGTTCTGACTCTTGCCGTGACAGGCACTGGCCTCGTGACGCAGGTTGTGGGTGCCAACCAAACTGCCAGCCGCAATGGCCTCGGTGCACCGCCCCACCACAACGCCGTACATGACCACCAACTCGCCCTTGGCGAGATCGCGCAGTGCGAACTTGTGTTTTGCGTGGATGGGCTGGCGCAGCGTCGGGCCCTCAGCGGTGGAAGTGCCCGCGGGCAAGTCGCGCAGTGCCACCACCAGGGTGTCGTTGGGGTGAATTCTCAGCGTGGAGCGCTCGGCGGACATGGGCGGGATGGAGAGGGGCAAAAAACAGGGGCCACAGGGAGCGAAAGCATTGCACAATCCCCCAAACCATTGCAAACAGGCATGCACAGTTTCTTTGGTTCCAGGCCATGAGCCCACAAGCCCCCAACACCCCCCATTGCCCAGAGGCCCCAGGCCAGCGGTGGCTGCCGTTGATCGCGGGGCTGTGTCTAGCAGTTGCACACAGTGGCTGTGTCCTGCTTCCCAGCCTCGGGACCCAGAAGCATGCTCAGGATGTGGCCTCGGTTCAGAGCAGGGTTCCCGAGCAGTGGAGCGCCTCCTGGGCCAAGGGAAAGGAGTCCGAGGCCAGGGATTGGCAGAGCGAATTTCAAACGCCTGCCTATCGCGCGCTGATTGTCGAGGCCCTCGCCCACAACCATGACCTCGCGGCCTCATCAGCCAGGATCCGTCAGGCCAGGGCCGAACTCAAGCGCGCGCAGGCAAGCTGGATGCCCAACCTTGGCCTGTCCTTTCTGTCCTCACGGACCCAGTCCCCCGGCGACCAGCGCTTCAACGCACTGCCACCGATCAATAACCGGTTTCGCCTGCCTTTCGATGTGACTTGGGAACTGGATCTCTGGGGCCGGATCGCGGACGACCGGCGTGCCGCCAAGGCAAGGTGGTTGGCCGCGGAAGAGACCTATTCCTCTGCCCGCCTATCCCTGACCGCAACGGTGCTCAAAGCGGCAATCACGCTGACGGAGGCGCAGCAGCAGTTGCAGCTTGCGCTGGTCAATCACCGCAGTCGGCAAACTCAACTTCAAGTTCTGGAACGCGTGATGGAACGGGGCTTAAGCGCAGAACGAAGCGCTTTGGATGTGACGCTGGGTCGCGCCGATCTGCAGCGCGCCGAGGCCACCATCGGCCAACGCAGGGCCGCCGCGGATCAGGCCTGCAGGGCCTTGGAGTTGCTGTTGGGGCGTTACCCGAGTGGGAAGGAGCGTGGCATTGCCTCGTTTCCCAAGCTCGCGCGCCCCAGCCCGAAGGCTCAGCCCCTTACCGTTCTTCTGCAACGCCCCGATCTGCTTGCCGCGCAGCGCCGTCTTGAGTCTTCGTTGGCTTTGAAAAGCAGCGCAGCCAAGGCTTTTCTGCCCAGTTTGAACCTCACTGCCAACGCAGGACGAACCGCTCAGCAAACTCAGGATTTATTCACCCCTCAGGCTGCGATTTGGAGCATTGCCTCCTCAGTGAGCCAGAGTCTCTTCCAAGGCGGGCGCACTCAGGCGGGCTTGCGCCTCTCGCAAGCCCGATACGATGAGGAGCTCGAGACTTACACTCAGGCAGTCCTCAATGCCTGCAACGAGGTGGAAACCGCCCTTGCCGCGGATGCCTATCTGCAAATGCAGGTCAGGGCATTGGAGCAATCCGCCATTGAGGCAGAGAAGGCGGAGGAACTTGCCCAGTCCCAGTACGAGCGTGGACTCATTGAGGCACTCACGCTTCTCGATAGCCAACAGCGCGCATTCGATGCGCGAAGCGCATGGATTGCGGTGGAGGCCCAGCGCTTGAGGACCAGGGTGGATCTGCACCTCGCCCTGGGAGGGGGCTTTGCCCCAACCCGATGAAGAATCCAGGCCTCATGGCGCGCGCCGATCCTCGCGTGGTGGAAATTGACGGCCTCCGAGCGATTTTGGTGTTGGCCGTTGTCTTGCATCACCTCGATGCGCACTGGATGCCTGGCGGCTTTCTCGCCGTGGACGCATTTTTCGTGGTGTCGGGTTTTGTCATCACCCGCCTCATTCGAGAACAACTTCAGACCAAACACTTCGAGTTGCGCGAGTTCTGGCAACGCCGCGCGCTTCGCCTGCTGCCTGCCCTGCTCCTGACCCTCGCCATGACCATGGCTGCGGGTTGGTGGCTGCTTTTTCCAGCGGAGCTTGCGCGCTTGGCGTCGAGGACACTCAGCAGCCTGCTTGGCCTGTGCAATCTCAGCTTTGCCCGCTCGGGGGATTACTTCGGCAATGACCTCCACCCCTCTCCCCTGCTCCATCTCTGGTCCTTGGCCGTGGAGGTCCAGTTCTACCTGCTACAGCCATTGTTGCTGGTTCGCTTTGGCTTTTTGCGAAAGGCCTGGGGCATGGGTAGCCTTGCCTTACTCATGCTTGCCGTGGCTTGCCTGGAAACGCATCATCAACCCCAGTGGGCTTTTTACAGCCTTGAGGCGAGAGCGTGGGAACTTTTTGCAGGATGTTGGTTGGCAACACGAACCTCAGTGATCGCTCCAGCGCAGGCCAAATCCCTGCTGCATCTGGGCTTTGTCTTTCTGGTGGCCTGCCTGGGTGGTGCAATGGTCAAGCGTGAGGGTTTACAGCCTGCGAGCCTTGCCGTGGTTGGCGGCACTCTGATGATTCTCGCCTCTGCACACAAGGCACCTGAGGGGCGCTTGCGGCAGTTGCTTGGCTCGCGTGCGCTACAGGCCATCGGGCTCTCTTCTTATGCCATCTATCTCGTGCACTGGCCCTTGTTGATCATGGCACAGGCTTGGCTGCCAGGATGGACGCCATCGGGCAAGCTGTCGGTTGGAGCACTCTCCTTGCTGTTGGGGCTGCTGCTCCACTTCCTGTTGGAGCGCCCCGTCAGGAGTCTGTGGTCGAAGCAGCCCTGGAGCCGGCCACCGATGCGTTGGATCGCCCTTGGCAGCCTATTCCTCCTTGTCGCAGCTGCGAGCGTTGTGCGTTTCAAGCAGGGCTGGGTCTCCAGCCCTGGAGGTGCAGAGCTCTTGCGTTTGGTACCCGAGGCCAGGAGGCAGCCGCTGGCCGTGGCGCAGTGGGTGCCCCTGGGGCGCGCCGAGAACTCGCCACAACTCCTCATCCTCGGGGATAGCCACGCCCAGTGCCTGCTGCCGGCCCTTGATGAACAATTGCAGCAACGGGGCCTGAGCGCAAAGGCCTGGGTGGCCCCCGCCACCCTTCCTCTGCTGGGCTGCAAGACCAGCCGCTACAGTGACCTCTTCGATCGCGAAGCCATGCCCGAGGCACTGGCCTCACCGGCCCGTGAAATTCTGTTGGTCTCCAGCTGGACTTGGTATCTCAAGGAGGATGCGGATCTCCATCAGCTTGACGGTCAAAAGGCCACCGATCCACCAGCACTGATCAGTCAGTCCTTGAGGACCACTCTGGACACCCTGCATAAGGCGGGCAAAAAGGTCACGATCCTTCGACCTTGGCCGATCATGCCCAAGGCGGTTGCACACTGGATGATGAGGCATCAACGCTGGAAGATCCCGACCCCGCCCACCCTGCTCGAACCCTCCGTTCACGAGGAGTGGCACCGTTTGAGCAATGCACTGCTCACCAACGCGGCCATGGAGCAACCAGTGGCCCTGCTCGACCCCACAGAGGCCATGACCTCGGCGCGGGGGCGCCTCATGCACGAAAGCGGCGGGCGCCCGCTGTACAGCGACACCAGCCACCTCACTGACCTGGGATCACAACGACTCTTGCAGTGGTTATTGCCGAAAATGGGACTAACCCCCTCTGCAGCAAGGCAGGGGCGCAGCGCTGACTATTGAAGCAGTTGGCGGAACCTCTCTGGAATTAGCACTGAGCGCATCACTCCAGAGGCATCCCGTGCCACACAGGCTGCCACCAGGGCGCCCTTGGCGCAAAGCCTTCCGTCGGATGTGGTGAAATCAATCTCGTAGCGGATGCTGCGCGCGGAGACATCAACCACCTTCAGGTGCATGGTGAAGCAATCCTCAAAACGCAGCGGCGAGCGGTAATCGCAGGAAGCATGAACCCGCGGCCAACCGACCCGGTCCTCTGGCGCAACGGCATTGTTACCGTCCCAAATCGAACAGCCAAGCGAGCGGAAGAAGTCGTGTTCCACTCGCTCCATGTATCGAAAAAACTGGGCAAAGTGCACAATGCCCGCCATGTCGGTATCCGCGAACTGGACGCGCTCGGAAAGATGGTGCTCACGGGCCATGCCTCCAGTCAACTGCAAGGGCGCCCCTGAGGCAACCGCAAAAGCCAACCTCAATCCCAACTCAACTCCTCGAGCGCTGCGCCCAAATCGGCAACGGCATCCGAAGGCAGTACCGAGCGCCAACCCAAACGCTGCGCGGCCAATTCTGCCGAGCGGCCACAGGCCCATACCGCAACCCTAGCCGCGTCCCGTGGGCTCATGCCTTGAGCCAAAAGGCCAACCGTGACCCCCGTGAGCATGTCGCCCATCCCACCAGTGGCCATGCCAGGATGGCCCGTTCCGTTCATGCAAAGTTTTTGCCCGGCCTGCGCCACGATACTGCGAGCCCCCTTGAGTACCAACACATGAGGCGAACACTGCTCAGCCCAGCTTGCGGCAAGGCTGGCCCGAGTGTCGCACTGCGCCAGAGCCGGCCAGCGCAGCCGCTGCATCTCCCCGGCGTGCGGCGTCAGGATCCGCGCTCCAGCACTCGCAGCCAAGAGCCGACGCCAATCCAATCCGCTTGCCCTGAGGGCATCGGCGTCCACCACCATGGGCCGAGGGTCGGATCGAACCAATCGCAGCACATCGCACTGGTGGTCAACGCCCAGACCTGGCCCCAAGGCCAGAGCTTCAAGCCGCTCGTGAGGCAGTGTACCCTGGAAGGGCCGCACCATCACCTCTGCTGGAAGCCGCGCGGAAAGAATGTCCAGACTGCGCGGATCACACCACAAGGTCACCAGGCCGGCACCTGCCCGAAGAGCACCCGCGCAAGCCAACTCCGCCGCACCAACCATGCCTGGAGAGCCGGCCACAATCCCCACGCGCCCGACGCTGCCCTTGTGTCCATTCCAAGGTCTGGTTGGAAGCAAACCCCGAAGGCTGTGGTGACCGAGAAGTTGAGCCGATGGAGCCGGCATACCCGGCAAGGCTACCACACTGAGACGCCCCACCCGCGGTCCGGCAGCGTCGTCAAGCAACCACGACTTCACCTCTCCCAAACAGATCGTCGCATCAGCGCACACCACCGCAGACCCCTCGGCAACGCCAGCCTCGAGCAGGCCGGAAGGCAGATCCACGGCAACGGTAAATGCCCCGCTCGTGCGGGACTGGTTCATCTCGCCCACGAGCTGGGCAAACCTTCCCTCAAGACAGCGATTGGCCCCAAGGCCAACCAAACCATCAACATTGATCTGGGGTCCGCGGCGAGTGCGCTGGCCGTGTCGAATGCCTGTGGCGAGCAACAGTTCCCACTGCCTTCGTGTCTCAGGTCTCGCCAGCTCTACCGGCTGCGCCCAATGAGCCTCCCAAGTCATGCCCGCAGCCTGCAGGTGACGGGATGCGGCAAGCGCATCCGCGGCGTTGTGGCCACTGCCCAAATACAGCCTCAAGTGAGCACCCGTTGCGCGCAGCGAAAGAATCTCGCGCGCAAGGCCATGGCCTGCCGCCTCGATGAGCTCGGGCTCAGACACCCCAGAGGCCATCGCCTGGCCTTCGCGCAACCGCATCTCGTCAGAGCTGATCATGGAATCGTTTTCAAGTTGGCCTACGGCAAAAGAAGAAGATTCAACCGCCGCAGTTGCACTGCTTCAGGCCCGCGGAGGCCACGGGCTCGAAGCCAGAGAGTTTGCCGACCCGCGCTTAAAGAGACCGTTCCAAGCCGGAATGCTTTAAACTCACGCATCAGGCTCTCCCCCTTCCGGGGCACCCGATCCTCGCCCTGTTTCAGCGGCGGCCACCACGACACGGGAACCACCTCTGAAAGCCGCGAATCACCGCATTGCAATTCGATGGTGCAACCCTCATTGCCAGGCGCACAGGCCTGATCCAAGACAACCTCATAACGGC
Source organism: Prosthecobacter sp. (assembly GCA_030833205.1). Taxonomy (GTDB): domain Bacteria; phylum Verrucomicrobiota; class Verrucomicrobiia; order Verrucomicrobiales; family Verrucomicrobiaceae; genus Prosthecobacter. The sequence continues at coordinate 35,520 of JAURHS010000010.1, forward strand.
CAGTCTCCATGACCTCAATCTCCCAACTGATCGCGTCCTCCTTCGCCCCGCCCCAGTTGACAAAGTAGGAACAGTTTGGTGCGGCGCTGCTGCGACGAACCGATCCGTGAGGCTGCCCATCCCGCGCCTCCAGCATGGTCAGGGGAAATTCGCGGAAGCCCACAGGATAGGGGCGCTTGTCCTGGAAGCGCGGAGCGCTGCGCAGGGCCCTTCCCTCAGAACCCCTCGGCGCCTTTGCCTTACCCGGCTTTGGGGCGGCAGGCTGAGGCAGGTAGTCGCTCCCAAACACCTCACGATGCCAGAGCGAAGCCCTGTGCGCCAATTCCCCACGCAGTTTGAATTGAGCCTCGTTGACCTCAGCGAGTTGAAGCGGGTCACTGCGCAGGTCGTACAGGTTGCCTGCAGCGTCCAGGCGGTGGGTCTCAGTGCGAAGGCTAAGTCGGCCGCCGTTGTATTGAAACAGCTCGCGCGGGGCAGCGGATTCTGAAGCAGCCCCCAACAGGGATGCTGACCAATCCCGACCATCCAGGCTCTTGACGGGCTTGTCTTTCACGCCAAGCAAGCCCAGCAGCGAGGGCCGCAGGTCAATCGCCGCGCTTAGACTCTTGATTCGGGTGCCCGCCTTGATGTGACCAGGCCAGGAGACCCACAACGGAGACTTCAAGCCCCCCTCATCAAGCTGCCCCTTGCGGCCCTTGAGACCGCCATTCCAGCGCCCGCTGTTGGGTCCATTGTCACTGAACCAGACCACAACAGTATCGCGCTCCAATCCCAGGTCCCTGAGGCGCTTCAACACCCGACCCACGCAATCATCGAGATGCTCCATCATCGCCCACACACAGCGGGTCAGGTTGAGATCCTCTGCCTGCCCATCAGAACCGCGCTGCTCTACGGCTGCCTTCGCGTGGCGCTGCCAGTAGTTCTCAGGAACGCTGAATGGGGAGTGCGGAGTGGTCAGCGGCACATAGCAGAAGAAGGGCCGCTGCCGATTCTGCTCGATGAAGCCAACTGCGCGATCAACCAGGACATCAACGATGAAACCCTTCGAGCGGATCATCCGCCCGTTCTCCTCGAGAGGGGCGTCAAAGTACTCTCCCCAATGACCGCTGGTGTAGCCCACGAACTCATGAAACCCCCGGGCAAGTGGATGATAGGGCCACTGGCTTCCGTTGTGCCACTTGCCGAAGATCCCATTGCGATAACCGGCGCTGCCCAAGCTCTGGGCAAAAGTGTTCTCATCGAGATTCAAGCGCTCCTGTCCTTCGGAGACGCCAAGCACTCCACCTCGGGAATGGTAGCGGCCCGTAAGAAATTCTGCACGGGTAGGCGCACAAAGAGCACACACAAAAAACTGCTCAAACTGCGCACCGGACCTCGCAAGCGCATCGAGATTGGGCGTCCTCACCCCGCGATTGCCGTGAAGAGAATAGTCCCCCCAACCAGCGTCATCCGCAAGAAACACCAACAGATTCGCCGGGCGCTCCGCCCCACGAGCGGCCGCCTGCGCCAACACAACCGCAAGAAGAAGGAATCCAGAGACAAGCGAACGCATCGGCACAAGTCTGAGAGGCAAGCCCAGTCAGAGCAACCCTAAAACGAACCGTCATCGCAGGACCCAACGCCTACCTTAAGTTCAGGGCATCGGGCCCGATGCGGCTCTGGATGGCACCACTGAGCGAACCTGCCCCGGCAGTGCTGGAGTCACGATGGGCCATCGGCGCCAAAAGGCTGCGCGCTTGCCGAGACGATGGCCCTGGCGGCCCTGAGCTCGCGGGGCCACGAAGGGTGCGAGCTGATGGAACCGAGGGGCCCGGGACACCTGAAATCCAGGCCCCAGGAATGCGATCAGGCAGTGTTGGCCCCCGATAACTGAAGGGTGCTGAAGATCCAAACGGACCGCTGAGCGACCTGGGCTCGGAGCTGCGACTTACCACGGCTACGGGCACATGACTTGAACCGTTGCGATGATGGTGTCCTGAGGAACTCCAACCATTGAGGACCACGGTGGTTCTAGGCGGAGGACAGGGGTTTCGAGACCATGGCCAAGAGGAGCGCCAGCCCCCCCACCAGTTTGAGTGCTGATGGCATGCAGGCGCCCCCCACCTCGCATACGCGGGAGCCCCACACCAACCCACCGGCGTCACCACGCTCTGGTAACGAAACTGACCGCAATCCACGACTGGTTCCACCCAACCGCTGTGACAGCCGAGGCTGACCTGCTGCGCCAAGACCCGTTGCGTCGGCGCGTAACCACCATGCGGGTAGTAGGCACCCAGCGAAGCGCCATAGGGGTCCACACAGGACACCAAAACCAAGCCACTCAAACCGGCTGCGAGAGCCACGGAAGCATGCTTCATGATAGCTCAGACGATGGCGCCGGAAGAAACATTCAAACAAGATCAAAAAAACATCCGCCCCTCCCCCGCCACAGCGCGAGCCTGCTTGAACCCCGGGGCAAGCCAAAGCACCGATGCCGCCCACTGGACCCTGGTGCGCCACTGCCAAGCAGCCCCTAAAGGCCACGGAAAAACCCGCGCGCGCAAGCTGTGGTTTGCTCCGCAAGCCAGTCCAGACTACAGCCTCTCACGAGCGCAGCCGCTTCTGCCGTGTGCACCACATGTGCCGGCTCACAGCGTTTGCCACGAACGGGCTGGGGAGCAAGGTAGGGGGCGTCGGTTTCCAGCATGAACCCGCCGCCCTCAAGTCCCGCGAGCGCACGCAAGGGCTCCACCGCCGCCAAGGAAGCCGCGCCGCTGGGAAGAGGGGCCGCCGGATCGCTCAAAAAGGGAGGCACCTCAAAGCGACCAGCACCCCCGGTTTGGCGCCAGCGCATCGCAAAGGTGACCAGCCCAGTAAAACTGACGCGATGCCCTTGGCTAATCAACTCACGGGCCTCATCAAGCCCGCCGGTAAAACAATGAAACACCGCCCTCACCCGCCCCTGATACTCCTGCATTACCTGCCGAAGCGCCGGCATGCTCAGGCGCTGATGCAGCACCACTGGAAGTTGCTTCGCGGCGGCGAGATCGAGTTGCAGACGCAGACAGCTCATCTGCCAGTCCCACCACTGAGACTGCCCCCAACCGGCAGGCGGCGGGTGATAAAAATCCAGACCAATCTCACCAACTGCAGCCACCTTTGGATGCTCGCATAGCCGGGCAAAATCCTCGACCCAAGCATTGCCCTGAAGACCATCCACATCACAGGGATGAACCCCAACCGCAACATGGAGGGCCTCGAATCGTTCGGAGAGCGCGAGCGCCTTGACGGCGCTCGCATGATCTGTGGCAGGCACCACGATCTTGCCTACACCAGCCTCCAACGCACGCCCAACGACGGCATTGATGTCGTTGTCAAAACGGGGATTGGCGAGGTGGCAATGGGAATCAATCCACATGGGGAACTTATTGCAGGAGGGGATCGGAATTGTCCATCAACGACTGCTCTCATTACCCTCATGAAGGCGCAACATCCAGCAGCGCGGACTCCGCAGCCCAGGCCTGACCTCGCCGCCCGGCAGCGCCACCCCACCACACCACGGAACAAGCGCCGTGGTCACCAAGGCATCAGGAAGCACGGACTCGCGACGCCAAAGATTCCGCTGTGGATCATAACTCCACAGCAGGCGGGAGAACCCGGGGTGCCGCCATGGCTGGACTGCCATTCCTCGCCCATCATCTCCGCCGATCAGCCAGAATTTGCCATTGATGTAGGGCATCGGCCCAGGCGCAGCCACAGCCGCCTGGGGCAGGTCAGCCAACAATCTCCACTCCCTTCCGTCGAACCCATAAACATCTCGACAGAGCAAACGCCGCGGCTTGCCGCTGGAATCAGCGACAAGCTGGGCACCGCCAGCAATCACCAGTCCACGATCATTGGCGCCGCCGACTGCGAGAATCCGACCCGGTCCAGGAAAGTCAGGCAACCGCTGCCAGCCCAACTGCGGCTCCTGAAGCGAAAGCGTCCAATGAGAACGCTCCGCCTCAACCGCCGTTGGCGAAAGGCTGCCGCACAACCAATGCAGGTGACCACGCCAGATCAAAGCCACTCCCATGGCAGATGCGGTGGGCAAATCGGCCATGCGCTGCCACGGCCCAGCAATCTTTCGGCGTCTCCAGACCGAAGAAAAATGCTGACTGCCATCGCCACCTCCAATCACCCAAAGAAAGCCAGAGTCGTCACTGAGTGCGCAGCCATAACCCATGGCTAGTGGCAGGCGCGGCCCCTCACGCCACTGCGCACCCGGCACTGCGAGCACGAAACTGCGATCATGCCAGGTCTTGAGGCCACCCTGCCATGGCATCGCGCCCCCAAAATGCGAACCGCCACCAACCCAAAGCGCACCCTCGATCTGAGCGGCCATCGCCCCACCAAGGCCGTGCGCTGGAGGGAGGTCTGGCAAGCGCTGCCACCGAAGCACTGGATCCGAACAGGAGACCAATCCGGTCATCAGAGGAACCACCATGCATGCCCGAATGACGGTAGTGAGCAATGAGATCATTGGGTTGATGGCGGGCTGGACACAGACACGGCACCCTCTGCCGCAGCACCGCTCCACAGCCTGCGGAAATGCTCAAGTCTTTCAGCAATGCGCCCCTCCAGTCCGTGACTGGTGGGCTCGTAATAACGCCGTCCGCCCTCCATGTAGCGCTGAGGCAAAGTCCCGTCGGGGTGATCGTGTGGGTTTTGGTATCCCACACCGTGCCCCATCGCTTTGGCCCCCTGGTAGTGGGCGTCGCGAAGGTGCTTGGGTACGGGCAGGCTGCGTCCCTGTCTGACATCCTCCATGGCCGCCCCGATCGCGCGGGTGGCGCTGTTGCTCTTGGGTGCGGTGGCCAGATAAAGCGCCGCATGGGCAAGAATCAATGCGGCCTCCGGCATTCCCACCACCTCCACGGCCTGTTGTGCCGCGACTGCCACGCGAAGCGCGTTGCTGTCCGCCAACCCGATATCCTCGCTGGCGGCAATCATCAGCCGCCGCGTGATGAACCGGAGATCTTCACCGCCATGCAGCATCTTGGCGAGCCAGTAAATCGCGGCATCTGGATCACTGCCGCGGATGGACTTGATGAAGGCGCTCGCGGTGTCGTAATGGGCATCACCGTCGGCGTCATACACAACCGCCTTTTGCTGCACACTTTGCTCCGCAGCCGACAGATCAATCACCACCAAACCATCGGAATTTGGGGAGGTGGACAGCGCCGCCAACTCCAGCGCCCCAAGACACTTGCGAGCGTCTCCATCGCTGACACGCGCGAGATGCTCCGCCGCTGCGGCATCAAGCCGGATCCGCGTGGCTCCAAGGCCTCGCTGCTCATCGGCTAGCGTTCGCAGCATCAACTCCATGAGGTCAGACTGACTCAGAGGCTCCAGCGTAAAGACCTGACTGCGACTGACCAGCGGGCTGTTCACATAGAAATAGGGGTTGTGCGTGGTCGCCCCGATGAAGCGCAGCGTTCCGTTTTCCAGATGGGGCAACAGCACATCCTGCTGAGCCTTGTTGAAACGGTGAATCTCATCCACAAACAAGATGGTGCTCTGCCCTTGACTGCTGCTCCAGAGGCGAGCGGCTTCTGCCTCCCGGCGGATGTCAGCCACTGAACTTTCCACCCCACTGAGGACCACAAACCGAGAACGCGTTTCCCGTCCAATGACCTGCGCAAGCGTTGTCTTGCCAACCCCGGGAGGCCCATACAGAATGAGCGAGGTCACCCGATCGGCTTCAATGGCCCGCCGCAGCAGTTTCCCAGGTCCAAGCAGGTGATCCTGGCCAATGTACTCGGCAAGGCAGCGTGGACGCATTCTCGCCGCCAGCGGCAACGCCTGCAGCCCCCTGCCCAAGCCCGAACTCGCTGGGGCGGTGAAGAAGTCGTCACTGGATTCAGGCATCAGTTCACCAAGCGCGAAAATCCCTCCGCAGGCAAGCCCTGAGTTCCGCCGCTGCGGCTACCGCAGGCTGCGCAGGAACGCCACCAAATCCAAGAGCTCGCCGCGCTGCAGGGTCATGTCCAGGCCCATCGGCATGAGGCTCTGCTCCAGTTGCTGCTGGGAGAGAATTTGATCATGCCGCAGCACATGCTCGACCCCCGCGAGATCCACGACGATCAGCCCCTCGGCACTGTGGCTGCGAATCACCCCTGTGACCTGCCCCCCATCACGGGTCTCAAAGGCATGCGCCTCATAGTCGCGGGCAAGGGTGCTGCTGGGAAAAAGAATGCTCTCCAACAGATCGCGCTCACTGCGAATGGCGCCGATGTGGCTGAGGTCCGGCCCCACGGCCCGTCCGTAATCACCAATCTTGTGACAGGCTAGACAGGTTCCCTTCCCCTGCTGCCAGAGCTCCCTTCCGCGCCGCGCATCCCCCTGAGTCGCAGCGGCCGCCGCCAGCTCCCCCAACGCTCGACGCTTCGATTCGATGCCCGCCACACCCTTGCGGTAGGCTGGGAGCAGGACTTTCTCGAAGGATTCAGGAGGCGCATCGGCAAGAGCCGTGCGGTAATGGCTCTCCTGGAGACTCACCAGCGAAGGGTTGCGCGCCAAGGCACCCACCCATGAAGCAAGCGCAGCGCCGCGCTGGCGCTTGACCAGAGGCAGCAGCACCCTCAGCTCCACGGGGCCGGCCTGCTCAAACACCGAAGGCTCCAGCATCTCCAGCGGGGCTGCAGCCAGAAGACCCGCGGCAGCGATGCGAGCTGAGGCTGAGGCCTTGGGGTCCACCAGACTGTCACGCAACCAGCGCACCTGAGATTCATCCCAACGAGGCTTGCTGCGCGCTGCCATGGCCTTGAGGCGAAGCACCAACGGCTTCCCATCATCGGCGGCAAAGGTGGCCAAATCCGCATCCAACCCGGGCAGAGCGGCGCGCTTGAGCACATCCAGCAGAAGTGCCGAAGGCTGGCGCTGCCAGAGACTGCGCAATGCAGACTCCATCGCCGGAATGGGCTTGGGACCCTGAGACTGTGAGAGCACCTGCAAAGCGATCTGCGTGATGCCGGACTGAGTCTGCTCGAGCATGCGAAGCAACAACTCCAGTCGGCGAGGATCATCGCCAAGCGCGAGGATGCCCCCCTGCAACAACGACAGACGGTCCGCATCACCCTTCGCCTGCGCCAGCCACTCCGACAATCGCGAGGCAAGGACATCGCGGCCCCCTGGACTCTGCGAAAGCATGACCAGTGCGGCCTGTGCCAACTCACCAGGCTGCTCAATCCACAGGGCAAGTTTGGATTCGACCACCTTTGCCAATTGTGGTTCAGGTTGCAGCGGAAGCGAGCGCAACACCAAGAGCCGGGCGCTTGGACTGCGAGCTTGCTGCAACATGGCGGCATCCACAGCCCCGAGGCTGCGCAACGCATGAATCACACTGTGCTCAAGCACGGCATCGAGATCCCTCTCCACCACCCCCTGAAGCGCGGTCTTCAGCGCAGCATCCAAAACAGGCTTGTCCGCCGCCAGTTGTTCCAGCGCCCGCCGACGCTGATGATCGTCCTCGCCTTCAAGCGCAGCCACGCAGTCCTTCAGGCTCATGGCGGCAACCAGAGGCTCATTGGGCTTGGCACCCCGCTTGCCGCCACTGAAGCTGATGCGGTAGATCCCTCCCAACACATCGGCCTTGGCCATCAAACTGCTCGGGCAGCCGATGCGAAACCAGCCGCCGGTGTTGAGAAGCAAAAGAGAACCGTCGCGAGGATCCACCAACACATCCGTGAGGTGAATGTCGGGATCGTGAAGCTTGAGAAACTCGTTTTCCACTGCGCGATAGCTTGACCCCTGGGGCATGAGCTCCATGCGAACCAGTCGCTGGGTGTTGAAGTGCGTGACCATGAACTGCTCTGCACTGCCAGCACCTGGCCACTGCGGCCAGAAACAGCAGCCACTGACGGCCACATGCCCAAAGTTGTGCATCACCGGCATCACCGGCAAGGACCGCTGAACATGGGCGATGGCCTGCAACTGATCGGCCCTCTCGTAAACTCCACCAGGCAGCCAATGCACGATGGTGTCACCGCGGGGCTGCGAGTAATACAAATTTTGCACCCCAATCACATCCCCGCGCCTACTGAAATCAACCTCCACAGGATTGTCGCCGCAACCGAGACTGTGCCAGCGCAGATCCGCGCCATCCGGCCTGCAGGACCAAATGCCGCAGGCCAGAGACTCATCAACCACTCGACCGCCAGCCTCCGTCGCCCGGTGCCCCTTGCGACCGTGGCACCAATACAACCGTCCGTTGTGAGGATTGAAAAAGGGGCCGTGGATGTCAGCGGCATTCCCGGTGTAGTCAAAGCCAGTTGCCAACTCCACCCGTTCGTCGGCCACGCCATCGCCATCGCGATCAGTGAGCTTCCACAGGCTTGGCGGCGAACCAACATAGAGACTGCCATTGAGCCAGCAACAGCCTTGCGGGAAGGTCATCTTGTCGGCAAACACCGTGCTGTGCTCAAACACCCCATCGCGATCGCGGTCCTCAAGCATGAGGATGCGATTGGGCTTGGCTGCATCCAGCTGCGCCTTGTTCCAATTCACGCCAACGGCATCACCGACAAATAGCCTCCCCCGATCATCCAGACAGCCCATGATCGGATGCAGGACCAGAGGGGCAGCTGCAACCTGCTTGAGCTCAAAACCATCGCTGAGGTCATGCCTTGGAAGTTTGGGCTCAAAGCGGGCTTCAAGACGCACGGGGCGAGTGGCCTCCTTTGGAAGGTCCAAGGCCGCCGCAGCCTGGCCAGCGGCACTCGACACCAGGGCGCCCAGAAACAGCCCCAACACAACAAAACGGTTCATGGCAGGGATACTCACCTAGAGGCCCCTTTGTTGCACGGGCGACCCGAACAGCCTCAGGCGGCCACCATCCAAAGTGCCGCCAGAAAAGTAAGCACAAAAAGGGTCCACTCGAAGGGCTTTTGTGGAATCCTGCGCAGGATCTGCCAGCCAAGGATCACCCCCAGAACCACGGCGGGCAGCAGGATGGCATTGGTAAGCAGAGAGCGGCTATTGATGATACCAAGGTCGGCGGAGAAAGGCACCTTGAAGAGATTGAGAAACAGAAAGTAACGACTAAAGACCCCCAGGTGCTCACGCTTCGGCAGGTGCTGCGCCAGAAGATAAACCGTCATCACTGGCCCTGCTGCATTGGCCAGCATCGTCACCACACCCGCAATCAGACCCATGACCCACGAGAACCCTTGATGGCCACTGAGGAAGGCGGTGGCCTGTGCCTTGGTGGTGATGAGCAGGTGAAAGATCAGCAGACCAACGATCACCCAGCCGATGATGGGTCTGGCGGCGTGGTTGTCGATTCGTCCCAGCAGCACCCAACCCAAGATCACACCGAGCATGGCAGCGGGAGCGATCTTCCACACCTGTCTCCAGGTCCCGGCTCCGCGATTGACCCAGAAGCCCATGAGATCAGCGGCAATCAGCAGGGGCAACACGAGGCCCACACTAGGCTTGGCGCCAAAGGCCTGCGCCATCAATACCACATTGAGGGTCGCCGTGCCTGCCAACCCTGCCTTGGAAAGGCCGATGCAAATGGAGGCCGCCACCGCCATCAACAGGACCCACCCGTCCCCGCCAATGAGGGTGTGCTGATTGAGAAACTCGAGGAAGGCCGCCAAGTCCTCTTGATGGGGCCGATAGCGGAAAAGTTCCAGCAAAACTTCACTGCAGCATTGGAGATTGCAGGGCGGCTGCCGGCACTTTAGGCTTTGCCCATGCTTGCCCGAACCTGCATCCCCGTCTCCCTGACGCTCACCATGCTGCTGGCCAGCCCGCAGGCGCTCAAGTCAGAGAACTGGCCACAGTGGCGCGGCCCAAGATTGGATGGGCAAAGTCTGGACAGTGGCTACCCCACCGCTCCCGCAGCAAGCGACATCCAATGGCGGACCGAGGTCGAAGGTCAGGGGCACGCCTCGCCCATTGTATGGCAGGACTCGATCTTCCTGGTGACTGCCAATGCGGACACCCAGGAGCGTCTGCTCCTCCGAATGGAGCGCGGCACCGGCAGGCTGATTTGGAGAACCTCAGTGCTCAAGTCACCCATGGAGGGCAAGCACCGCCTCAACAGCCATGCCTCCAGCACCCCGGCCACCGATGGCAAACACATCTACACCGCCTTTCTCGACGGGGACCAAGCCGTCCTCAGCGCCCACGACTTCAAGGGACGGTTGCAGTGGCAAAAGCGCCTCGGTCCATTCGCCAGCAAGCACGGCTTCTGCTCAAGCCCAATCCTGTTTGAGAACCAGGTCATCGTCAATGCAGACCACGACGGTCCCGGTTACATGGTCAGCGTGGACGGCGAGACTGGGCGCGAGATTTGGCGCACACAGCGCCCCAATCAAACCAGAAGCTACTGCGTGCCGATCATCGTTGAGGCAGCGGGGCGGACCCAAATGCTTCTCTCCGGCAGCAAGTGCGTGGCCTCCTACAACCC
>JAURHS010000002.1 GCA_030833205.1 Prosthecobacter sp.
CGCGATTTTGCCCAGGGCCGCGTGGAGTCGCTCACCGCGCAGATTACTCAGCAGGAGTTGGCCAAATCGCAGGCCTTGGATGTGGCGCAGCAGCGGGTAGCGGCCGCAAAGTTTTCCTCCGAGACGGCCGCCCTGAATTTCGAGCGTACGGTGGCCCTGCACGCCAAGAAGCTGGAGTCACAGCGCAATCTGGAACTGGCCACACTGGCTCGTGACAGCGCCATGGCGGAACTGCGCAGCGCTGAGGCAGCCTTGAAGCGCACGCGCAATGAGATGGACGCCAGCATTGCCTCCATTCACGCCTCCAAGGGCACGGCCCTCTCTGAAGTGGCCACAGCAGAGCGCGATCTCTCCGTCATTGATATTCAGATCAACCAGAACCTCCGTCAGGTGGTGGATGCCCCGCGCGATGGCATCGTGCTTCAAGTGGCAGCCACTGATGGCACCTATTTGCGCCCTGGCTCACTGATTGCCGTCATCATTCCCGAGACCGAGAGTCGCTTTGTGGAAATTTGGGTGGACGGCAACGACATGCCGCTGCTTCACGCCCGCCACGAGGACAAGGGAAAAACGATCCCAGGCAGTCCGGTGCGGCTGGCGTTCGAGGGCTGGCCCGCACTGCAATTGGTGGGCTGGCCGCAGTTGGCAATCGGCACCTTTGGTGGAGAGGTGGTCTTCATTGATGCGGCCGACGACGGCAAGGGCAAGTTCCGCGTGGTGGTCGGCCCGCAGGCAGACCGCGTGAATCGCGGCGACGGCAGGGGAGAGGTCTTGGTGGATTGGCCCGACAAGGACCGCTGGCTGCGTCAGGGAGTGCGCGCGAACGCCTGGGTGATGCTCAATGAGGTGCCGCTTTGGTTTGAGTTGTGGCGGCAGATCAATGGGTTCCCGGCTCAGGCAACGCAGGCCGATGGTAAACTCGACCCCACTCGTTCATGAGCCGCAGCCGCAGCATTTTCGGCCTGATCCTGTGCATTGCGGTTTCGCCGCTGTCGGCGGCGCCCTTGTTGCTTGAGGAGGTGTTGGCCTCGGTGCGTGCGCAGTATCCGCCGCAACTGGCTTCGCTTATCGAGCGCGATTTGGCCAATGGCCGTGTGGTTCAGGCTCTGGGTGCCTTCGACCTGAATCTTTCCGGCAGCATCGGGATGCGACCAGCCGGCTATTATGATGGTCGCAGCGGGGCAGTGGCTTTGGAGCAACCTCTGGGCAATTGGGGCGGTAGCGTTTACGGGGGCTATCGGCTCAGCAGCGGCTTCCTGCCTGACTACAACAAGGAGCGCACAGGCGGCGATGGCGAGGTTGTTCTTGGCGTGCGCCTGCCACTGCTTCGGGACTCGGTCATTGACCGCCGCCGCGCTTCCCTCTGGCAGGCACAGATGGATCAGCAACTCGCCGATCCGTTGATCCTGCGCCAGTATCTCGACTTTGTCAGAGCCTCCTCACTTGCCTATTACCAATGGATGGCGGCAGGCATGCGTCTCAGCCTTGCCGAGGACTTGTTGGGGCTGGCAAAAAAACGCGACAGCGCCATCGCGGAGCAGGTCAAGCGCGGAGCCAGTGCGCCGATTGTGCAGGTTGACAACCAGCGTCTGGTGGTCAGCCGAGAGATCGGTGTTGTGCAGGCGCGCCGGCGCTTTGAGGCGGCGGGCATTGAGTTGTCGTTGTTCTGGCGCGATGCCCAAAGCGGCGAGCCGCGAATCGCCGGGCGCGACCGTCTGCCCCGCGCATTTCCGGATCACCAGCGCCCTGAGGGTTCCCAACTCAGCGCCGATGTGGCCAAGGCCATGGTGCAGCGCCCGGAATTGCGGCGGCTGGAGCTGAGTCTGCAGAAACTGGATGTCGAGCGGCGCCTCGCGCTCAATCAGCGCCTGCCCAATCTCGATCTCGGTGTGCAGGGAGCCCAGTCGCTCAGCGACAACAGCAAGGAGCAGAAGATTGACCGCACGGAGGTCGAGGCCCGTCTGGAGTTCCGGCTGCCGCTGCAGCGCCGCGAAGCCAGCGGCCGACTGCAGCAGGCGATCTCCGGCATTGCGCGTCTGCAGCAGGAACAGCGCTTTGCCCGCGACCGCATTGCGGCAGAAGTGCGCGACAGTTACAGTGCCTTGCTGGCGGCGGATGACAGCCTGCGGCAGAGTCGGCTCAATGTGGAGTTGGCCCGCCAGCTTGAGAGAGCCGAGGGCGACCGCCTCGCGCAGGGGGCCACCGATCTCCTTGCCTTGCAGATTCGTGAGCAGGCGACCTTTGATGCCCAGTCCCTCGAAGTGGAAGCCACGGCGGATTTCTTTCGTGCCCTGGCTCATTACCGTGCCGCCATGGCCGCTGATGCTCCGCCCAATCTGCTCAGTGGGCCACGGCGCTAGGCTGCACCTGCGGTCGCGGGGTCATGGTCTGCGCTTTGCGTTGCGGCGCTGCTTGAGCGCCTCGAAGGCAACAGGCAGCAGCGAAACAACAATGATCATCAGACTCACCAGTTTGAAGTTGCTCCGAATCCAGGGCAGGTTGCCCAGCGCGTAGCCAAGGCTGCAAATGCTCAAGACCCAGAAGATCCCGCCGCCGACACTGAAGGCAAGAAACCGGCTGTAATGCATGCGCCCAAACCCGGCGGTAAAGGGGGCGAAGGTGCGCACGATGGGGACAAAACGGGCGATGACGATGGCGCGGCCGCCATGCTGCACGAAAAAGGCCTCAGTGCGTGCCAGGTAGGCGCGCTTGAACCAAGGCTTGCCCACCATCCACAGCCCGCTTTTGCGCCCAATCCAGTAGTTGAGGTTGTCACCGGCAATGGCCGCCACGATGAGGGCCAGCATGGCCCAACGCAGATCCATCCAGCCCTGAGCGCTGAGGGCGCCCACGGCAAACAGCAGGGAGTCACCCGGCAGGAAGGGTGTGATCACCAATCCCGTCTCGCAAAACACGATGGCCATCAGCAGCAGGTACACCGCCTGCTGATGAGCCTGGGCAAAGGCCTGCAGGTGGTGGTCAATGTGCAGGATGAAGTCAAGCAGCGGCTGCATGCCCCCACTGTCGATCCCACAGGCCACAGCGCCAACCTTTTTTGTTGGCTGGCCGAGATTGACCGGCACGAAAAGCGCTTGCCCAGAGTGGCAAAACGGGGCCACTCTTGCCTCGTGAGCGCCAAGCCCTCGCATCAAGTCATTCGCAGCGCCCTGGAGCGCGGTCACATCAAGGAGATCGCCGAGACCATGGGCATCTCATTGTCCCTGCTTTACAAGTGGGGGGAGGCCCAGCCTGCTGGATCCAACAGCTCCAATCCTCTGGAGCGAATTTCGCAGCTTTACGAGCTCACCGGCGACGAGGCCCTCCTCCAGTGGCTTTGCCACAAGGCCGACGGCTGCTTTGTCCGCAACCCGGCCACAGGACAGCATTTGGAACGCGAGGTCATGCCCGCCACGCAGCAGATTGTGCAGCAGTTTGCAGGCCTGCTGGCAGAGATCAGCAGTGCAGCGCTGGACAACAGGATCAGCTCCGAGGAGGCGGCCAATATTCGCGCTCAGTGGGATGAGCTCAAGCGGGTTACCGAGCGATTCGTCAAATTCTGCGAGCAGGGCGAGTTGAGCGAACTCAAAAAGAGCACCCAGGCATCTTGACGACCGCTGCCGTCAACACTTGCCAGGCCAGATTTGCCCTGGTGGCGGCGTAAATAAGAGGCCATGAGTTTGCCCTGCCTAGCCCCTGTCATGAACCGCCGCCATTGGCTGGCCTCCAGCCTTGCTGCCGCCGGTCTTGTTCGCGCGCAGAATCCGTCGGCATTTCCGCCCATGCGCGTCATCACCAAGGGGCCGGGTTTTCACTGGTTTGGCTATTACGACAAGCATCAGTTTTGCCCGCAGAACCGCTTTGTGCTCTCCAACAAGGTGGCCTTTGAGCACCGCTCGCCCCAGCCCGAGGACGAGATCGAGGTGGGCATGATTGACCTTGAGGACAAGGACCGCTGGATCCCCCTGGGCAAGACCAAGGCCTGGAATTGGCAGCAGGGCTGCATGCTGCAATGGATTGGTGAGCAGGGCCATCGCGTGATCTGGAATGACCGCCGCAAGGACCGCTTCATCAGTTGGATCATGGATGTGAAGACCGGCGAGAAGCAGGAGTTGCCATCCGCCATCTACTCCCTTTCGCCGGATGGCCGCGAGGCGGTGAGCTGCGATTTTTCGCGCGTGGCGGACTGCCGTCCCGGTTACGGTTACGCCGGCATTCGCGACCCCTATTTCGAGCGCATGGCACCGGCACAGACGGGCATCACGCGGGTGGATTTGCAGACGGGACAGAGCCGCCTCATCCTGTCGCATGAGCTCTTGGCCAACACCGGCAAGGTGATCGACAACCACCCCAACTCCAAGCACCACGCCTACCATTTGTTGGTGGGTCCTGATGGCAGGCGCTTCATCCTGCTGCATCGCTGGACCCAGCCCAAGGGCGGGCACCTCACCCGTTTGATCACCGCCAACATGGATGGCAGCGATCTGCGCATCGTCATCGGCAATGGCTATGCCTCGCACTTCATCTGGCGCGACAAGGACCACATCCTCAGTCAGGCCAAGGACTGGCTGGGCAATCCAAACTGGGGCGACTTTCTCTTTGCCGATCGCAACGACGGCATCCTCGAGGAGATCGGGCAGGGCGTGCTCGATAGCGGCGGGCACCTGACCTACCTGCGCAACAACGAGTGGATTCTCAACGACACCTACCCCAAGGGAGTGCGTCGCCTCCAAACCCCGCACCTTTATCATCTGGCCTCAGGCAAGCGCGTGGATCTGGCGCAACTCTCCTCACCGCCGCAGTACAGCGGCGAGTGGCGCGTGGACAACCACCCCCGCAGCAGTCGCGATGGCAACTGGGTCTGCCTGGATGCCCCCGATGGCGATCGCGGCCGTCAACTCCACCTCATTGACATTCGCGGCATCAAGGCCTGAAGCTCCTGCACTCCCAACTCATGTTTACTGGTGTCAACCGTTCTGCTTGCCTCGCACAAGGCCTGATGGCGTTGACGATGCTCGCTGCTTGCTGCGCCGAGGCCGCTGCGCCAAGGGTGGAGTTCAATCGCGACATCCGTCCCATCCTCTCGGAGAATTGCTTTGCCTGCCATGGCTTTGATCCCAAGCACCGCGAGGCGGGCTTGAGGCTCGACACCTTCGAGGGTGCTACCGAAATGCGCGATGGAGTCAGGGCCATCAAACCCGGTGAGCCCGAGAGCTCGGAGCTTTGGCTGCGCATGATCTCCAAGGATCGCGATGAGGTGATGCCTCCGCCCAAGGCCCACAAACCGGCCTTGAGCGCTGCGCAACTCGCCTTGGTTGAGCAGTGGATTCGCGAGGGCGCGACCTATCAGCGGCACTGGGCCTTTGAGCCGCCGCTTGCGCGCCAAGCGCCACTGCAGCGTGCGGGGCAGCATGCGGTTGACGCCTTCATTGGCGCGCGCCTCAAGTCGGCTGGGCTTGAGCCCTCACCGCAGGCCAAGCCTGAGGTGCTGCTGCGTCGTCTCAGCCTTGATCTCACCGGCCTGCCACCCACGCTTGCCGAATTGGATGCGTTTTTGGCGGATTGCCGTGCTGGCGTTGACGCGGCCTACCTGCGTGCCGTGGAGCGCCTGTTGGCCAGTCCGCATTACGGCGAGCGCTGGGGGCGCTGGTGGCTGGATCAGGCCCGTTACGCCGACAGCAATGGCTACAGCATTGATGCCCCGCGCGAGATCTGGAAGTACCGCGATTGGGTCGTTGAGGCTCTCAACGCCGACATGCCCTTTGACCGCTTCACCACCGAGCAGTTGGCTGGCGATCTTCTGCCGGGCGCGCAGGAGTCGCAGCGCATCGCCACCGGCTTTCATCGCAACACCCAAATCAATCAGGAAGGCGGCATTGATAAGGAGCAGTTCCGCATTGATTCGGTGTTTGATCGCGTGGCCACCACCGGCAGCGTGTGGCTGGGGCTGAGTGTGGGCTGTGCGCAGTGCCATGATCACAAGTTTGATCCGATCACCCAGCGCGAGTATTATCAGTTCTTTGCCTTCCTTAATTCGCAGGACGAGCCTACGCTCAGAGTCAATGACCCCCTGCTGGATGCGCCGGCCTTGGAGAAGCAGCTCAAGCAACTCAACGCACAGCTCAAGGCCGAGATCGAGCGCCGTCGCCCTGAGTCCGAGCGCTGGCAAAAGCAGATGGCGGCCGGTTTTCGCGACAAACTCGCCAAGCCCCTCAAGCAGGCCCTGGCCCTGCCTTGGGCCAAGCGCAGCCCCGCCCAGCAGGTCAGCCTCTACACCGTCTTTCTCAATCCCAATGACCCGCTGCGCATCCTTGCCGATCGCCAGCGCGAGGTGGAAACCAAACTCAAGTCTGGCACCACCACGCTGGTGCTCGCCGAGCAGAAGGTGCCGCGGCAAACCACGGTCTTCATCAAGGGCGATTTCACCAGGCCTGATGAAGTCGTGCAGCCCGGTACGCTGAAAACCCTGCACCGTTTTGTGCCGCCTCAAGGCAGGCCCAATCGGCTGCATCTGGCGCAGTGGATCATGGCCCGCGACAATCCCTTGACCGCCCGTGTGCTCGTCAACCGTCTCTGGCAGGTGTACTTTGGCCGTGGTTTGGTGGAGACTGACAATGACTTCGGCTCTCAGGGCACCTTGCCCTCGCACCCCGAGCTTCTCGATTGGCTTGCCCTGGAGTTCCAAAAGAACTGGAGCCTCAAGGACATGCACCGCCTGCTGGTGACCTCGCAGACCTATCGGCAGGATTCGCGGCAAAGCGCAACCCATCGTCAACTTGACCCCAACAACCTGCTGCTGGCCAGGCAGCAACGCCTGCGCCTGGAGGCTGAGTTGGTGCGCGATGTGGCCCTGCGGGTCAGTGACCAGTTGGCCCCCAAGCTCGGTGGGCCGCCGGTGTTCCCGCCGATTCCCGAGGGCGTGATGGGCCAGGGCCAGGTCAAGCGGGTGTGGACGGCAAGCAAGGGGGCGGACCGTTTCCGCCGTGGCATGTACACCTTTGTTTACCGCGCCTCGCCGCCGCCGGCACTCAATGTGTTTGATGCCCCAGACGGCTTCTCGGCCTGCACCCGTCGTCTGCGCAGCAACACTCCCTTGCAGGCCCTGACCCTGCTCAATGACCAGGCCTTTGTGGAGCTGGCGCAGGCCCTGGCGGGCATCGTGGAGCGCGAGGGCGTTGAGCAGGCCTTTCGCCGCTGCACGGCCCGTCGCCCCGATGCCCGCGAGAGGGCCCTGCTGGCCGACCTGAAACCCCTGGAGGTGGCGCGGGTGCTCTTGAATATGGATGAAACGGTGACCCGCGAGTAGGGGCGGGGTATCGGAGGCTGGGTTTGAGCATTGAGGTCCTGTGTTGTCAGGGCTTGTCTGCCGTTGTAAGGCAGTGGGCCGCCATGACCTCTGCACCTGCCCCCCATCCCGATGCTCTGCGACTGCTCTTTTTGGGCGATGTCATCGGCGAGCCGGGCCGCAAGGCCATCAGTGTGCTGCTGCCCCTGCTCAAGGAGGAGTTGGCGATTGATTTTGTGGTCATCAACGGCGAGAACGCTGCCGGCGGACGCGGCATCACGCCCAAGATTGCGATCTCGCTGATGCGCTCCGGTGGCGCGGTCATCACCACCGGCGACCACATTTGGGATCAAAAGGAAATCATTCCCTTCTTTGCCGATGAGCCGCGTTTGCTGCGCCCCATCAACTACCCGACCAACGCTCCGGGGCAGGGCAGCATCGTGCTGGAAACCCGCAAGGGCCGCGTCGGCGTGATCAATCTGCAGGGCCGCACCTTCATGAAGGAGGGCATGGAAAACCCCTTCACCACCATCGAACCGGTGGTGGAGGCCATGCGCGCGGAGACTCCCGTTATCCTGGTGGACTTCCACGCCGAGGCCACCAGCGAGAAGGTGGCCATGGGCTGGCATTTGGATGGGCGCGTCTCCGTGGTGGTGGGCACCCATACCCATGTGCCCACGGCTGATGAACGCATCCTGCCCAAGGGCACGGCATTCCAATGCGATGCCGGGATGTGCGGCCCCACGCACAGCATCATCGGCAGCGAGGTGGAGCCAGTGCTCAAGCGCTTCCTCACGGCCATGCCCACCAAGTTTGGGATGGGCAGCGGCCCGGTGCAACTCAACGGCCTGCTTACCGACATTGACCCGACCACGGGCAAGGCTCTGGCTGTGCAGCGCCTCAGCCGGGTCTGGCACCCCTAATCCCGCTGGCCTTTGCCGCAAAGCCGCGAGTTTCCCTCTCGCCTTGAGTCGGTCAACCCCAAATGAGGGGACTCGCTTGCGTCTCCCGCTTGCAAATCAACCGGGATTTTGGAGAGGCTTTGCCCTTGCTTTGAACCGCAGCCATCCGTGGCGGGACCGCGCAAGCGCTGCCAGTGTTTGTGTTCTACTCGACCTTCATGACGCCGTTCATGATGGCGCCATGTCCAGGGAAGGTGCAGAGGTAGGGGTAGTTGCCTGGAGCAGGAGCGGTGAACTCCAGAGTCTCGGTTTGGTTGGGCTGCAGCAACTTGGTGTTGAAAAGAATGTCCGGGGATTGAGGAATGAAGCCCTTGGCCATGCCATCAGGGGCGGCGGCCATGGCCATCGCCAAGCCCAGCAGCTTGTCCTTGGCGCCGTCCTTGGCGATCACCAAGTTGTGCGGCTGCGGCACGGCAGGGTGGCTGTTGTTGAAGGTGAGCTTGACCTTCTGGCCGCTCTTGACCTTGAACTCCTTGGTGTCGTAAGCCAGCGGGTTGGCGGTGTCGGGCTTGATCGTGATCTCAGCCACGGACGAGGGCGCGGCGGCCGCTGGAGTTGCGGCAGGCGCAGGGGCGGAGGCCGCAGGAACAGCCTCAGGGGCGGCAGGCGCGGCGGCCGCTGGAGCCGCGGCTTCCTTCTTGCCGGACATGTTCTTGATCCCGCCGACGAGAAAGGCGCTGCCCCAGAAGAAGGCAAAGCCGCCAACAGCGACGGCAATGATCACATTGAGAAAGTTCCAGGGCGATGAACTGCTGTGGGGGGCGGGGGAGTGCGACATGGCAGGGGAGTGAGTCCTTAAGGTGGAAGCAAAATCCCTGCCTTGCAAATGGCAGTTTTGTCCCCTTGCGCCGCATTTCCGGCTTTGACGGGGCCGGGCCATGGTGTCAGCATCCCGCCATGAATTCGCGCTTGTTTGGGAAAGGGTTGGGCCTGCTTGCCGCCGCCGGCTTTCTTGCGGTCATTGGGGTGCAGGCAGCCGAGCCAGCTCCTGAGCCCAAAAAATGGGCGCTCTTTGAGGGCAAACAGTTTGCAGATTGGGAACCTGTGGACATCGGCGGCAGTGGCCAGGTTGAGCACGAGGGCGACACCATGGTGATCCGCCAGGGCGAGGGCCTCAGCGGTGTGGTGTACAAGAAAACCCAAGGCCTGCCGACCACGCGCTATGAAATCAGCCTCGAGGCCAAGCGCCTGGAGGGAGTGGACTTCTTTTGCGGTCTGACCTTCCCGGTGGGCGACTGGAAAACCTGTGCCACATTGATCTGTGGCGGCTGGGGCGGCAGTGTCACGGGCATCAGCAGCATCGACGGCATGGACGCCAGCAACAACAACACCGGCAGCTATCAGAAGTACGAGGACGGGCGCTGGTACAAGATTCGCCTGCGGGTGACTCCGGCCAATCTATCGGTCTGGATTGACGATCGACAGGTGGTTGATCAGGACATCAAGGGCCGCAAGATTGGTCTGCGCCCAGGCCCCATCGAGAGTTATCAACCGCTGGCACTGACCACCTTCAACACCACGGCAGCCATTCGCCGGGTGCGCCTGACAGAGTTGCGTCAATGAGCGCGCCGCACCGCCGATGATGGCGCTCAAGCGACAGGCTCGCGCTGGACTCAAGCGACAGGCTCGCGCTGGACTCAAGCGACAGGCTCGCGCTGGACTCAAGCGATGAGTTCGCGCACCACATTGCACTCGTTGACGCCGGTGAGGCGGAAGTCCAGGCCGGCGTAGCGGTAGGTGAAGCGCTCGTGGTCAAAGCCGAGGAGATGCAGCAGGGTGGCGTGCAGGTCGTGCACATGGACTTTGTTGTCTACGGCGGCAAAACCAAACTCGTCCGTGCTGCCGTGGATGTGGCCTCCGCGCACGCCGCCGCCGGCCAGCCAGTAGGTGAAGCCGTGATGGTTGTGGTCGCGTCCGCGTTGCTTGCCGGCATTGGCTCCAGGGGTGGGCAGTTCCACCGCTGGCGTGCGTCCGAACTCACCGCCCCACATCACCAGCGTGTCATCAAAGAGGCCGCGTTGTTTGATGTCGTGCAGGAAGGCGGCAATGGCCTGATCCACATCCTTGGCCAGGCGTGCATGATCGAGGATCTCGTCGTGACTGTCCCAGGGCTGGCCGGCGCCAGTCCAGAGTTGGATGAAGCGCACGCCGCGCTCCAGCAAACGGCGTGCAATCAGGGTCTGCCGACCGAACACGGTGTCGCCATAGGCCTTGCGCACGGACTCGGGCTCGCGCGTGATGTCAAAGGCGTCGCTGGCCTCAAGTTGCATGCGGTAGGCCAACTCGAAGGATTGAATGCGGGCCTCGAGCTGGGCATCGCCTTCGCGGCGCAGCAGATGGTCGCGATTGAGGCTTTGCAGCAGGTCGAGTTGGCGGCGTTGCTGCTGCAGGTCCAACGATCCGTTGCGGATGAACTCGACGAGCTTGTCCACCTCGCTGTTCTTGGTGTCAATGTAGGTGCCCTGATAGATGCTGGGCAAAAAGGCGCTCTGCCAGTTCTTGGTGCGGCGCGTGGGCATGCCGCCGGGGCACATGGAGATGTAGCCCGGCAGGTTCTGGTTCTCCGAGCCCAGGCCGTAGGTGATCCAGGAGCCAAAGCTGGGGCGATGCAGGCGGCCATCACCGCAGTTCATCAGGCCCAAGGATGGCTCGTGATTGGGCACATCGGCGTGCATGGAGCGAATCACGCAAAGGTCATCCGCATGGGCTGCGGTCTTGGCAAAGAGATCGCTGACTTCGAGCCCGCTTTGACCGTAGCGCTTGAAGGCAAAGGGCGACTTCATGCCCGCGCCGGTGGGGCGCTCGGTTTTGAGCAGGTTGGGCAGTGGCTTGCCGTCGTACTCGGTGAGCTTGGGCTTGGGGTCGAAGGTGTCCACCTGCGAGGGACCACCGTTCATGAAAAAGTGAATGACGCGCTTGGCCTTGGCCTCGTGGTGAGGGCGGCGCACCGCGAAGGGGTTGGTGCCGTCAATCTCAGCGCCTGCGGCTTGGCCAAGCATGAGATCGGCCAGGGCCAACTGGCCGATTCCGGTGCCGATGCGGCGCAGCATCTGGCGACGGCTCAGCGGCAGATGGGGCATGGCTTGAAACTCTGGCATGGTGGGTGAGAAGCTGGCAGGTTTAGTCCACGAACATGAACTCATTGCTCATCAGGAGCACTTGGGCAAGTTGGGTCAGGGGAGCAATCGGGCGGGTGCGGTTGATGGGCCAGCCGCTGGAATCGCAGAAATCCTGCGCGCTGTCGCTCAGCAGGGCTGTGCTGCCATCGTCGGTCAGCCGTTCAATGCGCGGGTTGAACTGATAGCCGTCGCTGTTGGTGTCGCCGTCGCGGTCCACGACAAGACTGAAAAGTTCTCCGGCGCGGGCCTCAAGGCGGGCGCTGAGCATGGCGCTGCCCTCGCCCTTGATGTGGCACTGCGCCAGCAGGCCGCGTTGATCGGAGAAGATGAAGCCGCGGATGCCGTCGCCCTGTGGTGAGGAGCGCTTGAGTTGACCACCAATTTGCAGGCTGGCTGCGGATGGGGCTCTCCAGCGCATCACGCTGGCCGCATCGCGTCCGGGGTGGCCGCTGCTCTTGGCGATGAAGAGGTGGCCAAACTTGGGGCTGGGGAACTTGGCCTCGGGACTGTGGCGACTTTTGGCGGCATCAAAGTGGGCCAGTGCGGTGAACCCGCCCATCCGCCAACCCTGCTTGGCGTCACCGAGGACGGCGGCCATGCCGTACTGCCACTGAAAGGGTTGCGGCCTGCCGGCGAGCCCTTCGGCGTCGCGGCAGAAGCGCTGGGCCTGCTCGACTTCATGGGCGCCGGGCAAACGGCGCAGCACCTTCTGGTAAAGGCTGTGAATGGCGCGGGATTCGACGCCGCTTGGTTCCAGCTTGATTCCCGCCGCCGTCTGCGTGGCGCGGCTGATCATGAAGGGACTGTTGAGCAGAAAGAGTGCCTGACTGGGCACGCTGGTGACATAGCGCATCGGACTGTGACTGTCGGGATTGGCGAAGTCGAACATGGCTGGAACCGTGGGCTGATCGTAGCGGTTGACCATCAACAGCACGCTGCGCCGTCTGATGGCCTGCGCGTCGTCGTGGGCAAGGGCGCGGCCGCTGAGGAGGTTCAAGTCCAACTCGCCGCTGGTCTGCAGCAAGGCGTCGCGCATGGCTTCAAAGTCGAGGCGTTGACGGTTGTAGCGGCTGAGCCATTCGTTGTCGGCGTCCTTCAGGGCTTTCTGCGCGCTGACCTCTGAGCTCTGCTGCCAGGTGCGGCTTTGGGTGATGAGGCGATGCAGGTGCTTGAGGCTCCAGTTTTGTTGCATCAACTCCCAGGCCAGAAAATCGAGCAGCTCCTGCTGCTTGGGCTTGGCCGTCTGCACACCAAAGTCGCTGGGCTGGGCCACCAGGGGCTTGCCAAAATGAAGCATCCACAGGCGGTTGGCGATGACGCGCGCTGTCAGGGGGTTGTCGCGCGAGGTGATCTTGCGTGCCCATTCCAAGCGTCCGCTGCCCTCGCTGATTTTGTCTCCACCAAAGGCGGTGAGCCAGGCCCGCGGCGCCGGATCGCCCTGCCTTGCGGGGTTGCCGCGCACAAAGATGCGCACATCATTGGGCTTTGGCTTGTCGTAGGTGACCATGGCCCGAGGCGGCGCGCCGGGGTGCTCGCTTTCCAGACGCACGCGGTCATTGCCCAGCTTGGTGATGGTGTCCAAATCCTTGCGGGTGAAAAACACCTGAGTCTGATCGGCGGCCACGGCCAAGGGGCTGGGAGCGGCCTGCAGAATGCCGCGCACGGCGCGCCAATCGGCGTTGTCCGGTTCCCGCCCATCCAGGGCGGTGAGGAAGACCTCGGCGTAAAGCCCGCTGATGTCCTGCATGGATTTTGGCGGCGGGCGCTTTTGCAGTTCATTGCGCAGCACTGGATTGAGTGTGCTGCCTGGGGCGCAAAGCTCGGCACTCACCGCTGGTGACTTGGCTGCGAACGCGTCGGTAGGCAGTTGGGCAAAGCGTTGCCAGGCCAGCAGGACTGGGTGCACCGGTTTGGCCTCGCTGTACTGGCGGATGAATTTCTCCCATTGATCGGCCACGCTGTCGCGCAGCTTGAGTTGACCGGCCCGGCCCAGTCTTGCGGTGCGTTCCTTGAAGTTGGGCATCTCCAGCGTGAAGGCAAGGTAGCGCTTGAGGTTGTCCAGTTCACGGATCTCGCGGTGCACCTCAGCCTTGAATTTGAGTTCGCGCTTGGCGATGTCCTCGAGTTTGGCGAGGTATTCCGCATGAGCCTTTTCGTCGGCGGGCTTGCCAATCACCGGCCACTGGGCGCTGTCGGGTTGCTCGCTGCTGTTGAACATCGAGTACATCGCGTAGTAATCCGCGCTGGGGATGGGGTCGTACTTGTGGTTGTGGCAGCGCGCGCAGGCAATGGTCAGGCCCAATAGGCCGCGGCCAATCACATCAATGCGGTCATCAATTTGCAGGGCGCGGTCGCTGATGAATTTGTCGCCCACACTCAGGAAGCCCAGGGCGGCGAGGTCAGGATGGCTTTTGTCGCCAGCGGGAACGATGCGGTCTGCGGCCAACTGCAGGGACACGAAGCGATCGTAGGGCATGTCGGCGTTGAGGGCGCGGATCACCCAATCGCGGTAGGTGTAGGCGAAGGGGTAGAGGATATTGCGCCCTGCCACCTGATAACCATCGGTGTCGGCGTAGCGGGCCACATCCAGCCAATGTCTGGCCCAGCGCTGTCCATGCGCGGGCAGGCTCAGCAGGCGATTGACCAGACGCGACCAGGCAGCCTGAGGCTGACGCTGCAGCTCCTCGCTGAGGCTTTTCAGTTCAGCGGCGCTGGGTTGCAGGCCGATCAGGTCCACAAACAAACGCCGGATTCGCGTTTCTGGCGAGGCCGTTGGCGCAAAGTCCAGTCCCGCAGCGCGCAGGTTTTTTTCAACGATGGCGTCAAGGTTGCGTTCCTTGGGGGCAAGCAGGGGTTGAAAGGCCCAGTGGCTTTTCCAATCCGGCGCGCTGTGTCCTTGGGCCAGAGCGGTTTTCTCCGCCGGCCATGGCAGGCCCATGCCAATCCATTGGGCAATGGCCTCGATTTGTGCTTCGGCCAATTTGGCGCCCTTCTTGGGCATGGGCTCCACGCCTGGGGCATGGCGCATGGCGCGCAGCAGCTTGGAGTCTGCGGGCTTGGTCACATCCACCACGGGTCCGTAGTCACTGCCCTTGAGGATCTCGGCGCGGCCATCCAGGCGCAGGCCGTTTTCGTGGCGCTTGGCGCCGTGGCAGTCCATGCAGGACTCGGCCAAGACGGGGCGCACCTTGCTTTCAAAGAAATCGAGTTGCTCGCGGCTGAAGCTGGCGGGGTTCTCTGCCTGCAGAAAACCCAGCGGCAACAGCAGCGCTGCGAGGGATGAACGGGGGGGGATCATCAGGAGCCTTGTGGTCGCGTCGGCGACCATGAAATTCAACGGCTTTTCGCGGATCTTTCTTGCTGGTGCCGCGGTCGCTCAGGCGGGTTGACTCCCTCGTTTTCAGGGCCTTGCGTCCGAGGGGAAAATTCCTCTGTCGGTGAGGCCGCTGGCCTTATTGCAGGTCCGGGGTGAGAAAGAGGTAACCGGCGCTGCGCACGGTGCGGATGAAGCGCGGTTGGTGGGCGTCGTCACCGAGCTTGCGGCGCAGGGCGGCGATGTGCACATCCACGCTGCGGTCAAAGACCTCGAAGTGGCGGTCGCGCAATTTTTCAATCAGGGCCTCGCGGGATTGGATCCGCCCGCGCGCCTTCATCAGCGCCGCAAGAATGTCGTACTCCACGGGCGTGAGGCTCAAGGGTTGATCGCCCATGCTGGCCAATCGCGCATCGAGGTTGAGGCGCAGGGGGCCACTGACCAATTCATGCAGAGCCGGGGCCTCGGCGACTTGAGCCTGGTTGAAGCGCCGGGTGACGGCGCGCAGTCTGGCCAGCAACTCGCGGGTGGAGAAGGTCTTGGGCAGGTAGTCATCGGCTCCCAACTCCAGGCCCACGATGCGGTCGGTCTCATCACCGCGCGAGGTGAGCATGAGCACGGGCACTTGGGAATGCGCGCGAATGCGTCGCAGCACCTCGAAGCCATCGCAGCCCGGCAGCATCACATCGACAATCACGGCGGCCCAAGGTTTTTCGAGGGCGAGATCAGCGCCCAAGGCGCCGTCATGAGCCAGGGTCAAGGCGTAGCCCAAAGGCTCGAGGTAGTCGCGGATCAACTCGCTGAGTTTGCGGTCGTCGTCGATGAGCAGCACCTGCAGGCAGGCTTCGCGTTGAGGGCTGGCTGCGTTGCTTTGCATGGCGCAGATGACTCAGGCCAGTGCTTGTTCCAGCGCGGCGCTGATCTGCAGCAGGCGCGCCTCGTCCATCGGCTTGCCGATGAGCTGAAGGCCCACGGGCAGGGCAGGTTCTCCGGGCTGAGGAATCACTTCTCCGCAGGGCAGGGAGAGCGCGGGAAGTCCGGCGAGATTGGCCGGGATGGTGAAGATGTCCTCCAGGTAGGCGGCAAGTGGATCGTCCTTGAGGGCGCCCAGCAGGTGTGCGGGTTGCGGCGTGGTGGGCGAGACGATGCAGTCCACCTTCTCAAAGGCCTGCTGGAAGTCCTGACGGATCAAGCTGCGAGCGCGTTGGGCCTTGAGGTAGTAGGCATCGTAGTAGCCGCTGCTCAGCACATAGGTGCCCAACAGGATCCGGCGCTTGACCTCATCGCCAAAGCCCTCCTGGCGGGTGAACTGGTAGTGCTCCATCAGGTCCTGGGCGCGGGCGCTGCGGTGACCAAAGCGCACGCCGTCAAAGCGCGCCAGATTGGCGGAGGCCTCAGCGGGGGCGATGATGTAATAGGTGCTGACGGCCACTTCGGTGTGAGGCAGGCGCACAGGCACAATCTCCGCACCCAGTTCGCTGAGTTTGGCAATGGCACGGTCCACCGCCTGACGCACGCCGGGATGAATGCCGTCGATGAAGTATTCAGCAGGCATGCCAATGCGCAGGCCACGCACTCCAGTGTTGAGATGACGGGTGAAGTCCTCGCTGGATGCCTCAAGGCTGGTGCTGTCTCGTGGGTCGTGGCCGCAGAGGTGATTGAGCAGGAGGGCGCAGTCTGCCGTGGTCCTGGTCAGCGGTCCGATTTGATCCAGCGAGGACGCGAAGGCCACGAGGCCATAGCGTGAGATGCGCCCATAAGTGGGTTTCAGGCCAACGCAGCCGCAGAGGGCAGCGGGTTGGCGAATGCTGCCACCGGTGTCCGAGCCCAGCGCGGCAAGGGCCAGTGAGCCGGCCACCGCAGCGGCACTGCCGCCGCTGCTGCCGCCTGGGATGCGGCGCAGATCGCGTGGGTTGCGGGTTTGTCCAAGGGCGCTGTTCTCCGTGCTCGAGCCCATCGCAAACTCGTCCATGTTCAAGCGGCCCAGCGCGATGGCGCCAGCCTCGCGCAGGCGGGTGGTGGCTCCGGCATCGTAGGGCGCGCGGTAATGTTCCAGCATGCGCGAGGCGCAGGTGCAGGGCTGTCCCAACACCTGGATGTTGTCCTTGATGCCAATGGGCAGGCCGCCCAGTGGCAGGTTGACATCAGCCGCAGCCGCCTGCCGCAGCGCATCTTCGCGGTCCCAGCTCAGGTAGGCACCAATGGCCTCGTTGCCCGCCTCGATGGCGTCACAGAGCGCGTGGACCAACTCCTGGGGGCTGAGTTGGCGGTTGCGCAACTGCAGCTGCAACTGGCTCAACGATTGGGTGAGAAGGGACATGGGCAGGACTTGGCGGAAGTTACTCGATGACCTTGGGGATCTGGAATTGCCCCAGGGTTTGGCGTGGCGCGTTGGACAGCGCGGCTTCATGGCTGAGGCCTGGCCGTATCTCGTCGTGGCGCAGCACATCGAACAATGGCTGGGAGTGGGCGCTGGGCTCGGCCTCAAGGTTGACCTTGGCCAACTGCTCCATGTGAGTCAGCACGCGATTGAGTTGAGCCTCGTAGCGCTGGGCCTCATCGGGGGTGAGGGCGATGCGGGCAAGTTTTGCCACTTGATGAATGTCCATGTCGGAGCCGGCCATAAGCGCCCCATCCTTAACGGGCCTTGGGCTCGGCGGCAAGTGTCACTGGCGCTGAAAATGACCTCGCCTGTGACCTTCCTTAGGCCTGGGCCTCGCGCTCCTGAGGAAGTGCCAAGGCAATGAAGGCGGCAGGGATGAACAACCAACCCGCCCAGTAAAGAGCGCTGTGGTAGTCTCCGACTGGGGCATAGAGTTTAAAAAACACCGTACCAAAGGCAGCCACAATGCGTCCGATGTTGTAGCAGAAGCCCGCGCCAGTGGTGCGCAGCAGGGTGGGGAACAACGGCGGCAGGCACATGGTAAACAGGCCAAACACCCCCTGCAGCAGACCAATCAGGGCGTACCAGCGCAACAGGGCCGCGTGGCTCCAATGCGCATCGGCGTCAAAGGCTGCCAGCATGGCCAGGCCGTAGCCCAGCAGCATGGTCACGATGGCCACCCGATAGCCCCAGATCCTTGCCAGAGCGCCGGCCACATAGTTGCCGAGAATTGAGCCGCCCATGATCCACAGCAGGGCCTCGATCACGGCGCGGGTTTGGTCGGGGCCGGGCAGGGCCTTGACCTCGGGCAGCGCGCGAATCAGGCTCTGTTGCCAAAACATGAAGGCCCAGTGAGCGGTCAGCGAGACCGCGCAAATGATGAGGACCCGCCAAGTCACTGAGGCCACGCCGGGGGCGAAGAGTTCGGAGATGGCTGGCGGTTTGCGGTGTTGCTTGGCCTGTTGCCATTCTTCGGTTTCAGGTACGGCCTTGCGAATCCACAGGGTGACCAATGCGGGCAGGATGCCCACCAGGAATACGGCCCGGTGGCTGGTGGCCTCGCTCATCCATTGATGATCCACGCTCCAGGCAAACAGCTCGCCTGCTCCGCAGGCCAGCACCACGCCGAGATTGACGGCGGTTTGCAGGGTCGCCGCAATCCAAGGCCGCCAGCGTTTGGGCCAGGTCTCCGAGAGCAAAGAGGCTCCCACGGCCCACTCCCCGCCAATGCCCAAGGCCGAAAGAAAGCGGCAGATCAGCAGATGCCACCATTCCGTGCAGAAGGCGGACAGGCCGGTGAAGCCGGCATAAAAGAGGATGGTCAGCACCAGGGTGCGGCTGCGTCCCAAAACATCACCCAAGCGGCCAAAGAACCCGCCGCCCAAGGCCCAGCCCACCAAAAAGGCGGCTTGGATGATGGAGGCCTTGGTGTCCACGGCCTTGGAATCCGCCACCTGCCCTCCCTGCAACAGCAGTGCGGCCACGAAGGGCGTGGCCACCAAGGTGTAGATGTGCATGTCCAGCCCGTCGAAGAGCCAGCCCAGCCATGCAGCAATGCCCGAGCGCTTTTGCTGCGGGCTGAGATCGCGCAGTGAGGTGGGTTCCTGAGTGAGGTTAAGGCTGGACATGGGCGGCGGGCAGCATGAGCCGCAACACGGGGCCTTGGCAAGCACCGCCTTGGCCCCGTGGCATCAATCTTGCGGACTGCGCTGGGCTCAGGCTTTGGAAGCGGCGAGGCCATCGGCCACCGATTTCCAATTCACCACATTCCACCACGCGCCGATGTAATCCGGGCGCTTGTTTTGGTACTTGAGGTAGTAGGCGTGCTCCCAGACATCGAGGCCGAGGATGGGAGTGCCCAGTTCCGCATCGGGCACCACGCCCTTCATCAGCGGGTTGTCTTGGTTGGCCGTGGTGGTGATGGCCAACTTGCCGTCGCCCTTGACAATCAGCCAGGCCCAGCCCGAGCCAAAACGCTTGGTGGCCGCGTCCCCGAAGGCTTTTTTGAAATCGGCCAGGCTGCCGAAATTGGCCTGCAGCGCCTCGGCCAGAGGGCCTTGAGGCTCGGCGGGACCTGTGCCCGCAGGTGCCATCCAGTTCCAGAACCAGGTATGGTTGACATGGCCGCCGCCGTGGTTGCGAAGGGCGCTTTGCTGGTCAGCGGGGGCTTGCGAGAGGTTGCCCAGCAGGGCCACGATGTTGTCTGCGGGAAGTTTGGCTGCCACCAAGGCCTCGTTGAGTTTGGTGACATAGGTGGCGTGATGCTTGCCGTGGTGCAGCTTCATCGTGGCGGCATCAATGTGGGGCTCCAAGGCCTCGGGGGCGTAGGGAAGCGGGGCTTGGGTGGCGCTGATGGCGGCAAGGGCGGCGCGGCCCTGAGAGGGCAGGGCAGCGAGGCTGGCAATGGCGGCGGAGTTGGCAATGAAACGGCGGCGGTTCATGGGGTGTTGGGGTAGTGACAGGTCAGGATACGCAAGTCAGCGCGGTCTTGGCGATGCGATTTTTGCCGGAGCGCGCCCAATGGCGACGCCTTGAAAATCCTCCTTGGCAAGGCTGCCGCCCTGCGTGAAACAAGAGGCGATGTCCCTGCTGGTGCCCACCGATTACTTTCGGCCCTTGTCCCGACAAGAGTTGGCTGGCGGCCGCGTTTGCCCCTTGGAGGTGGAGCTTGGTTGCGGTGACGGGCGTTTTTTGGCGGGCATGGCTCAGGCTCACCCCGAGCGCCAGTTCCTTGGCGTTGAGCGCATGCTGGGACGGGTGCAAAAAACCCTGCGCCGCATCAGCGAAGCCGGGCTGGGCAATGCGCAGGTGCTGCGCCTGGAGAGCGGCTACACGATGGGTTGGTTGCTGCCTGATGCCAGTGTCAGTCGCGTGCATCTGCTCTGCCCGGATCCCTGGCCCAAGCTCAAGCACGCGGCTCGGAGGCTGGTCAATCAGGAGGAATTCCTGTCTGGTCTGGAGCGCGTGCTGCTGCCCGGTGGAGAGTTTTTGCTCAAGACCGATGATGCCCGCTACGCTGAGGACGCGATGCAGAGTCTGGGCAAGCGCGCGCACTGGAAGGCCATGGATTGGCCGCAGGATGCCTTTTTTTACCCCACGACTGACTTTGAAGCGCATTGGCTGGCCATGGGGCGCAGCATTCATCGGGCCCGCTGGCGTTGGCGTTGACGCGATCTTCGGCCTCTCCTAGGCTCTCGGGGTCATGCTGCGCGCCATCCTGCACACGCTGTTGCTCCCGGCAATCTCGCTGGAGGCCGCAAGCCTGCCCGTCGTTGCCTGGCAGGAGCCCAGCTCCTTGGCTGCGCAACCGGACTGGACCGCGCTGAAGCGTTACTCCCGCAGCATGAGTCGAGCCGAATTCGACCAGGCTTGGCGGGAGTTTTACGCGCCGGCCTCCCCCGAGCTGCGCCTGCCCTTTGAGCTTGATGGCGAGGCTCTGCTACTGCCCATTCGCCCCAATGGCCAACCTCTGGCGATTGAACTCAAAAAGGACAACCAGTCCCCGCCGCAGAGGCACTGGCGCCGTGCCTCCGAGTTGCCGCCACTTCAGGGAAGAGCGCCTCTGAGCGACCTGCACTTCACGCTGGACCCCGGTCATCTTGGCGGACCCTGGGCGCAGATGGAGGAGCGCCTGCTGCAACTCCCAGGCAGGGGCGAGGTGCGCGAGGGCGATCTCACTCTGCAAGTGGCGCTATTGTTGCGTGAACGACTTCAGCAACTCGGTGCCTCGGTCTCGTTGCTGCGGCAGAGTGCCGAGCCCTCCACCACGCTGAGGCCAGAGGTTCTGCGCGACGAGGCCCTGAAGTTGCTGCAACAACATGGAATTGCGCAACCGCCTGCGGATGATGAGGGCTTGCGTGGCGAAGCGAGGTTGCTCACGGTTCGTTGGCAAAGTGAGAAGTTGTTCTACCGTGTGGCCGAAATCAGGGAGCGGGCTCGGCGGGTCAACGAGACTCTGCGTCCCGATGCGGTGCTCTGCATTCACTTCAATGCCGAGGACTGGGGGGACCCGGCGGCGCCCACGCTCAGCGAGGAGAATCACCTTCATGTGATGGTCAACGGCTGTTACGGCATCGAGGAGTTGCAGCAGCCTGATGTCTGCGCCGAGATGTTGCATCGCTTGTTGGGTCGCGTTCACGAGGAGGAGTTGCCGCTGGCGGAGGCTGTGGCCGCAGGCTTGGCCAAGAGCAGCGGCCTGCCAGCCTATGTTTACCGCAGGCCTGTTGCCAAACGGGTGGGGCATTCGGGCTATGTCTGGGCCCGCAATTTGTTGGCCAATCGCCTCTACCAATGCCCCGTGGTGTATCTGGAACCCTGGGTGATGAACCACGCCCAGACCTTTGCCCGACTGCAGAAGGGGCACTTTCGGGGCCGCACCCTCATTGATGGACAACTGCAGACTAGCATTCTTGAGGACTATGTCAGCGGCGTCGTCAACGGATTGCTGCAACACTATCAACAACATCGCCCGCGCTCATGAAGATTCTCATTGTTGGTTGTGGCATGGTGGGGGAACTTCTTGCGGATATCCTGCATGAATCTGGTCACGAGGTCTGGGGGGTGACGCACGGTGAGGCGTCCGCGCAACGCCTGACGGCCAGCAAGCCATGGAAGGTGGCGGCCTGTGACATCAGCCGCGAGGATCAGGTTGCTGATCTGGCGCAGCGCATCGGCAGGCTCGACGGTTGGGTGCATTGTGCCAGCTCGGGACGAGGCGGCGCCGAGGCCTATGAGGCGGTGTACTTCCGTGGTCAGGAGCATCTGCTCAGGCATTTTCCCGCAGCACATCCTGTGTTTGCCGCCAGCACCAGCGTTTATGATCAAACCGATGGTTCCTGGGTGGATGAGCAGACGAAGGCAGAACCCCAGCGCGCCACAGGTCAGTGGCTTCGCCGCGCCGAGGACCTTGCCCTGCAGGCCGGTGGCTGCGCCATTCGGCTGGGAGGGCTCTATGGCCCGGGTCGCTCGCATTTGCTCAAGAACTTTTTATTGGGCCAGGGCGGCCTTGAGGTGACTCCCGAGGCTCCCGACGGACGCTATCTCAACATCCTGCATGTGCACGATGCGGCCCAGGCCCTCGCTCACGGCCTCAAGGCGCGCCTGCGCGGTCTCTACAATGCGGTGGATGGCACTCCTGTCACCCAGCGCGAATGTCTGCAGCGCCTCGGCGTGATCTTTGGCGTCGAGATTCCTGCCGAGATTCCCGCCAACGCTGGGCGCAAGCGCGGTTGGAGTCACAAGCGCGTGAGTTGCGCCAAACTGCTGGCCAGTGGCTGGCAGCCTCGATACCCGAGTTACTGGGATGCGATCGAACACGATCCCGAGCTGGTCAGCTCCATTCTTGCCGAGGTGCAGCAGGAGAGTCCGACACCGCCAAGGCGCAGCAATGTGCTGTTGATTGGCCTCATGGGTTGCGGCAAAACCACGGTGGGCCGTCTGGTGGCCCGCCTGCTGGGATTTCATTTCATTGACACCGACGCGCAGATCATCAAGCGGGCCGGTCGCAGCATTCCAGAGATTTTTGCACAG
Organism: Prosthecobacter sp.; assembly: GCA_030833205.1. Taxonomy (GTDB): domain Bacteria; phylum Verrucomicrobiota; class Verrucomicrobiia; order Verrucomicrobiales; family Verrucomicrobiaceae; genus Prosthecobacter. Next base: position 22,589 of record JAURHS010000002.1, read on the forward strand.
GAGGGCGAGGCGGGGTTCCGCCGCCATGAATCCGCGGTGCTGCGTTCGCTGCTGGGCAGCAGCGGCGTGGTGGTGGCCACTGGTGGAGGCATCGTGACTGAGGCCGTCAATCTGCCGTTGCTGCGTCATCTGGGCTTCATCACTTGGCTTGAGGCCAGTGTGCAACGACTCGTGGAGCGCACCCGCGGCAACGACGATCGCCCGCTTTTGCAGGGTCAGGTGAGTCTGGAGCAGCGGTTGAGCTCATTGCTTGAGGTCCGGTCTGGGTTGTATGCTCAGCTCGCGGATCTGCGCCTCGTGACTGACGGACTCGATCCTCAGGAGAGCGCCTACGGCATCGCCGAAAGCGCGAGGCACTTCTTTGCCCAGCGTGGCTCTCTCGGCAGCAGGCCGCCGCAGTCCTCAGCGCCGTAAGCCCTCTCGCTTGCGCTCCAAAGCCAACTCCAGCACCCGCAGCGTCTGTGCCGCGTTTTCCTGGAGCGACAAGACCCCGGCAGGAGTGACCACCCTTGTTGGTGGCCGTTGTCGCCAGCGCTGGATGGATTGCACCATCGCCCCAATGTCCGCGGGGTCGCTGAGAATCTCGCCGTGGACACCGGGTTCGATGAGTTCGCTGGCTCCGTTGCTGCGGGTGGTGATCACTGGCAGCCCCGCAGCCAGCGCCTCGCTGACCACATTGGCGCAGGGCTCGTAAATGGGCGGGAAAAGCATGGCGTCAGCCGCGGCGTAGAGCGAGGGCATCTCGCTGACTGGCCCCAGCAAACGCACCTGCTTGCCAGGTCTCAGGCAGCGCCCGCGACCAGCGACCAGAAGCTTGAGCTTGGGGTCGTTTGGGGTGAGTTGCCGCATCGCCTGCAGGGCAAAGTGCAATCCCTTGCGCTCCCAGCCCGAGCCCGCAAAGAGCATGACGAAATCGTCGTCTGCCAACCCCCACTGCGCTCTGGCCTGCTGCCGGTCGGCATGGCCATGGCGCGAGAGGTCAATGCCGTTGCGGACCAGATGAATGCGCTCAGCGGGGAAGGCAAAACGAGTGGCGATGTCTTCGCCCACCAGGTTGGAATTGACAATCACCTCGCCGGTGTTGCTGGCGCAAAGCGAGCGCGCCTCAAGCGCGCAAAGCCCACGATGAAAGGCGCTGCGGCCCTCCCACCAGCGCCGCCACCAGGGGGCGTACCTGCGTTTGGCCTCAATCCAGGAGGCGTGCACGCCATCTCCGGCGCGGTAGACATCCTGATGCAGCGTGCGCTCGAGGCTGAACACCAGATCGTGATTGGCGCCCCTGAGCATGCGCTGCACCTCCAAGGCAAAGGCGAGCGGTGCCCCAGCCCTGGGGGCCGCGACGCGGACGGGATGTGCGCCCACCCCGACGGCCTGGCCGCTCCAGGACTGCGCGTAGAGATGCACCTCATGTCCTGCGCCAACCAAGGCGCCCAGCAGACGCTGCAGATAGAGTTCCGCGCCCCCCACAGGTGAGAAGCGGCGGCGGATCAGGGCGATGTTCATGTGCGGTGTGGGCCGAGGAACTGACCGGCCGCTTTGCTGCGCCACTGCCCTCTCTGTCAAGGTTAAAGCGCCAAAAACGGGGAATGGCAAGAGCAGCCTGAAATTCAGACTAGGGGTTGGAACGGGCCACAGAGGCAGTGATTTCATGCCCTATATGAGAAAGCTTCTCAATAAGGTTGACTCAGGGGCTGGATGTGTCAGTGATTGCCCTGCATGACTGCAGCAGAGCCATTGCCCCAGACCCTGCCCCGAGTTGCTGCTGCGGGCTTGGGGCTGCGCGTGGCGAGACGGCAGGAGGATCTGCTGTTTTGGGCGGTGCTCTTGGCTTGGTCGGGTTCGATGTTGGCGATTGGTGTTCTAGGTTGGCAACCAGCGGTCGAACTGCAATGGCGCGGGCTCGAGGTTCAGTCTGCGGAGCTCGAGGGCGGCAGCGGCGGCGAGCCTGCGATGCAGGAGGTGGCGCTTGAGTCCGAGGCCACCGAGGTCCAGGCGCAGAGCGAGGTCGCTCTTGAGGTTCCGCAACCACCGCCTCTGCAGGTGGAGGCCATGGTGCAGGAGAGTCTGCCGCCCCTGCCTGAGGTGGTGGATGTGGCGGATCTTTTTGTGGTGCCTGCGGCCGCCAGCATCGAAACAGCGCTGGAGCCTTTACAGCCGCCCGCGCCAAAGCCCAAACCGGCGGCCAGCAAGGCCATGAAGGCGGCCTCAACGAGGTTGCCAGCTGGCAAGCCCGGTGCTGGGATGGGGCAGGGGGGGGCAGGTGGCGGCTCCGGCAATGGCGGTGCCGGCGGCTTTTCCGTACCCAAACCCGCGTATCCATCAAGCTTTCGCAGTCAGGGCATCGAGGGCACGGTGGTGCTTCGCATTGAAGTGGCCCCCAGCGGTCGGGCCAGTGCGGTTGAGATCATCTCCAGCAGTGGCCACGGCGTATTGGATCAATACGCGTTGGGCTGGGTGCGTCGCAATGGCAGGGCTCCTGCCGGCGAGGCGAGAACCTTCGACCTGCCCCTTTCCTTTACCCTGCGCTAAGCCCCGCGTCTGACCTCAATCCCTCAATCTCCGATGCTCTCCTCCCCATCCCCCCTCATGGCCAATGCCGCTGTGGAGTTGTTCATCAAGGGAGGACCGATCATGTATCCCGTGGCGTTGGTGGCCCTGTGGGCGATCTGCGTGCTGGTGGAACGACTGGCCTGGTGGGCGCGGCTGCGTCTGAGTCGGCAACCCGCCCTCTTGGATCAGGTGCTTGATGCTCTGGAAGGAGGGCAAACGGATCGCGCCATCGAGCTTTCCAAGCAGGCGCGCGATCCTGTGGTGCGCATGGCTCACCATGGCCTCAAGCACGCCCACGGTTCCATGGAGGGGGCCTTGGAGGTGGCCGCCGGTCACGAGTTGCAGCAAGCTGGCCGATTCCTCGGGGCCATGGACACGATTGTCACTTTGGGCCCGCTGCTGGGCCTGCTGGGTACGGTGACTGGCATCATGGGCTCATTCAGCTCGATTGGCTCCTCAGAGCTTGCGGTGGAGAAGGTGACCGGCGGCATTGGCGAAGCCCTCATCGCCACGGCAGCGGGTCTTGGCATTGCCATCGTCACTTTGGTGCCAATGAATTACTTCCATGCCCGACTGGCGCGTCTGCAGTTCGAGCTGGAGTCGGCGGCAAACAACATCCTCATCCTGGTGCAGCGCCGGGGCAAACCTCAGGCATGAAGCTGCATTCCCCCATCGCGGCGCGGCGCACGCGCCTGGAGATCATTCCGTTGATTGATGTGATGTTCTTTTTGCTGGCCTCCTTCATGATGGTCAGCCTGACGATGAGCAAGCAGCAGACTGTGGGCGTCAACCTGCCGGTGGCCTCCAGCAGCACGGCCAACTTCAAGCCCGACATGATCAATCTGGCGGTGAACGCCAAGGGCGATTTGTTCCTCAACAAGGAAGCCGTCAGCCTGCCAGCCTTGGAGAAGGAGCTGGCGCGTCGCTTCGCTCTGGATGCCCAGACGCCGGTTTACATCAGCGGTGATCGCGAGACTCGTCACGGGGACATGGTGCTTGCCCTCGATACCGTGCGCCGCGCCGGCTTCTCCAAGGTCGCTTTTCAGGTTCAACCCAACACCGCTCCATGAAGCGCCTGCTGGTCATTCTGGTGCTGGCCTCACTCTGCGCCCTGAGCATGCTTTGTGTGGCCCAGTGGCGTCGCGAGTTTGTGCTGCGCTCTCAAATTGCCGAGCTGATGCAGCGCTGGACCCAGGAGAACAGGGCCCGTGTCGAGGCTGAGCAGACCGTGGCGCAATACGCTCGCGAGATTGAGCGCCTTACTGCGCTGCGCAATCAACTCGAGGAGCAGATGCTGCGCCTCACCGAGGAGGTCGATGGGCGTCGCGCCGATCAGAGTGCGCGCGGATTCAGTATTGCCGTGCTGATGAATGAACTCATCGCCCAGCAGGTCAGGGCAGGGGAGCTTGGGCGCCGCCTGGACTCGGCAATGCAGCGTTTGCAGCAACTCCAAAATCAGGCCCAGTCCGTGGCGCAGAAGGGCGGCAGCAGCCTGCGCCAGGCCAATGACAGCCTGCGCCAACTCGCCGCGCAGCGCGACGAGGCCATCGCAAAGCTCAATGAGCGCACGCGGCAGTACAACGATCTCGTTCGCCGCTACAATGCCATCGTTGGCAAACAGCCCTGAATGCCTCATGGGGCCTTCGCCTCGGGGGGGTGGAGGTGGAGTCTTGAAGCTCGTCCTTGCATTGCAGCCTCAGGAGTCGCAAAATTCAAGCTTGCCCTGCCCGCGCAGCAACCAAACCCCTGTCGCATCGCCTAAGCCCTTCCCATGGACGACCCTCTCAGCCCGGATCCCACTGCCTTTGGCGCACTTCCCCAGGACTTGAGCATGGTTGCCGCCTCCCTGAGACAGGCGATTGAGGACAATCAGCATGTGCCAGCGGTCTTTGCTGAGTTCTGCGCGCGTGCCTATTCCAGACCAGACTGGGCCATGGCGGCCAGCCCCTTTATTGTGGAATGTTTCGCGCAGCGCCCCAGAGATCTGGCGATGATGGCGCGAGTCAGCGACCTCATCATTGAGCTGACCTGTGGCAGTCAGGTTTACACCATGACCGTGGTGGCTCAGTGGATGCGTCAGGGTGACAACGCACAACTGCTCAAGCTCGCCGACGCCCTGTTGGTGGCGCATGGCAACATCGCCGGCCCGGAGGTGGTGCACCTCATGTTGGCTTTGGCCAATTCACTGGCCATCATGCGATACTCTCGCGCAGAACAATTGCTGGCTGCCGCAGAGCCGCGTTGCGGCGAGGACCACCACGACAGCCACCTTGAGACCAGTGAGTGGCTCAAGTTGGGGGCAGCGCTGCGGCTTTGCCCGCCGTCCGTTCGCGAGTTGTTCAATCATCGCCTGCGTCGCCCGCGGGCAAAGTGGACTTGGCAAAACACGCATGAGAAGCAAGCCCTCGAGGCACTTGCCCTGCAGATCGAGTCCGCCGCGCCTGCCTTGGAAAAAATGCGTGCCATTCTGCCCGAGGGCTGGATTGAGCAGGCCCTCGAAGAGGCCCGTCATCGGCCACAGGAGAAGCCCGCACCCCAGCCTCGCCCTCAGCCGCCGCCGGCTCCCAGCCCGCCTGCAGCACCAGATCCAGATTGGCCATGGCAGCGGTGGCCCTCGGCATGGCAATTCTTTGCTGGCGGCGTCGCTGGCATGGTCGTCTTGCTTGGAGTCATTGGGCTGAGCCCGCTGGAGTTGCGCATGGCCACATCCGCCCCTAGCGCACCAGGGATGGCGCCGGTTTCAAGCAGTGGTCCCTCCCCCCTGCCAGTGGCCTCGGCCGCAGAGGCAATTGAGCCGAAGGCCAGCTCCGCAGCGGCGGAGGTCAAGGCTTCACAGGCGCCTGCGGTCAACGCGCCCCCACCGGAGGCTGCGAGTCTGCCTTCGTGGACGGAGTCGCAGCTCGCGCAGCTTGCCGCCGAGGATCCTGCGCTTCGCGAACAATCCCAGCGCATCGAAGCCGGCTCCTGGGAGGAGGTTCGCTCCCTGCTTGAAGCCCCTGCTGGCGAGTCGGGCAACGAGGCGGCGCGGCGGGCCAAATTGCTTCGCTGGTTGCACCTGCGCCCGCCAGCCGATGAACAAATCCGCATGCAGGTGCCCAATCTTTTGGCTGAGATCAAGCCCGATGGCGACACTCTTGAACTTTGGAGTCAGGTGGTCAAGCAGGGCGGCGCGATGCGTGCGGTGGTTGAGAAGGAAGCACGGCGTCAACTCGAGGCACGCAAGCAGGCATGGTCGCCCTCACAGCGCGAGCAATTGGATCGCCTGGGCTGGTCAACCAATCCCTGAGGAGGCGCCTGGAGTGGCCCCGGCCTCGACTGGGCTGATGGCCATGGGAGGGCGGGTGAGCAACAGGCGCAGTGCATTGAGGCAGACCAGCACGGTGCTGCCCTCATGGGTCAGTACCCCCAAACTCAACGGCACGCGCCCCGTCAGGGAAGCCAGCGCCATGACCACCACTGATCCCAGCGAGATGGCAAGGTTTTGTCGGATGACTCGGCTGGCCTGCACACTGATGTGCCGCGCCCAAAGCAGTTTTTCGATTCGATCCTGCATCAGGATCACATCGGCCTGCTCCAAAGCCGCATCGCTTCCTCGAGCGCCCATGGCCACGCTGACATCAGCCCTCGCAAGACTGGGCGCGTCATTGACACCATCGCCAACCATGGCCACGAGCTGACCCTCGGCTGTCATGGCCTCAATGGCAGCGACTTTCTCCTCCGGCTTGAGCCCAGATCGCACCTCAGCCACACCGAGTTGACGCGCCACTTCTGTGGCAGCGTTGTGGCGGTCGCCGGTAAGCATCACCGTGCGAATGCCAGCGTTTCTCAGCTCGTTGAGCACCGCACGGCTCCCCTCGCGGATGCGATCGTTCAATTGAATCCGCCCGACCAGATCCTGACAGAGCACCCAGACCTCGCTTTGTCCCGCGCCAGTCTCAGGAATTTTGGCCAGCCAAGGCTGCCATTGGGCATGCTCCATGAGGCGTCGGTTGCCGACATAGACCGTGCCTCGCGTCGTCTCGCCGCGCGAGCCCATTCCTGGCAGGGATTGAAAGGAGGAAACCTCAAGCAACTCCACCTGCTGCTCGCGACCGGCCAGCGCAATGGCGCGGGCCACTGGGTGATTGGAGTGGGCATCGAGGCTGGCAGCCAAGCGCAGGACCTCGCCCTCTCTGCCGTCGGGAAAACTCTCCACATGGGACACGCGAAGATTGCCCTCAGTCAGTGTGCCCGTTTTGTCCATTGCCACCACCGTCACTCGGGCAAGGTTTTCGATGGCTGCGCCACCACGGAACAAAATGCCGCGCCTGGCTCCCCAGGCAATTGCCGCGAGGATGGCGGAGGGGATCGAGAGCACCAAGGCACATGGGCTCATCACCACCAGCAGCGTCATGGCTCGGTAAAACGCGCTGGCACCCTCACTGGCCTGTGCCCATGGTTCCACCCCCAACACCAACCACCAGACCAAAAAAGCCACGAGCACCACTCCAAGCGTCACCAAGGTGTATGGTGTCCCAAATCGTTCAGTGAATCGTTGGCTGGGAGCGCGGGCATGTTGGGCATGCTCGATCAGGGCAATGATGCGGGCCAGGGCGCTTTCTCCCGGGGGGCGCAGCACCCGCATTTCCACCAGGCCCCAAAGGTTCAGAGTGCCACCGAAGACTTCGGCGCCCATGGATTTGGGCACTGCCTCTGCCTCGCCAGTCAGCGTGGACTCATCGGCTGCAGATTCGCCCCTGGTGATCACCGCATCGGCGGCGAAGAGTTCGCTGGGTCGCACCTCGAGAATGTCACCGTTCTGCAACTCACTCACAGCAACATCGCGCCGGCTCCCATCGGGCAACACCTTGCGTGCCTGCTTCGGTGCGGCGCGCATGAGTGCGGAGATCTCCCGATGAGTTCGATTCAGCACGAGATGCTCGATCGCTCCCGAGGTGGAGAACAGGAACAGCAGCAGGGCGCCCTCGCTCCAAGCCCCAATGGCACAGGCACCAGCCGCCACCGCCAACATCAGGAAGTGCACATCAAGGCGCCTGCGACGCAATTGCTCCCAAGTGTCAATGGCAGCATCCCAGCCACCGGCGAGGATCGAAACCGACAGCAGAGGCAGGTGCCATTGGCTGCCCGCAGGCAAAAGCGTGGCGACCAGGAGACACAAACCACACAGCGAGGCCTGAAAGGCCAGCGTGCGCCACTCCAAATCGCTTTCGCGCTCCATGGTGGTGGGATCTGGCCACTGGAACTGTCGCCATCGCCAAAGGCTGGGCGCGGTTGGGCAGGATGGCTTTTGCAGCAGAATGGTCTGCGCTTCCTTGCTTGCCTGAGTTTTCGCCGCCCCCGAGGTCCCTTGGAGCACCTGTCCGTCGAGCTGGCGCAGCAGCTCGTTGAGCCGAGTCTGAAGCACCACGGGATCCACCTCGCCCAAGGTGGCCAGTTCCACCTGACGCTGGTGAGGATTGAGACGGATGGCTCCCACATTGGGTTGACTGGCCAAAAAATGCGCCAGCAACTCTTGCCATGCGGAGGGGGAGTGAGAGGTCATGATGACGATTCCGCCCGCAGCAGCCATGAGCAGAAGTTGAGTAGGGCAGCCCAGTATGGGACGCAGATGGTCTCTCTAACCCACCTCTCAGCTCAGGGCAACGACCCTCTTTGCGTGATTCCGTTCGCCGCTGCCGACCTGCCTTGTAGAGCGCTGAAAATCAGAGATTCTCAAACGGGATGCGAAAAATAACCCAACGCTCAAAAAAGATTTGATTTTGGTTTTTGTTCTGGTGAACATAACCCATCATGCACTCCACACAAATCAAACTCACTGAGCGCCAGCAGCAGATTTTGGAATACCTTCGCAGTTACCAGCGCGAGAATGGGGTGATGCCAAGTTCTCGCGAGATTCAGCAACACTTTCGCTTTGGCAGCCAAACAGCTGCGATGAGTCACCTGCGTGCCTTGGAGAAGCGTGGCGCGATCCGCCGCCTGCCCAACAAGGCCCGTGCGGTCTCCTTTCCTGAGGACATCAACCGGGATGAATGGGTGGACATCCCTCTCTATGGGAGCATTGCTGCGGGTTACGCCGAGATGCAGCAACAGGAGCCGGATGGCAGCCTCAGTTTGGACGCTGGCACGGTGGGTCTTCGTCGTGGTAGCAAGGCCTTTGCGCTCAAGGTTCGCGGTGAATCCATGATCGGCGCCAACATCTGCGACGGAGATATTGCCATTCTCGAGATCCGCGAGCCGCGCCCGACGGAGATTGTCGCTGCCCTGATTGACGGCGAGACCACCCTCAAACGCTTCGTGGTAGAAAACGGCAAGCCCCTGCTGCGTGCTGAAAATCCGCGCTTCCCGGATCTCCATCCCGCCCAGGGGCTTCAGGTTCAGGGAGTTCTCAAGACCCTGATTCGCCGGGTCTCCTGACCGAGGCGCTGAGGCAGAGCCTCATCGAATCACCCGGAAGATGAAGGGGTAGCGGTACAGCTTTCCCTCGCTGGTGGCCATGGCAGCCTTGATGATGAAGACGAGGGCAGTGATCGCGGTGGCCACCGCCACGGCAATGGGGATCAGGAGCCAGAAAGTCAGGGCACAAACAAAAAACACCACTGCCAGATTCAGCTGCAGGTTCAGCACTTCCTTGCCGTGGGCATCGAGAAACGGATTGCCCTCGCGCTTGAGAAGCCAAAGCACCAGAGGAGCGATCAGGTTGACCCCAGGAATTGCAGGCGCGAGAAAGCCGCAAAACGGCAGAAGATGACAAATAAGCGCCAGAGTGCGCTCCTGATCGCCGGGCTTGGTTTCGGGTTCGTAGGCTCCGGATTTTGGCGGGCCGCTTTGGTCGGGTGCGCAAGAACCAGCCGTTGTAGTAGGGGTAATGTCCTCGTCCATCTCAGAATTTTGATTAAAATTTATTCTTAGGGCAATGCCAAAATACTTAACATTTCTTGATAATCACCGCGAGATGAAGGTGCGAGGGCAGTGAAGGCCCGTTTCGATGATCTCCTTCTGACGACTGAACCGAGCAGGTCGCTGAAAACTCTGCTGTCGAGGTCTTGCAAAGCGGCGTGCAGGGTGGACAATCGGCGGCCCTCCAAGGCCCAGCTTTTCCAACCCGCAGTTCCCATGCCCAAGAAGCCCGCAAAGTCCCTCGCCTCCCCAGCAGCCAAGCCCATTGTGCCAATCGGCAAGCTCATGGTGGCCAATCGTTCTGAAATCGCCATTCGCGTGATGCGTGCCGCCACGGAATTGGGGATTCGCACCGTGGGCATCTATGCTCAGGAGGATCGGTTCTGCCCGCATCGCTTCAAAGCCGATGAGGCCTATGAACTCAACAAGGAGAAGGGGCCTCTTGGAGCTTACCTCGACATCGAGGGCATTGTGGCTCTAGCCAAGGAAAAAGGGGTGGATGCCATTCACCCGGGTTACGGATTTCTCTCGGAGAACCCAGAGTTTGCCCAGGCCTGCAAGCGCGCCGGCATTTTGTTTATCGGCCCCGATAGTGAGATTCTTCGCATGATGGGCGACAAGACGGCGGCGCGCGAGATCGCCAAGCGTCTTCGGGTGCCCGTTCTCGAGGGCACCGAGGAGCCGGTGAGCGATCGGCGCGAGGCTCTGAAGATTGCGCGCAAAATTGGTTTCCCGCTGATCATCAAGGCTGCCTTTGGCGGTGGCGGCCGCGGCATGCGGGTGGTTCGCGAAGCTGCGGATCTGGAAAAGTTGCTCGATGAGGCGCAGCAGGAGGCGGAGCGCGCCTTTGGCAACGGCGCCGTCTTCCTTGAGAAGTTTGTGGCCAAGGCCAAGCACATCGAGGTGCAGATTCTCGCAGACAAGCACGGCGAGGTTCTGCATCTGCATGAGCGCGATTGTTCTGTGCAGCGCCGCCACCAAAAGGTGATTGAGCAAGCTCCAAGTTACGGGGTCAATCCCAGCATCATTGAAGGGCTGTGCGACGCGGCGGTGCGCTTGGCCCGAGAAGTCAATTACACCCATGCCGGAACCGTGGAGTTCCTGGTCGATCATGAAACCGGTGAGTGGTTTTTCATCGAGATGAATCCGCGCATTCAGGTCGAGCACACGGTCACCGAGGAGATCACGGGCATTGACATCGTGCGCAGTCAAATTCTCATCGCCCAGGGCCATCGCCTGCACGAGGAGCCACTGGCACTGCCGGCGCAGGATCGCATTGAAAAAAGTGGCTACGCCATTCAATGCCGCATCACCACGGAGGACCCTGAGAATGGATTCACACCGGACTTTGGCAAGATTCTGACCTACCGCAGTGCCGGTGGCTTTGGCATCCGTCTCGACGGCGCCTTGGGCGCTACCAACGCGGTGGTCACGCCCTATTACGACAGCATGCTGGTGAAGATGACGGTCTTTGCCCGCACCTACGAGCAGGCGCTGGATCGGATGGACCGCGGTTTGCGCGAGTTTCGCATCCGCGGGGTCAAAACCAACATCCCCTTCCTGATGAATGTGGTCCATCACGCGGACTTCCGCGCCGGGCAGGCCACCACGCGCTTCATCGATCAGAACCCGCAGCTGCTGCAATTCGCAGCCCGCAAGGACCGCGCCACGCGCCTGCTGGATTACCTGGCTGATGTGGCCGTCAATGGCAATCCCTTCGCCAAGGGGCACAAGCCGCAACAAACCTTCATGGCGGCACCGGTGCCGCGTTGGGATCATCGCCAAAAGCCGGCGGATGGCACCAAGCAGTTGCTCGAGAAAATGGGGCCTGAGCGCTTCTGTCGGGAATGGGTGGCCAAGCAGAAGCGCCTGCTGCTTACCGACACGACGATGCGCGACGCCCACCAGTCCCTGCTGGCGACGCGCATGCGCACCTATGACATGCTTGCCGTGGCTGATGCGGTGGCAAGGCGCACGCCCAATCTGTTTTCCCTCGAGATGTGGGGTGGGGCGACCTTCGATGTGAGCATGCGCTTTCTGCGTGAGGATCCCTGGGAGCGCCTGCGCGGCATCCGTCAGAAGGTGCCCAACATCCTGCTGCAGATGCTCTTCCGTGGCAGCAACGCCGTCGGTTACACCAATTACCCCGACAATGTGGTCAAGGGCTTCATCCGCCATGCCGCGGCCAATGGGATGGACATCTTCCGCATCTTCGACAGCCTCAACTACCTGCCCAATCTCAAGGTGGCCATGGAAGCGGTGCGGGAAGACACGCAGAGCATTTGCGAAGGCACGCTGTGCTACAGCGGCGATATCCTCGACTCACGCCGCGACAAGTATGACCTGAAGTACTATGTGCGCCTTGCCCGCGAACTGGAGAAGATGGGCGCGCACATTCTCTGCATCAAGGACATGGCCGGTTTGGTGCGGCCATTCGCAGCACGCAAATTGGTCAAGGCGCTCAAGGACGAGGTTTCGCTGCCGGTGCATTTCCACACCCATGACACCAGCGGCCTGAATGCCTCGAGCATTCTCGAGGCTGCAATGGCTGGTGTTGATGTCTGTGATGCGGCCATCAGCAGCCTGTCCGGTGGCACCTCGCAACCCAACCTCAATTCCATCGTGGCTGCCTTGCAGAACACGCCCCGCGACACTGGTCTCGACCCCGAGGCGCTGCAGGAATTCAGCGACTACTGGGCGCAGGTGCGCAGTTACTACAAGCCTTTCGATACTGCAGAGCCCTATGGCACAGCGGAGGTTTATCTCCACGAGATGCCCGGTGGCCAGTACACCAATCTGAAGGAGCAGGCGCTGGGCATGGGCCTGGGCCCCCGCTGGCCGGAGATTGCCCACGCCTACGCCGAGGTGAATCAACTCTGCGGCGACATCATCAAGGTCACGCCCTCAAGCAAGGTGGTCGGTGATCTTGCCATCGAGTGCGTGGCCCGTGGGGTGAAGCCCTCGGACATCTTCAATCTGCAGGGCACCAAGTGGAGCAAGGATGTCACCAGCATGTTTGAGGGTTGGCTGGGTGAACCGTTTTATGGCATGGAACCGGCCAAGGCCGCGGACTCACGCCGCAAGTGGAACAAACTGGCCGCTGCCATCGTTGGCAAGGACGGCAAGCGCATCAAGGGCAGGCCAGGGGTCCATGCCGCCAAGGTGGACCTCAAGGCGGTGCGCGCCGAGCTCAAGGGCAAGCTGAAGAAGGATCCAACGGATGACGATGTCTGGAGCTATCTGATGTATCCGGATGTGTTCGTGAAGTTCGCTGATTTCCGACGCCATTTTGGCGATGTCTCACGCCTGCCGACGCCGGCCTATTATTATGGGCTGCGCGACAAGGAGGAAATCCATGTCAACCTCGAGGAGGGCAAGACGCTGTTTGTGCGCTTGCTGAACATGACTGAGCCCGACGCCAACGGCCAGCAGACAGCGATCTTCGAACTCAACGGCTACCCGCGACACACCACCGTTACCAACAAGGCGCTGGCCAAGCATGCGGTGACCAGGCCCAAGGCGGATCCTGCGGACAGTTCGCAGGTCGGTGCGCCCATGCCCGGCATGGTGGCCAGCGTGGCGGTGAGCGTTGGGCAAAAGGTCAAGGAGGGCGAGACTCTGCTGACCCTTGAGGCCATGAAGATGTTTGCCGCGGTGTCCGCACCCAAGGCCGCAACGGTGGTGGAGGTCTGCACCAAGATCGGAGAGAGCGTGGAGAGCAAGGACCTGTTGGTCCGTCTCGGGCCCTTGACTTGATTGATCCCCGCATGAGTGCTGACTCCACTGTCATCAGCGGCCCTGTTGCCGTGCTTGGTCAAGGCATCATTGGCAGCCGAGTGACACAGCGCCTGCGTCAGGCCGGAGTCGAGGTCATGGCGATGCGAGCCCGCGAGGCGCAGGATTCCGCGGCCTGGCAGGAAGTCGCTTGTCGAGCGGCCCTGGTGCAGATTTTTTTGCGGGATGATGAGGCGGTGTTGCAGGCCATCGAGCGCCTCTGCGCCGTCGCGGCCAAGGGCTTATTGGTGCTCAATCACGCCACCATCAGTCACCGCGCGACACTGCAGGCGGCGCGGCGCTGTGCTGAGTCGGGATTGCGGTTTTTGGATGCCCCCTTCACGGGGAGTCGTCTGGCCGCCGAGCAGGGGCAGCTTTGCTACTATGTCGGTGGGGATCCTCAGGCGCTGGCCGAGGCCGAGCCATGGCTGGCCATCAGCAGCAACCAGCGATTGCCAGTCGGGGGTATTGGTGATGCGACGGTGCTCAAGATTGTCACGAACCTCATCACTGCTGTCACGGTCAAGGCGCTGAGCGAGGCGGCTGCCATCACCAAGGCCATGGGGTTGCCGCTGGATCTGCTTCGCCTGGCGCTGGAGAACAATGCCAATTACAGCAAACTCATCGGCATGAAGCTCGGCGCAATGGCGAGCCAAGATTTCACTCCGCACTTCTCGCTGGTGAACATGCTCAAGGATGCGGATTTTGCCCGTGAGTTGGCTGCCGCAAGCGGAGTGTCCTGTGCAGCCATTGAGGCTGCGGCGCAGGCCCTGCGCAGGGGGAAAGAGGCCGGTTTGCAGGATCAGGATTTTTCGGTGATCAGCACCCTTGACTAATTTGGCCTGCGCCAGCCCGGTCCTTGATTGGGCGCGGGATTGCCCAACGCCTCAGGGGTTGATCAGCGATTGGGCTCGGCCAGTGCAGGAAGCTCGAGAGAAACAGGCATCGCCGCCTTGGCCATTCCCTCGTCCGCCACATCCGAGCTGACTTCGATCATTGGTGGACTCTGGAAGTGGCGACTAAGCAGCAGGTCCTCTGGGTCAAGCCGCTGATGATCCTGAACCTTTTCAACCCAGCGACTGTCAATGTCGAGATTGGGCTTGCCAAGAAAGCTGGCGCGGTTGTGCAGGGCGTCGGAGGTGGCCACGGCAGAATCGTTGTTGGGGTTGGAGCCGCGGATCATGGCCCCTGTCCATCCTGCCAGCAGCAGCATTGCCGCAGCGGCAGCGTGACGGCACCAGCGCGGTGACAGCCATTGTTCGAGAGTGGTTTCCAGGCGCTCCCATGCCAGCGCCATTGCTGAACGCTTCATCCACTCGGCGCGCTGACGATGATGAAAGTCGCGCAGGAAGGACTCGACGAAATCGGGTCCTGGGGTTTCGTGACGCTTGAGCCGAAGCAAGCTCTGCAATTCGCCGTGATCTTCCATGAGGTGTTTGGGGTTCAGGGGGATTTGACGAGGTCTTCCAGGTAGCCCTGCAGGATGCGGTGGGCATAAAAGAGGCGGGAGCGCACCGTTCCCTCGGAGATCGACAGAATCTGTGCGATCTCGTTGTGTTGCAAACCCTGCACATCGTACAGGGTCACCACGGTGCGGTGATCGTCTGACAAACGGGCCATGGCCTCGTTCAATCTTTTTTGCAGCTCGCGGATGTTCACCTCCCGCAGCGTGTCGCCCCGGTCGGTGGTGAGGCGGATGAACTCCGGATCATTGTGGATGGCGCTGTCCACATCATCGAGGCTGATTTTGCCGTGCCGCCCCCTCTTTTTGAGGAAGTTAAGGGTCATGTTGACGGCGATGGAGTAAATCCAGGTGTAGAAGGATGACTTACCCAGGAACCGGCGCAACGATCGGTAGGCCTTGGCAAAGATGTCCTGCAGCAGGTCGGCGGTATCCTCCCGGTTGTTGGTCATGTTGTAGACCAGGCCGTAGAGTTTTGGGGTGTATTTGCGCACCAAGTCGTCGAAGGCCTTGGTATCTCCCAGTTGGGCCCGGTCCACCAAGGCCCTGTCCTCAGCGCTTCCGCCTGGGGTGGTGGGGGTGGTCTCGGGCTGCATGGGGGAGCAGAGCAGAAAACACGGGGCAGGCTTGGCAGACAAGCAATTATTGTTGATGGCGATCACGTGAGTGGGAGTGATTCAAAATCAGCGATTTGAAGGCGCGGAGACGAGATCGAGATGGCAAATGCCCTCCGGGTTTTACCCAAAAGAGTTAACCTTTTTCGTTTGAATTTTGATCAGTATTGGTTTCTTGGGTTATTTTGAATCCGGTTTTTGACTCCGCGAGAAGCTCATTGAGTCAACCCATTGAATCAGAATTTGACTCATGCTCACATTTCGCTCCGCCTCTCTTCGTCAGGTTGATTCTGTCAAGGCCATGGCGTCATGCATCGAGGCCGCAGGAGGCCCTCAGGATTGCCGGTTGTTGATTTTCAACGCCTGCATGGGCCATGACTTTGGTCAACTTGCGGCTGAGGCGCAGAGGCTTTGCCCGCGAGCCCGAGTGTTGGGGGCCTCGTGCTGTGGAATCGTGGGCAGGGAGGGCGTGAGCGAAACCCTCAAAGACCTGGCGGTCATGCTGATTGGCGGTGAAGAGTGGGCGGTGGTTAGCATGGACGGTGTCAATTCGCACACGGCACATGCGAAGGGGTTGGCAATGGCCCGCGATCTTCAATCGCAACTACCCCAGGTGCGTTGCATCCAGCTCTTGGGGCCAGGAATTGACACCGCCAACGACTTGCTGTTGCGGGCCTTCGAAGAGGTCTTCGGGCCCGAAGTCACCGTGTTTGGAGCCACCGCCTCCGACAACATGCGCGGCATCACCAGCCTGCAAAGCGATGGTTCCCAAGTGATGCGGCATGGCGTGTGGGCCGTGGGGTATGCGGATTCCTCGCTGGAGGTCGAGACTCAGGCCAGTCACGGCTTTGTCGCCATGGGAGAGCCCCTGGTGGTCACCCGCTGCGAGGGCACGCGAATCCTCGAATTCAATGGCCGCCCCTCGTGGGGTGAATACACCCAGCGTCTTGGGCTGGATCCCCAGCGGGCAACCTGTGCCGAATCCATTCCCATCGGTGCACTGGCTGAGCCGCTGCAACCGGAGGTGGCCTTGGAGTACGGGAACCCCCACCTGTTGCGGGTCATCACCAAGCGCGACGATGATGGGGCGATTCATTACCCCTGCCAAGTCCGCGAGGGCTTGAGGCTTTGGTTGACGGTTCGCGATGAGTCCCGCATCTTTGCGAACTTGGAGCGCATGATGCAGCAGATGGTTTCCCGGATTGGCAGCGGCACTGTGCTTGCAGTGTTTCACTCAGATTGTCTGGCCCGAGGGCGCTTCATGCTCCAGCGCGTCGACAAGGAAGAATTGGTGGCGAAGATGCAGAGGCCTCTGCAGCGCGGTGGCCTCACCCCGCCCTGGCTGGGAATGTATGGATTCGGGGAGTTTGCGCGACTGGGCAATCGCAATACATTCCACAACTACAGCACGGCATTGGCCTGCCTGTTCCGTCGCGCCTAATCCTCCTTCATTCCATGCCCGCCGACCTTCCCCCCACCGAGCCAGAGGGCGAGTCCAATGTGCGGGACATCGCCGCGCTGCAGGGGCAGATTCTGGAGCTTGAGCAGCGCATCCTGAGGTTTGCGGTGGTGGAGCAAGCCCTGATTGACCTGCGCGCTGAGCTCGATGATGAGCGGGTGCAAATCGGGCGTATCCATCATTTTTGCCGCAGGCTGTTCAATGCCCGCGAAGACGACTCCTTCGACGGAATCGTCGCGGATTCGGTGGTTGATGTCTTTGAGCAGCAGTTCGGCTTGTTCTGGCGATTGCCTGCACCCGGTGTGGTCGGTCCCTCTCCGTCGCAGCTTGCCTGTGCCGGCATGGCGCCGCCCTCTGCCGAGTGGCTGCAGTGGCTCAATGGCTTGATCGCAGCGGGCCAACAGCGGGATGCCGTGGTGCCCCCGGAGGAGTTGCGTCAGCAGCCCCAGACCCTCGCAGGTCACCTTGCCGTGGCCTTCTGTCGGGACCAAGAACAGCGTCCCGTGGCGGTAATCGTCACCGGCGTCTGCGCCGACCGCCTGCCTTTTCACCATCTCTTGGGTGCCGAGCGCCTGACCTCGCTGAGCATGTTTGCCCAGAAGGTATCGGTGTTGATGATGATGCGCTTCTTTGGCGCTCGCATCGCCGAGCAGGCACTTGAGGTGCGTCGCTCTCAGGAGCAGCTTCATCTTGCCTTGGAGGCTGGCAATGTGGGGTCTTGGGATCGCGACTTGAGCACGGATCTCATCGAGTTTTCCCGCATAGGCTCAAGCCTGCTTGGGTACGCCCATGGGGAGCTTTCCGGCAGCCATCAGGAGTGGTTGAAGCATGTCCACCCCGAGGATCTCGATCACTGCCTTGAGCTGGAAAACATGCACCTGCGGGGCGAGACAGATCATTACGAAAACACCTTTCGTCTTCGGCACCGCGAAGGGCACTATCTGTGGGTATTGGCCCGCGGCAAGGTCCTGCGTGACTCGGCGGGCAATCCAATGCGCTTCTTCGGCACGCTGGTGGATGTGACCAAGCAAAAGACCATCGAGGAGTGTCTGCGCGAGGCCGAGGATCTCGAGCGCAATGCCCGCCAAAACGCAGAGTCCGCCACCAGGGCCAAGAGCGCGTTTGTGGCCAGCATGAGTCACGAGATCCGCACTCCCATGAATGGCGTGCTTGGCATGTTGCAGGTGCTGCGAGGAACTCCGCTCAACGAGAATCAGGCGGGCCTGGTGGCAACCGCGGAGAGATCTGCCCTGTCCCTGCTGGATCTCATCGGCGACATCCTCGACCTCTCCAAGGTCGAGGCGGGCAAGCTGGAGATCCATCCTGAGCCTTTTGCCTGGAAGCCCCTGCTTGAGGAAGTGGCCCAGATCATGCGGCTGCGTGCTGAGGCCAAGGACATTCACCTCAGCGTGGAAATTCATCGCGCGCCGCCGCCTTGGCTTGTGGGTGACGCCCTGCGCCTCAGGCAGATCCTCACCAACCTGATCAACAACGCCATCAAGTTCACGGATTCTGGCGGTGTGACTGTCGTGCTTGACAGTTGCCCGATCCAAGACGGCGGCAATCGTCATCGGTTGCAATGGCGGGTGGAAGACACCGGCATTGGCATTTCGCCAGCGTCAATGCAACGCCTCTTCAAGCCCTTCTCTCAGGTTGACGACAGCAGTGAGAATTATCGCGGCGGAACAGGTCTGGGGTTGTCAATCTCTCAATCTCTGGCGCGGCTGATGGGCGGAGAAATTCATGCTTCCAGCGTGTTGGGCCAGGGCTCCTGTTTTGAGGTGATTCTGCCAATGCCCGCTTGTGATGGGCCGCATGAACCACAGGCCCTCCTTGTGGACCTGCCGGCGCCACGGCAGGCACATTTCGGCGGTAAGTTGCTAGTGGTTGACGATAGCCCAGTGGGGCGCATGGTGGCCAAGTTGCTGCTGGAACAGTTGGGCTTTGAGGTCACCATGGCGGAGGGCGGCCAGCAGGCCTTGGATGCGTTGCAGGGCGGTGGCTTCCGCCTTGTCTTCATGGATTGCCAGATGCCTGGCATTGACGGCTGTGAAACCACGCGCCGCCTGAGGCAGCGGGAGTTGGATCAGGGCCTGGAGAGGATGCCAGTCCTCGCCCTCACCGCCAATGTGCAGCCCTCGGAGATCGCGGATTGCATTCGCAGCGGCATGGACGGATACCTCTCAAAACCCGTGACCCGCAGTGCGCTGGTCAGTGCCCTGCATCAGCATTTGCCTGCGCAGGCGGCGAATTCTGCATCTTCAGGCGCGATTGGCTGAGGCCCGAGGCTGGGATGTTTCGTATGCCCTTGGCTTGTTTTTCATTCCCGGTCCCTGTGCCGTGAACGGGACGACAGGGGAGAGGTTTGGCCCGTTCAGTCTGCGGCCATTGGCTCAGTTTCCAGCCTCCCACCCTGCGTGCCCATTCCCGGTCAGGTGCCCCCTGAGCCTTTCAACCTGAACCTCCCCCATGCCATCCCCCAGAGTCAGCAAAACCGCCCCATTGGGGCAGGGCATCGTCATCCGCGGGGCTCGCCAAAATAACCTGCGCGGCTTTGATGTTGAAATCCCGCTGGGCAAACTCTGCGTGGTCACGGGGCCCAGTGGCTCGGGCAAGTCATCCTTGGCCTTCGACACGGTCTATGCCGAGGGGCAGCGCCGTTATGTGGAGACCTTCTCGCCCTACACGAGGCAGTTTTTTGAGCGCATGGACAAGCCGCAGGTGGACGCCATTGAAGGCATCCCGCCTGCCATCGCCATCGAGCAGGTCAATCAGGTGCGCTCCAGCCGCAGCACGGTGGGCACCATCACGGAAATCAACGATTACCTCAAGCAACTCTTCCCCCGCCTGGCCACGGCGTATTGTCCGCGCTGCGCCAAGGTCATTGCTCCGCACAGTGCGGCTTCCGTGCAGCAGGAGTTGTTGCGCGATCATGTTGGGGAAACGGCGGTGATTTGCTTTCCGGTGCCCGCGCCGGGAAGTCTGCCTCCGGACCAGTGGTCGGCCATGCTGCAGTCGCAGGGCTTTTTAAGGCTCTGGCATGGCGATGCGGTGATGGAGGTTGACGAGGCCTTGGCGGCCATGGGCAAGACTCTGCCTGCCATGTTGCTGGTGGTGCAGGATCGGGTGAAGCTTGCGCCTGCCCAGCGGGGACGCCTAAGCGAGGCCTTGGAGAGCGCGATGCGCCTGGGGAAGGGGCAGGTGACGGTGGCGGTTGGCGGGCAGTTGCTGCGTCGCAGCACGCAGTGGCTCTGTCTGGATTGCGACTTCAGCCTGACGGCGCCCACTGCCGGCTTGTTCTCCTTCAACAATCCCATTGGGGCCTGCCCGAAGTGCCGTGGCTTCGGCCGCACCCTCGGCTTGGATTTGCGCAAGGCCATGCCCGACGAGTCACTGAGCCTCAAGCAGGGAGTGATCAAGGCCTTTAGTGGCAGCACCTACCGCGAGAGTCAGCAGGACCTGCTGCACGCCGCCAAGAAGCGTGGCGTGAATGTGGATTGCGCCTTTGCCGAGTTGTCGGCAGCGGATCGGCGCTGGGTCATTGAGGGCGAGCACAGCGATCCCGAGACGGCCTGGCAGGGTGGACTCTGGTACGGCGTGCGTGGGTTTTTCAAGTGGCTGGAGTCCAAGGCCTACAAAATGCATGTGCGGGTGTTTTTGAGCCGCTACCGTGCCTACACGGTTTGCGGGGACTGCGATGGCGGCCGCCTCAAGCCCGAGGCCCATTGCTTCCGCATCGGCGCCCATGGTCTGGCGCAGCTTTGGCAGCTGCCGGTGGATGATCTGCTGCTGTTGGTGCGCTCCTGGTCCGTGCCTGCGGCGGATCAGGCCGCTCTGCTGCTGCGCGACGAGATTGCCTCGCGCCTGGAGTATCTGCAGCGCGCCGGCTTGGGCTATCTGCATCTTGACCGCCAAACCCGCACCCTCAGTGGAGGGGAGTTGCAGCGGGTCAATCTGACCACCTGCCTTGGTGCCTCGCTGGTCAACACGCTCTTCGTGCTGGATGAACCCAGCATTGGCCTGCATCCGCGCGACATTGGCCGTCTCATCGGTGTGATGCAGGGCCTGCGCGACAAGGGCAACACCCTGCTGGTGGTGGAGCATGAGGAGAGTGTGATGCGCTCCGCCGATCATGTGTTGGAGCTTGGCCCTGGCCGTGGCGCCAAGGGAGGAGACCTCGTTCACAGCGGCCCCTTGGACACGCTCTATGCCTGCCGCAATTCCCTGACGGCGGATTATCTCACGGGCCGCAAATCAGTGCCCAAGCCGGCGCAGCGGCGGCCTCTGCGCGGCAAGTCCCGCGGCGCTGCGGCCGCCCTGCAGTTGCGCGGCGTCAATCACAACAATTTGCGCGGCTTGGATGTGGACATTCCCCTGGGCCTGTTTTGTTGCGTTACGGGAGTGTCGGGGTCGGGCAAAAGCAGTTTGATCCATGAGGTGCTGCATCGTCAGTTGCAGCGCCTGCGCGGTGAGGTCTGCGAGGATGAGCCGGGAGAGCTGCGTCGCCTCGATGGACACCAGGGTCTGCGTGAGGTGGTGATGGTGGATCAATCGCCATTGGCGCGCACTCCGCGCAGCACACCGGCGGTTTATCTGGGGGTCTTTGATGTGATTCGCCAGCTCTTTGCCGACAGTGCGGATGGCCGCGCTGCGGGAATCAGCGCGGGGTTCTTTTCCTTCAACAGCGGAGAGGGACGCTGCGAGCGTTGTTGGGGCACCGGCAGCGAGCGCATCGAGATGCAGTTTCTCAGCGACTTGTTTGTGACCTGCCCCGAGTGCCTTGGGCGACGGTATCAGGCCCATGCGTTGAAGATCCGCCTTGAGGGTCGCAACATCCATGAGGTGCTGGGCCTGACCTTGGAGCAGGCAGCGGAGTTTTTCAGCGCCCCGGCCTTTGCCGGTCAACGCAAGTTGGCGCAGGCCGTGGCGGCGATGCAGATCATGGTCGAGGCCGGTCTGGGTTATCTGACGCTTGGACAGCCCCTCAACACCCTCAGTGGCGGCGAGGCACAGCGCCTCAAGTTGGTTGGCCACCTGCTGGAGTTGCAGGGTGGTGCGGCACAGGGAGGCGACAGTCTGCTCCTGCTCGATGAGCCCACCACGGGTCTGCATTTTGATGACATCGCGATGCTGGTGAAGTTGCTGCAGCGTCTCGTGGATGGGGGCTGCAGCCTGGTGGTCATTGAGCATAACCTTGAGGTCATTGCCTGTGCGGATTGGATCATTGATCTGGGGCCCGAGGGTGGCAATCAGGGCGGGCAATTGGTGATTTGCGGCACCCCTGAGCAGGTGGAGCAGTGTGATGCCTCCCACACCGGTCGGCATCTGCGCCTGCAGCGAGGGCAGGCTCAGGGCCTGGTCCAGGATCGGCCTGCAGCGATCCGGGCCGCGGCGGAGATTTCCCCGGTGATCAGCATCTGCGGCGCGCGGGAGCACAATCTCAAGAACATCTCCTTGGACATTCCGCGTCAGCAGATGGTGGTGGTGACGGGTCTGAGCGGCAGTGGCAAGTCCTCGCTTGCCTTTGATCTGGTCTTTGCCGAGGGGCAGCGCCGATTCCTGGACAGCATGTCCGTGTACGCCCGCAGCTTTGTGGAGCAAATGGAGCGGCCGCAGGTGGATCGCATCACGGGTGTGCCGCCCACAGTCGCCATTGAGCAGCGCGTTTCGCGTGGCGGTGGCAAGTCCACGGTGGCTACGGTCACCGAGATCTGGCATTTCATGCGGTTGTTGTTCTCCAAGCTTGGGGTGCAGCATTGCCCACAGTGTGCGGTGCCGGTGGAAAGCCAAAGCGTGACGGCCATCACTGCCTCGCTGGAGAAGGCGGCGCGTCGTGGCGCCTTGGAGTTGTTGGCGCCCCTGATCAAGGGCCGCAAGGGCTTTCACACCGAGGTGGCGGAGGCGGCGGCAAGGCAGGGCGTGGAGCAGTTGTGGGTGGATGGCAAATGGATGGCCACCGAGGGATTCAAGCCCCTGGCTCGCTTCAAGGAGCACCAGATTGATGCCCTCGTGGCGCGGGTGCCGCGCGGGGCCTCAGCCCTGCTGTTGCGCCCCCTGGTGGAGAAGGCCCTGAAGATGGGGCGCGGCGCGCTGAAGTGGCGTCAGGGCAGCATCGAGCGCGTGCAGAGCACGCAGATGAGTTGTCCGCAGTGTGAGACCAGTTTTGAGGCACTGGATCCGCGGCTGTTTTCCTTCAACAGTCCCCATGGTTGGTGCAGGCATTGCCGTGGATTTGGGGTGGAAGTTGGCGCGGCCCCAAGTGGCAAGCCTGATGCCTCGGCTTTGGAGGTGGAGCTCGAGGAGGAGCGGCGCCTGGCGCGTCGTGGCGAGGAGGATGAGGATGCCGTGGGCGGGATGCAGCGCCGGGTCTGCGGGCATTGCGCCGGTAGTCGCCTCAATGAGGTGGCGCGAGCGGTGCATTTGCCCTTGTCGCGCGCTGGCAGTGTGCGCATTGAGGAGGTGCATGGCATGGCGGCAGCGGATGCGGCGCAGTGGTTGGGACGGCTGCGCTTTGCCGGACGCGAGGCGCAGATTGCCCGCGACATTTTGTTGGAGATCCGGCAGCGATTGAAATTCATGCAGGAGGTGGGCCTTGGTTACCTTCAGCTTTGCCGCAGTGCCGATACCCTCAGCGGCGGTGAGGCCCAGCGCATTCGTCTGGCGGCACAGTTGGGCAGCAATTTGCGCGGGGTTCTCTATGTCCTTGATGAGCCCACGATCGGGTTGCATCCCCGCGACAATCAACGCCTGTTGAGCACGCTGCAAAGTCTGCGTGACAAGGGCAACAGTCTGCTGGTGGTGGAACACGATGAGGACACCATGCGCTGCGCCGATCAGATCATTGACCTTGGCCCTGGTGCCGGTCGTCTTGGCGGCGAAGTTCTTGCCCAAGGCAGTCTGCAGCAATTGATGCGCGATGAACGCAGCGTGACTGGCCGCAGTCTGGCCAGCCCGATCTCTCATCCCATGCAGGGCAAGCGCCGCAGCCTTCCGGCCAAGGCGGCCAAGGAGGGTTGGATGCGCGTGCAAGGGGCCTGCGCCAACAATCTCAAGAACATGGACCTGGCCCTGCCGGTGGGACGCTTGTCGGTGATCACTGGGGTCAGCGGCAGCGGCAAGAGCACGCTGATGCATCAGGTGCTGTTGCCTGCCGCGCGTCAGGCCTTGCAGCGCGCCAAGGCCAAGCGCACCTCTGCGTCGCCTTGGAAACAGGTCAGTGGTTTTGATCAGGTGGCTGCGGTGCATGAGGTCAATCAGTCGCCCATTGGCAAGACTTCGCGCTCCTGTCCGGCGACTTATGTCGGGGTCTTGGATGAGATCCGGCGCCTCTATGCCCAATTGCCGGCGGCCCGCGCCCGTGGCTTTGATGCGGGGCGCTTCTCCTTCAACAATGATGCCGGTCGCTGTGAGGCTTGTCAGGGCAATGGTGAGATCAAGGTGGAGATGAATTTCCTGCCCACCACCCGAATGCCCTGCGAGACCTGCGGCGGTTTGCGCTTCAATGCCGCCACCCTTGAGGTGGAGTACCAGGGGCGCAGCATGGGTCAGGTGCTGGCGATGAGCATTGCCGAGGCGGCGGAGTTCTTTGCAGCGCAGCCGCGCATTGCCGGGCCGCTGCGGCTGCTTGCTGAGATGGGCGTTGGCTATCTGCAATTGGGGCAGCCCAGCCCAACCCTCAGTGGCGGCGAGGCACAGCGCCTGAAGTTGGTGACGGAGTTGAGCAGCGGGCAGTCGCGGCATGTGGCCGCGCGCCTGCGCGGTCTGGGCTCGGTCAAGGGCAACCTCTACCTGATCGAGGAGCCGACCATTGGCCTTCATCTCGACGATGTGAAGCGTCTTCTCGAGGTGCTGCATCGTCTGGTGGATGAGGGACACAGCGTGGTGGTCATCGAGCATCACCCGGCCCTCTTTGCCGAGGCGGATTACCTGCTGGACCTCGGTCCTGAGGCAGGAGCCGAGGGGGGAAGGTTGATGGCCTGTGGCACACCAGAGCAGGTGGCCGCCAGTCGCCGCAGCGTGACGGCCCCCTTCCTGCGAGAGGCCTTGGAGGCGGGTCGCAAGCCGACTCGCCGCCGTCAAAAAGCGCATTGACCGCGGCCCGTGGCGTTTCACAGTCTGCCACGGGGTCCGGTCACGGTTTTTGCTGCGTTGCGCTGCCATGTCCGACCCTGAATGACCACCATGATTGCCGATCCCAAGTCTTCCTTTGAAGGACATAGCAGCGAGCCTCTGCGAGCCTCAACGCGCGTTTATGTCCCCGGGCAACTGCACCCTGAGATTCGGGTGCCCATGCGCGAGATCGCCCTGAATCCCACCCGCCTGCCAGACGGCAGCATGCGCGACAACGAAGCCGTGCGCGTTTATGACACCAGCGGCCCTTGGGGAGATCCCTCCTACAACGGCAGCGTGCACAGCGGTCTGCCTGCGCTGCGCCGCGCCTGGATTGAGGGTCGCGGCGATGTGCAGGGTTATGAGGGGCGGCAGGTGCAGGCCCGCGACAACGGTTACCTTTCCAGCGATCATGCGCGGCAGGCCGCCCAGCGTTTTGGTGATGCGCTCAGTCCCTTGAGCGCGCCGCAGAATGCGCAGCGTCTTCCATGGCGCGCCAGCGCCGGCCATCCAGTGACCCAGCGCTGGTACGCGCAGCAGGGAATCATCACCGCTGAGATGGAATTTGTGGCCATCCGCGAGAACATGCGCCGCGCTCAATTGGCAGAGTTGGGTCAGGATCTGCGCCGCGATGTGCTCGACAAGCAGCATGCCGGAAGCGCCCAGACCCAAGGGCCCTGCACGCCCGGGGTGTTTGGTCGCTTTCCCCAGCGCATCCCTGCCGAGATCACGCCAGAATTTGTTCGTTCGGAGATTGCCGCTGGCCGCGCGATCATTCCCGCCAACATCAATCACCCGGAGCTTGAGCCCATGATCATTGGGCGCAATTTTTTGGTCAAGATCAATGCCAACATCGGCAATTCCGCAGTGGCCTCCAGCATTGAGGAGGAGGTCGAGAAAATGCGCTGGGCCACCAAGTGGGGCGCCGACACGGTGATGGATCTCTCGACAGGGAAAAACATTCACGCCACGCGGGAATGGATCCTGCGCAACAGTCCCGTGCCGATCGGCACTGTGCCCATCTATCAGGCCTTGGAGAAGGTCAATGGCCGCGCCGAGGATCTGACTTGGGACCTGTTCCGCGACACTCTCATCGAGCAGGCTGAGCAGGGCGTGGACTACTTCACCATTCATGCCGGGGTGCTCCTGCGCTTTGTGCCGCTGACGGCGGCGCGCATGACCGGCATTGTCTCACGCGGCGGCAGCATCATGGCCAAGTGGTGTCTGGCCCATCACAAGGAGAACTTCCTCTACACGCATTGGGATGAGATCTGTGAGATCATGGCCGCCTACGATGTGAGCTTCTCCATCGGTGACGGTCTGCGTCCCGGCTCGATTGCCGATGCCAATGACCGCGCCCAGTTTGCCGAGCTAGAAGTGCAGGGTGAGTTGACCACCCGCGCCTGGAAGCATGGGGTGCAAGTCATGAACGAGGGGCCTGGCCATGTGCCCATGCACCTCATCGAGGAGAACATGATCAAGCAGTTGGAGTGGTGCCATGAGGCGCCGTTCTACACCCTTGGGCCCTTGACCACGGACATTGCTCCGGGCTACGACCACATCACCAGTGGCATTGGGGCGGCGATGATCGGTTGGTACGGCTGCGCGATGCTTTGCTATGTCACGCCCAAGGAGCACCTGGGTCTGCCCAACAAGGAGGATGTGAAGGCCGGGGTGATCACCTACAAGCTGGCGGCTCATGCCGCCGATCTGGCCAAGGGGCACCCTGGGGCGCAGCATCGCGACAACGCGCTGAGCAAGGCGCGGTTTGAATTCCGCTGGGAGGATCAGTTCAACCTCAGTCTTGACCCGGTCACTGCGCGCGCCTTCCACGACGAGACCCTGCCCCAGGAGGGGGCCAAGAGCGCGCATTTCTGCTCGATGTGTGGTCCGCACTTCTGTTCGATGAAGATCACCGAGGATGTGCGCCGCTACGCCGCCGAGCAGGGCTTGGATGAGCAGGAAGCCCTGCAGCGCGGCATGCAGGAGAAAAGTGCTGAGTTTGTGGAAAAGGGCGCCGAGGTCTATCTGCCTCCGGCTTCCTGAGTTCGCCTCTTCACCTGCCTGGACGCGTCCGCAATGGCCGCCCCCGTGGCGGATGGTTCACGACTTTCCGCCTTGGGGCGGCGGGATGGGGAAGTGGGTCTCGCGCAGGCTGTGGTCATGCTCGTAGACTTGTTCCTTGATCCGCCTGCCGCTGCGGTCCCAGTAGGTGTTCAGGCCGTGGCGCTTGCCGTTTTCAAAATGAGTCTCGGTGCAGGGTTGACCATTCTCCCACCATTCCTGGACCAGACCGTGCAGCCGCCCGTTGCGCAGGGGGTAACTGGCCTTGGGTTGGCCATTGGGATGTTGATCCAGCGCGAGGCCACTGAAGGGCTGACCCTCAAGCAAGAAGAGGTCATTTTGCCAGTCCAGCTTGGAGTAGGCCACGGAAATCGGGCCGCTCGGCCGACAAGCCAGTGGGCAGGCAATCAGAAGTGCTGAGGCCAGCAAAAGAAGGCGAACAAGGGGCATCGGGGAGGCTGGGGTTGGGGTTGAGGCTTGGCAAATGTCGCGTGTTGAGCGCAATTTGGCCATTTGTTTCAACGGTCAGCTCGACAAGTTTGTCTCTGCAGGCTACCTTTGCAGCCCCTCAATGAAGCCGCGCCGTCATTGCCTCCATCTCAGCCTGATGCTGATGAGTCTCTGGGCCTTGGCCATCATGCCGGCGGCTTCTCAATGGCTGGTCTACGAACTGCAACTCACCCCGCAGGAGGACTCCGTCAATTTTGATACCTACAAGGCCGGCTACCTGATGGTGCCCGCCAAGGGCGGCGTGGCCAGTCTAGTCCTCATTGACGAGGCCCAACGGCGGTATGCGGGCTCCGAATCCTGCGGCAAGTTTTTCAGCCTGTTCAACCCCTCGCAGCAGCGTGCTGCCTTCTCCGCCCTCGCGATCCATGGGCAGTCGCAGGCCCTTTACGCGGCCAGTGGTGCGCTGGATCGCTCTCTTGTTCTTGCCACTCCCGGCAACCCTGAGACGGTGGTGCGGGTCGCCGAATTCCTTCAGGGCGGGCTGTTGGTCGCCGACGACGAGTCAGATCGTGGGCCCGCGGCCGATGGTAGCCTTGGTGTGATGGGCGGAGCAATCATTGAGGGCCGCTTGCGGGAAGATTTGAGCAGTGTGCTCTCGGCGCAGTTTGGACAGCCTCGGTCTGCCTTTGCGCATTTGGTGGAGCTGCTTGAGAAGTACGGCTACAGCCCCGATGACGGCTCGGCGCAATCATTGCAGTCGCCGACCAGCTCCGCCGGAGTGGATGCCAGCCTGTTTCCCGTCGAGTCCCTGCCGCGCCAGCAGCCATGATGAATGTCCGTCAAGCTCTGGTGGATTCACTCGAGGCTGCGGGAGCAGGCTTGCGTGCCTTGCCCACCGCCAGCCCCAGTCTTCCGCTCATCGCGCAACTGCTGGACAGCGGAGCCGTTGATGAGGAGGCCTTTCTTGAGCAAGTCGCAGTGCGTCTGGGCTTGGGATTTGTGGCCAACCCTCAGCCCGATGCCGCTGAAGCTCCCGAGCTCAAGCGCCTGGTGCCGCCGCGTGTGGCGCTGCGTCACCGTTTGTTGCCCTTGAAGCTGCTGAGCGCCGAAAACGAACCGCGCAAGGTCTCCGTTGCCTGTTTTGACCCCTTTGATCTCTTGGCCCATCAGGCACTTGCCCGTGAGGTGGATGCCTCGGTGCGATTGGTGCTGGTGCCGCGCAAGCGCCTGCTGGCGGCCATGCGCGATTTCTACGGAATTGGAGCTGATACTTTCGAGGAGTTGCTCAAGGGGCGCGATGTGGACGGTGCCGATTTGGAGCAACGCGATGAAGCCAATGTGATTGATGCCGATGACGAGGAGGCCTCGGTGGTGAAGTTCGTCAACACGGTGATCCGTGAGGCCTTGGAGCAGCAGGCCACGGACATTCATGTTGAGCCCATGGAAGACAAATTGCGCATGCGCTACCGCATTGACGGTCGTCTGCGCGAGGTGCCAGTCCCTGAAAACATCAAGGCCCTGCAGCAATCGGTGATTGCCCGCCTCAAGGTGATGGCCAAGCTCGATATTGCCGAGCGACGCCTGCCGCAGGACGGACGCATCAACCTGCAGGTCGGTGGTCAATTCATTGATGTGCGCGTGGCCACCATTCCCAGTGTTGAGGGCGAGAGCGTCAGCCTGCGTCTGTTGGGTCAACAGCGATTCAACCTCGACCGTCTGCGCATTGAGTCGGATCTGCGCGCCGAGATTGAGGCCCTGCTAAAAAAACCAAACGGCATCGTGTTGGTCACCGGGCCCACGGGATCAGGCAAATCCACAACACTCTACACCTTCCTGAGTCAGCTCAATACCGAGCACCGACGCATTGTCACCATCGAGGATCCGGTGGAAAACAAGTTGCCTGGTGTGGTGCAGATTGCGGTGCGCCCTGAAATCAACCTGACCTTTGCCACGGGGTTGCGCAGCATTTTGCGCGGCGACCCCAATGTGGTGATGATCGGGGAAATGCGCGACCTGGAGACTGCGGAAATTGCCATTCGTGCCGCGCTCACTGGTCACTTGGTGTTCTCCACCCTACACACCAACGACGCTCTCGGTGGCATCATGCGTCTGATTGACATGGGCGTGGAGCCCTTCCTGGTCTCAAGCTCCGTGCGCGCCTTCATTGCGCAGCGGTTGGTCCGCGTGCTGTGCACCGAGTGTCGCCAGACTGATCCTGATGCTCGCGCGCGTCTGCTGGATTTGCAATATGACGGGCCGCTGGAACTGCCGGTTTACCGCGCCAAGGAAGGCGGCTGTGAGGCATGCCGCAGCACCGGTTACCGTGGGCGAATGTCCATTTATGAACTGGTGCGCCTGACTCCGGCGATGGGTGAGTTGATCACCCAGCGCGCCAGCAGCGCACA
The DNA here is from genome assembly GCA_030833205.1 of Prosthecobacter sp. GTDB lineage: Bacteria > Verrucomicrobiota > Verrucomicrobiia > Verrucomicrobiales > Verrucomicrobiaceae > Prosthecobacter. The sequence continues at coordinate 52,373 of JAURHS010000002.1, forward strand.
GCTTTACCAGCAGGCCTATCGCGATGGCTATCGGCCGATGCGCGAGTATGGCGTTCGCAAGATTCTCGCCGGACTGACCACCATTGACGAGGTGATCAGCGTGACCGTTGCAGAGTCAGAGCAGTAGGCCCACTGATGCGCAGCCGCTGCTCAGGCGACGCGACCCTGGGTCTTGGTTCGGCTGGCGTTGAGTCTTGGCTTGAGTTCAGGGCGCTGCCCGAAAAGGCGGTTCTCCACCCGCTCCAGGCGTGAGAACATGCGTTCCTGCCATCGGCGGAAGTCGGCGGGGTCAAGGGCCTGCGGCACCTTGATTTCCTGAGCATCAAAGAGGTTCATGACGCGGGAGGCATAGCTGCTCTCCCAGGCATGTTGCTCATCAGCGCTGCCCTCCTGCGTGCGAATGGCCACCAGATACTCCGCCTGATCACCAAACCACTCCGTGGCCTGAATCACCGAATCAAAGCTGTCCTCAGCGCTGGTGACTGGCAGCACCACGCTGAGGCTGGCATTGGCCTCAGCCAGCAGGCGCTGGGCCTGATGCAGACGGAAGAACTTGCCAAAGAAGCCGCCCAAGCCGCTGCCAACATCCAGGATCACCACGGGGCGCTCGCGCAGCCATTGGCGCAGCAGACGAGGGCTGAGGTGTCCAGGGTCAATCTCCTGAGGGCCGGCAGCGCCCTGTTTGAGGAAGTGCAGGTGGTGCTCGCGATCATGCTGGCTGAGGTACAGACTGAAGCAGCGCGCCAGGGTACTCTTGCCCACCAGGGGATGATCGTTGAGCAGGAGAATGAGTTTATTCATGCGTCGAGAACCCGAAATAGCCAAAAATTGATATTTCGTAAAGGTTAACTTTATTCACCCTCAAAGCTCTTTGCCCTAGGACCCTTAAGGCGCTTGAAATCAGGGAATTGAGAAATTGGCTGCCAACGCTTGGATCAGGGCAGGTCTTGGTCGGCCTGACGTGTTCCCCTGCCTGTCGGGCGTTTGCTGAGCTTGTCGCCCAAGTCAGCGCGCATTTCCTCGGCTTGTTTGAGCATGCGCTCGACGATCTCAGGATGGCTGGCGGCAAGATTCTTGGATTCGCCTGGGTCTGCGTGCAGATCGTAGAGTTGCGGGCTGGTGATTTGGAGGGAGCGGTATTTTTGAGGAATGCCGCCCTTGGCCTTGGGTGAGTCTGCGGGAAGGCTGCGGTAGCGATGCGGCAATTGCAGCTTCCAGCGACCATCTCCGCTGGTGAGGGCCTGGAGCTCGTTTTGCTCGTAATAAAACGAGTAGTATGCGTGGGGATTGCTCGCTTGGGCTTGTCCGCTGATCAGAGGCCAGCAGTTGCGTCCGTCAATCGGGTGGGTGGGCAACTTGGCATCAATCACCGATGCGATGCTGGGCAGAAGATCAATGGTCATGAGCATCTCGGTGCACTGGCTGCCTGCGGGGATTTTGCCTGGCCAGCGCATCAGGGTGGGGACGCGGGTGCCGCCCTCCCAGCAGGTGCCCTTGCCTTCGCGCAGTGGCCCAGCGCTGCCGGCGTGCTCGCCATAGCTCAACCAAGGTCCGTTATCAGAACTGAAGATCACCCAGGTGTTGTCGCGCAGGCCATGCTCATCCAGGGCATCGAGAATGCGGCCCACGCTGGCATCAATCTCCATCATGACATCGGCAAACAGGCCCTTGCCGGATTTGCCCTCGAAGGCCGCTCCCGCAAACAGCGGCACATGAACCATGCTGTGAGCCAAATAGAGCAGAAAGGGCTTGTCCTTGTGTTGGCGGATGAACTCGAGGCTTTCGAGAGTGTAGCGTTCTGTCAGTGTGCGTTGGTCCTCGGCGCTGACATCGTCATCAATGACCTTCTCGTTTTCAAGCAGGGGCAGGGGAGGGAAGCTGCCCTTGCGGGCCTCTGGGTGATGCGGCCACATGTCGTTGGAGTAGGGCAGCCCGAAGTAGCGATCGAATCCGTGACGCGTGGGCAGGAAGCGCGGGCGCGAACCCAAGTGCCATTTGCCAACGGCGCAGGTGGCGTAGGCCTTCTGTTTGACCAACTCGGCGAGGGTCATTTCGCGTTCCGCGATGCCGTGGCGCGACTGGGGCCCGAGGGCGCCGTGAATGCCTAGGCGGTTGGGGTAACAGCCGGTGAGCAGTGCGGTTCGTGAGGCGGAACAAACCGGCTGAGCCACATGGAATTGGGTGAATTTTCGCCCCTCGGCGGCAAGCGAGTCAATGCGGGGGGTTTGATAGCCCTTGGCACCGAAGCAGCCGATGTCGCCATATCCGAGATCATCCATGAAAATGACCACCAGATTGGGCGTTTCTGCAGCCTTGAGACCTTGCAGCCACAGCAGAGTCAGAGTCAAGAGGAGGGGGCGCAACATGGGTAAGGGTCTCAACGATTCGAGGGGGCTTGCTTTGTCATTCTTGTTGGCTTCGGGGTGATCTCGCGCTATGAGAGGCGCCATGATCGGTGCTCCGAGCCCATTCTCTGTCGCCTTGATGCTCGTGCTGGCCGCGGGATGCCTTGCTCCCGATCAGGCTCAGGCGCAGGCTGGGGTGATTGTGGTCGACAGCTTCAATCGCAAGGTGCACCTGGCGTCCGCTGCAAAATCGCGTCGTCCTGTGGGAGGACTTGCCAAGATTGCCACCGCCATGGTGGTGTTGGATTGGGCTGAGGCCTCCAAGGTGGGGGTCAATGTGTTGGCGACAGTGCCGCCCCAGGCCCTTTCTCTGGCACGCCACAACCGTCTGGGGCTGCAGCCCGGTGACAAGGTGACCCTTCGCGACCTGATTTACGCCACCATGATGGGCGGGGACGACCTTGCTGCGATTACTCTCGGGTATTTTGTCGGTTATGACCACCTCTATCGACTCGGCAGGCAGGGGGATCCCCTGAGCGAATTCGTGCGCCAGATGAATCATTTGGCTCGTCGCGAGGGTGCCTTTGCCACCCGATTCCTCAGCCCGCACGGAAGTGAATTGAGTCGCAGTGTCAGTGTCTCGACTGCCGCCGACATGGCGAGGCTGGCGCTGTACGCGGTCTCGCGCCCTGCCATGCACTTCTACACCAATCAGCGCAGCCGTGACATCACCGTGTTTCGTGCGGGTCAGGCCATGCAGGTCGCCGTGGTCAATGGCAATCCACTGCTCGGAGGCGCCGGGGTGGACGGCATCAAGGTCGCCGGCGACGACCGCAGCGGGGATTGCGCCGCCATCAGTGCCGAGCGCCCCGCTTCGGTTTACAAGCAGGCCGATGGCAGCAGCCTGATTTATCGTCATCGCATGGTGGTGATTGTGCTTGGCAGTTCAGATGCGCGCAGCGAGGCGCAAAACCTGCTGGCCCAAGGTTGGAATACCTACACCGGTTGGCTGGCAGCGGGCAGGCCGATTGCCGCCCAGAGCGAGTTGCTCAATTTTTACTAGGATGCCTTGCATTCGGCGGCATTGACTACAGAGTAGATGACTGGCGTCACGCTGATGCGTTGGCGGCCCGGGTGAGACCCCAACCTGATCGCTTGGTCCGCTGCCAACAGCAGTGCATGCCGCATCCTCTCATCCTATGCGCATTGGCATCCTCAACAGCGGCGGAGACTGCCCCGGTCTCAACGCGGTCATTCACGGTGTGGTCGGGGCCGCACACCATCAGGGCTGGGAAGTGGTTGGCTTCCGCGATGGCTTTGAGGGGCTGCTTCCTCCAGGCGATTCCATGGTGCTGAATCCCGAGCGCACCGTGGGCATCATGAAGCTCGGTGGCACCATTTTGGGGACCACCAACAAGGGGCACTTTGTGGCCAAGGTCGGAGAGGGCAATGTCTCTGAGGTTCCCCGCGAAATTGTCGAGCGCGCCAAGACCACTCTGCACCACATGGAAATCGGTGCGTTGATCGTGGTCGGCGGCGATGGCTCCCTGACCACCGCACTGCAACTCTACCGTATGGGGATTCCGGTGATTGGCGTGCCCAAGACCATTGACAATGACCTGCAGGCCACGGCCATGACCTTCGGCTTTGACAGTGCGGTGCACAGTGTTGTGGACGCCCTTGATCGGCTGCACACCACGGCAGAGAGCCACAAGCGCGTCATTGTGCTTGAGGTGATGGGCCGGCATGCTGGTTGGATTGCCCTTTACGGCGGCATGGCAGGCGGTGCCGATGTGATCCTGTTGCCAGAGATCGGTTTTTCCATGCCGTTGGTGGCTGAAGCCATCAAGCGGCGCGATGCGCGGGGCCATCACAGCACCTTGGTGGTGGTGGCCGAGGGGGCCCGTCTCGAGAGTGGTGAACTGCTCAAGCGTCAGAATATCGGCGGCAAGGGCGAGGACCGTCTCGGCGGCATTGGCGAGTATGTGGCCTCGCAGATTGAGAAGTTCACTGGCAAGGAGACGCGTTCCTGCACCTTGGGGCATTTGCAACGCGGGGGGGCTCCCACAGCCCTTGACCGCATTCTTGGCGTTCGTTTCGGCGCGATGGCCGTGCACCTGATCAGTCAGGGCAAATTTGGCCGCATGGTCAGCTACCAACAATATCAGGTGGGCGATGTCGCCATCGAGGAGGCGGTGAATCAACTGCGTCTGGTGGATCCCCAGAGCGAGATCATTCGTGCAGCGCGCAGTGTGGGCATCAGTTTTGGGGATGACGGCGCGGCCAAGGCCCGCTAGGATGCAGGCTTTATGGGTGCACAATGGAAACAGAAATGGCGTGAGCTGGCCGCGGACCAGAAGGGTCGGTTGGTGGGCAAATTGACTCGTGAAATTCAGGTGGCTGCCCGTCTGGGCGGTCCGGTGCCGGAGTTCAATGCGCGACTCTTTGCCGCCATCGCCGCCGCCAAAAAACAGAGTGTCACCCGCGATGCGATCGAGCGCGCCATTGCCAAGGGCAGCGGAAGCGGCGGTGAGGGCGAGCAATTTCAGAATGTGCTCTTCGAGGGCTTTACGCCGCACCGAGTGCCGGTGATGGTGGAGTGTCTCACTGACAACAACAACCGCACTTCCTCAGAGATCAAGGTGCTGTTCAAGGCTGGCAGCATGGGCACGCCGGGCTCGGTGGCGTGGATGTTCGAGCATGTGGGCCTCATCGAGGCCTCACACGAAAACAAGACGCAAGACCTTGAAGAGGCGGCCCTGGAGGCCGACGCGGATGATGTGGAAGCCCTCGAACTTGATGAAGAGGAGCAGGCCCAGCGTTTGGGCGGAAAGTTTTATTGTGCCATCGCCAAGCTTGATGCTGTCACCAAGGCCCTCAAGGCCGCGGGTTGGAATGTCACCACCTCGGAGTTGCATTACCGCCCCAAGGATTATCCGCAGCTCAGTGACGAGCAACTCGATGAGGTGACCGGTTTTCTGCGGCAGATCGACGGCCACAGCGATGTGCACCGCGTCTACGCGGCGCTGCGCTGAGGATGGTCGTCTGCATTCAGGTGGGTTGGGCCATGAGATGGGTTGCGTTGGCGGCAATCCTTTGCCCACGCCCCTTGCGGAAGGTCAGGCCGACAATGCCCAGGGTGGCCAGGGAACTCAGGGGCATGAGCACTGCAGCCGCCAGAGGGCTTAACATGCCGCAGAGACCAGCGACAACCGTCAGCGCATTGTAGCTGACCGAAAACGCGAACACCCGCCTGCTGGCAAGGCGGTGGGTCCTTGCGGTGCGCAGGAGCTCACAGACAAAACCGAGGTGATTGCCAAGAAAATAAAAGTCTGCCTTCTGCTCAAGAAAACTCCGCCCGCTCACCGGGCTGCCCGCGCAAAGCGCGTCGTCAAAGGCCAGGCTGTCATTGGCGCCATCGCCCAGAAACAGGCCGTCTTGTTGGGTGTGTTCCCTGAGCCACGCCGCCTTGTCTGCAGGTGACATGCAGCCGATGGCCTGCGCGTCATCCAAATCAAGGCGGCGTGCAATCGGGTTGACGCGCTCCTGCTGATCGCCGCTGAGGATCTGCACCTTAAGCCCGAGATGCTTCAGGGCCCTGACCTCGGCGGCAGCCTGTGCGCGCAGGACCTCGTCGAAGTGCAGGGTGGCCAAGGCCTGTCCATCGCACAACAACAGCGTGCCTTGCCCCTTGGGGTCCCGGCACAGTGCCCACTGCCGCCCCTCGTGGTCGGTCAGCCAAAGCCCTTCGCCAATGCGTTCTTCGACGACGGCAGAGGGCAGGGTTGCTCCTGGCCCCAGCGCATCGAAGAGGCTGCGACTGATCGGGTGCAAATTGCCGGTGACCATTGTGCGTAGGGCTGCTTGTGCCAGATCGTCAAGCGCATCGAGTTCACCAGGGTCCCGAAGCCTGGGGTTTTCACTGGTGAGCGTGCCGGTTTTATCGAAGACCACATGGCGAAGGCGGAGTAGTTTTTTCCACAGCCCGAGTTGGCGCACAAAGACACCAGACTTCTCGGCCTCGCGGCAAGCCAGTTCCTCGGCCAGCGGCAGCGCCACGCCAAGTGCGCAGGGGCAGGAGACCACAAAAATGGAGATCATCACCTGCAGGGCGGCAAGCCAGCCATGCCCGCGCCAGCACCACCAGAGAAATCCAAGCACGGCAATGAGCAGCACGCTTCTGAGGTAGATGACCAACAGTCGTTCGAGGGATTCATCGCGCCAGGTCACTTGTCTTCTGGCCTCGAGCAAGTGATGCAAGGTGCTTCGTGACCAGGGCTCAAGCACTTCGGCCTGCAGGCTTTGATTGCCGATGTTCAGTGCCCCAGAGAGTAGCAATTGTCCCGCTTGTTTGTGCAACGGCAGGCTCTCGCCGCTGATCCATTCCAGGCTGATGGCGGCGTCCTGATCCCGCAGTCTGCAGGCCACAGGCAGGGCCTGGCCTGGTTTGACCACGATCAGGTCGCCGAGGCGCAGATCCTCAACGGCCACCGGCTCAGCCTTTCCCTTCACGGAAAAAAATCCTGCCACACTCGCGTCGCGCATCAAACGCCGTTGGTTGCGCAGCACGGCGGCCTGCTGCGCCCAGCGGCCGGCCAGCATGAGGAAAATGAAGGTCGCCACGAAATCAAAATACTTCAATCCGGCCTGAGCGTTGAGCCAGCCCAGCAGGGAGCCCGCGTAGGCGGCGAGGATGCCCAGCGCAATGGGGGTGTCGATGTGCAGCACTCCGGCACGCATGGATTTCCAGGCGCGGCTGATGAAGTAACTGCCGCCGATGAGCAGGGAGAGCGTTGCAGAGACCGCAGCGATGAGATCAAACCAGGAAGCAAAGGCAAACTGGGCAGGCATGCCAAAGTAGGCGGGCAGACTGAATGCCATGGCGTTCATGGCAAATGCTCCGCATAGGCCCATGCGCTGTTGCAATTGGCGAAGCCCCGTAGCCGCCTCCTGGCTTGCACCTGCCTCGGCAGGGCCGAGAAGGTAGCCAAAGCCTTGAATCTCCCGGGCAAATTGCAGCAGGTCAAAACGGTTGAAGTCTGCCAGCAGTTCCAGCTCGCCCCGCAGAGGGTCAATCACCAAGCGTCCAGCGCCCTCGCAGCGGGCAAACAGCCGTTCCAGCAGCCAGACGCATCCCAGGCAGGAGACCCCCTGCAGGGACAGTCGAAGTGCCTGACCAGGCGGCACTTCAGCGGCCAATTTCAGCAACCAGGATTCGTCCCGGGGCTGCAGGTGTTGTGGATTGACCGGCGCCAGAGTTTGATCGCCGCGCAGGTCGTAGAAGTGGCCAAGTCCCTCGCGCTCAAGCAGCTGGTGCACGGCGGCACAGCCAGCGCAGCAGAAGGCGTCGTTGCGATCGGCGGGGACAGGATTGGCACAATGCCGACAGGTGGTGGTGGGCACGGGGCAACTTGGGGTTTATGGACTCTGCCGGCTCGTCCTTGCTTGCGCCTTTTGCGTCCGATCCTGTGGGTGGCGCCACAGAGAGGATCGGCTTGAGAAGTGCCCTGGTTCGTGCGTACTAAGGCTGTGTCCGCCATGAATCGCCGCCGTTTCCTCGCTCAAAGTGCCGCCCTTGGAGCCAGTCTTCCCTTTGGGGCCGGGGCCATCGCCGCCTCCAAGCTTGGCAAGGCGGAGCACTGTATTTTTGTCTGGCTTGGCGGTGGCATGGGCCAGATCGATACCTTTGACCCCAAGCGCCTCGGCAATAATCGGGCCTCCACCAAACTGGCAGGCTCGCTCTACAAGTCCATTGATACGGCAGTTCCAGGCGTTCAGCTCTGTGAGCACCTTGGCAAGCTGGCCCCGCACATGGAGCAGGTCACGGTGATGCGCACCGTCAATCATCAGGTGATTGATGAGCATGCCTTTGCCACCAACATCGTGCATACCGGGCGCATGATTTCGGGCAACACGGTGTATCCCAGCGTGGGCTCCATCATTTCGCATGTGCGTGGACCCGTGGACCCGGACATGCCGCCCTACATTCTTATCGGGTATCCCAATGTCAGCCGTGGCCCAGGCTTTCTGGGTGCCAAGGCGGGTTATGTCTATCTGACTGATACGCAAAGCGGCCCAGCAGGCTTCACCCGGCCACATGGGGTGGATGAGCAGCGCGCCGCCAGGCGTGAGGCGCTCCTGGCTTCCGTGAGGAGCGGGGCGGGCAAGGCCGCCAACCTTGGCGAGTACTCCCTGACCCAGGAGCAGGCCATGCGTCTTTCTGGTCCGCGGTTCATGCGCCATTTCAATCTGCAGGAGGAGTCTGGCTCACTGCGTCAGAGTTACGGTGGCGAATTTGGCCAGCGCTGCCTGCTGGCGCGTCGCCTCATCGAGGCAGGGGTGCGTTTTGTAGAAGTGTCCCACAACCTCAACTTCATCAACGGCACGGGCTGGGACATTCACAACGAGGGCTATGAAAACCAGCATGTGCTGATCCAGGAATTGGACCTTGCCCTCTCCGGGCTGATGGCTGACCTCAAGGCGCGCAAGTTGCTGGACAAGACGCTGATTGTGGTGGGCACCGAGTTCGGACGCCCCCCCGAATTTGATGGGCGGGGTGGTCGTGGCCATCAAGGCACCGCCTTTTCCATGGTGCTTGCCGGCGGCGGCCTGAAGCACTGTGGCGCCTACGGAGTCACCGATGAGTTGGCCAAGAAGCCCGTGGAGAACCCCGTGCCTCTGGTGGATTTTCACGCCACCATTCATGCCGCGATGGGCATCTCCCCATCCATGGAACTGATGGACGGCACCCGCCCCGTACCCATCACCGATGGCGGCAAGGCGGTTTCTGCCCTTCTTGGCTGACCTTGTGGCCTCGCTTTTGATTGCTTCGCCAGTGGTTGCGTCCATGCTCAGAGGCCGTGAAACTCTCGATGAAAGCCCAGTACGCCCTCAGGGCCCTCATGGCGATGGTGCGTGAGGGAGACCAGGGCAACTTTTGCATGCAGGATTTGTCTGAAGCCGCCCAAGTGCCAGCCAAGTTCCTCGAGCAGATTTTGCTGCAACTCAAACGGGGAGGGTTGCTTCGCAGCAAACGAGGCCTCGGTGGCGGCTACCAACTGCAGCGCGCTGCCGCTCGAATTACGCTGGGTGAAGTCATCAATCTGCTTGATGGGCCCTTCGAACCCTTTCATTGCAGCGTTGCGGCGGGCGGTTGCGCGCAGGGCGAGGCGGCTCCCTGTGGGCTTTGCCAGACCTTTGGACTGCTCAAGCAGCAGGTTGACGGCTGGCTGGCCACCACCACATTGGCCCAGGTGCTTGAACGCGAGCGGCGACAGGCGCCCTCGTTCGACATTTGAAAGGCTTCCTCGCCCTTGAAACCACTTGCCGGCAGCCGGTGCAGTGAGGCAATCTTGGGGGCTTTGAGACTGCGCGCATGTTGAGTCATCAACCCATTGATTCCAGCCCCGATGAGAAATCTTCGGGAGCGCTTCGACGCTTGTGGCACTGGTTTCGTCCGCCCACTCAGGCGCACCGCGATCGCCAGAGTCCCGCCCAGCGCATGGCCGCAAGGCTGGTGTTGATTTTGAGTTGTGCGGGAGGCATTGGCCTCGCCGCTTGGCAAGCCAAGCCCATGCACCGTGCCCTGCAGAGTTGGCGCGCGGATGGCATGTGCAGGGAGGCACAGATTTTATTGGCCGAGGGCCAGGTCATGGTTGCCCTGCAGCGGGTTCAGGATGCCATTCGCATGGCACCCGAACATCCCGAGGCGGCGCGTCTCAATGCCAGGATTTTGGCGCGCGGGCGTCGCCCGGAAGCCCTGTACTTCTTTGACCTTTTGGAGCGCGTTGGGCAACTCAGCGATGAGGATCGGGTTCAGCGGGTGCGAGCCCTGGTTGGACTGCAGCGCATGGACGAGGCAGGAAGGCTGTTGCAGCAGGCCTTTGAACGCATGCCTGTCAGCAACGAGATGATCGACTTGGCCTTGTTGGTCTGGCCCGGGCAAATGGGGCGTGTGGCCCGTCAGCTCGATCAACGCCTGCAGGCAACAGGTGGCGCCCCGACGGACGCCTTGCGCTTGATTCGCGTGGAAATGGCCTCAGGAGAACCTGCACTGGTTCGCAGTGGAGTCAATCGCGCCTGGAATCTCGCAGGCAGCGAGGACCCCAAGGTTTCCCTGGTTGCCCTCGAGTTGCTTGAGCAATGCAGCGAACTTTCCGCCAGCGACTCCCGGCGACTGGCAAAGGCATTGCGCGAGCATTCGCTCTGCTCTGATGGGCACTGGGCGGCCTCCCTTCGACGAGAGGTCCGTCTTGAGCCGCTTCGTCTTCAGGACATCGTTGGGATGGCCCGCCGCCGCATTCAGCAGCAGGGGCTACTCAAGAGTGAGGCGCTGGTGCATTGGTTGTTGGAGCCTCCTCAGAGTCAACACGCCTTGGTGCTTCGTTTGCTTGACGCCGATGACTCGTCGTGGAGCTCGCGCGGTCTTGTGGAAAGCCGTCTCACGGCCTTGACGGCGATGCAGCGTTTTGGGGAGCTTGGGAAATTGGTGGAGGACCCGCGCGTGGTTCGTCATCTCAGTCCCGCCACGCGCTCCTTTTATCGCGCGCATCTGGCCTTCGTTTCGCGGGAGGATCGTGAGCAGATGGGGCTCGCGTTGCAGACAGCCGTTCGGGTGGCTCAGCAGGAGGGGAGACCGGATTTGCTTTTCAAGCTGGCTGGTTACGCGGAGGCCAGGCAACAACCAACGGTCGCCGTGGACGCCTATCGCCTTCTTACCCGAGCGGCGCAGTTTCAAAAGCCAGCACACGATGGTTTGATCCGCGTTTTGTTTGCCCAGGGGATGCTCGATGAACTCATGGAGGTGGGGGCCAAGGCGCTTGAGTTGTACCCCGAAGAAACCGAGTATCAGCGCCTGCTCATTTATGTGAATCTGTTGCTGGGCCGCGAAGTGGAATTGGGCCTCGATACCTCCAGGCGGTGGCAGCGTCGCTTGCCTGATGAGCCTCACTGGGTCTTGCTTGAAATTCTGGCCTCTTGGCGACTGGGAGATCGGGACCGGGTGCAATCCCTGCTCAAGGGGGTGGACGCCTCAAGGCTGGCAGGCACGAGCGGTCAGCGCGCCGTATTGGCCCTTGTGGCCAAGGATTTTGAGTTGCAGCAACCTCTGCAGCAGCTGCTCGCCGGGTTGCGGGATCCCGAGGTGGCCGAGGGAATGCTGCAGGCTGAGCGCGAGTGTCTGCGTCGCCTGTCCGAGCACTGAATGGGCAGCACAGTGGGCTAGCTGCGGCGGCCCTTGTGTTGTTGCACTTGCCGCCGCCGTTCCTGCTGCTCATGGCGCGGCAGCAGTTCCTGTTCAATGAAGGCCTTTGCCGCCTCCAAGCCCTGCTGCTGGTAGAGGATGCCGATGCGGGCTTCCACCTCAGTAGGCGGCCCCAAGGCGCTGAGGAACTGGTTGCAGGTCAACTGCTTCTTGCGCTCAGCGTCAACCCCGCGGCCTTGATTGAGCACCCACTGGCGGATCAGAAGTTCCAGCACGGCGTCGCCGATCCAGGCATCTTCGCGCAGGGTTTTGATGGCTTGGGATTTGGTGGGACTGGTCATCGGGTCTCAATCAAAGAGGTTCTGCCACTGGCGTTGAATCCTTCTCTGCAGGCGGGCAAGTGGATTTTGCGGGGATGGAGGTCGGGGCAGCAGTCCCTGTCGGAGGAGTTGCTCCAGTTCCTCCCATTCCAAGCCGTGCGGTCCGTTGTGGTTGAGCCCAAGGCGGTAGCGTAACCGTAGAGCAGGCCTCCAAGGCAGGCCCATGATGCTGCAACGGCGCCACTCATCACTGAGGTCTGGAGCCTCTGCATCCCGTGCGGTAGCAGGTGACCAAGACAGACCAAGCCTGCCGAGCAATCTCGCGAGGCGTTGCCTCTGGGGGTGACTGGGTTCCAGTCTGCTGCACAGAGCAATCCGGGCCCCCGTGGATTCAGAGAGTGCCTGCCGCAGATGGTTGCGATGCAGATCGCAGAGTAAATCCCAGGAGCGCAGGCCCGGCATCATCGCAGCATTGCGTTGGCCGGCTTCGCGCACGCGATCCAAGTGCTCGGCGCACCATTGAAAGGCGGCGCGGAAAGCCTCGACGGACCAATGCGGGACGATGTAGCCGTTGTCGAGATGGCGCACCAACTCGGGGACAATGCCAACATCGCTGCAGACAGGGAAGCACCCGGCCGCCATGGCCTCCATCAAGGTAAGGGGCTCTCCCTCATGCTGCGAGGTAATGGCAATGACATCAAAACGATTGTAAAAATCGTTCATTTGCCCGTGGCTCATGCTGCCCTCTGCCAGCTCCATGTCCATGCCTTTGGCCGCAGGGATCAGGATGTCATCGTAGCCCTTCACCGGGTCTTTGCGAAAGCCTGCGGCTCCAATGCGCAGAGGTCCTCGGCGCGCGGATTTGGAGAAGAAAAGAGAGGGCTCATACCCGTTTGGCGCGTGCTGAACTGAGGGATGGGCTGGGCGGATCAGTCGCTGCAGACGCAGTGATGTCGTCAGCACGGTGGCGGCTCCCTGCAAATGACGCTGGGCAAAATCCAGGCTGCTCAAGGGGCCGTGTTTTCCTGGGTGCTGCCAGCGATGACTGGAGCAACCCATGAGAACCTTGGCAGGGTCAAAGCCGCGCCCCAGGTGAGCGTCCTCTCCCCAGTAAAAGACCTGCGCAAGATCGTAGGCTTCAGGGCGCAGGGCCGGCCGATCCGTGGAATAGCGAATTCGAATGTCAAACTCCGGGCTTAGCCTTGAGGCCAGAGACTGGGCAGAGAAGTCATAGGCCCACTGTCGCCTTGGGACCAGGAACAGCACCCTTGGCTTGGGTTTCGGCGCGGGTAAATCCAGCGCACAGGGCAGGCCATTGGCCGCCAAGACCTCGCGCATGGTGGCGGCGAGTTGATCCCAGCGTTGGGGGACATCGGCAAATTGTGCCTCGTGCCCAGGTCCCATTTCCTTGAGCATCCCCGTCTGCCAGTCGCGGATGTGGCGCCAAGGCAGGCCCATGAGTTGGCAGAAGCCCTCGACTCGGCTGTCCTGCCCGATCCACCAACTGGGCTTGCCATGGGAGAGGCTGAGCATGCCAAAATGCAGGCGCAGATTCAGGCTCCAGGACTGATGTCGCGCCAGCCACTCGTAGGACTCGGTGGCGCCGTCCTGCCAATGATTGAACACCTGCAAATCGTGACGCCTCGCCAGCGCCAAAGCCTGCGCATCATCGGCTGGGCCCTGGCTGACCAGAGTGGGTTGCAGTTGACGGCAAAGCGGGTCAAGGATCGGCCACTGGAGCCTCTCCAGGCACTCTGCCCCGTGCAGGAAATCGCGGCGCAGACTCAGGGCCACGGGCGCCTCTGGATTGATGCGATGGAACTCAGGCCGCCGCAAGGCGTGAAACAGCACGGGACATCCGGTGAGGCGGACATTGTCAATGCCGATGCCTTGCAGCCATCGCTGCGTGGCAGCATCGCGCACACTGCCAATGCGGCTGCGGCGGTGCATCTCGCGCAGCAGCGGCAGTTTGTCCGCGGCCACCCTTGGGCTCTCTCCGGCCGCAGCGCTGCAGCCAATGCCAAGGGGAATCAGCGGGATTTTCAACTCATGCAAAAACTCCGGAGTGAGAAAGCCGCAGCCCCAGTGTTCCTGATAAAGGTTGGAACCACAGAGGATGGCAGCATCGCAGTCATTGAGTTGCCGCATCTCCTCGGGCGTCAGCGGGCGGCGCAGAGTCAGGCGTTGCAGGGATTGCGCGGGCACCAATCGGCACACGGCCTCCTCAATGAGCGCGTCGCCCACATTGCGGCTTCCCATGGCGGGCGTGAGCAGGGCCAGCCTCATGCAGGATTGGGATGCTGGCAGAGCCAAAGGCCGCAGCCTTGGCGCCAAGGTTGATGGGCGAGCAGTTGGGCCCCGCAGTTGCGGATGATGTGGCGGATTTGCCGGGGCGACGGGCGGCTCCAGCACCAGCCCTCGCGCAAGACCCTCAGTGGGGAGAAACTGCCGTTGCAGGAGAAGAGACTGTAGCGGCTGCCGGCGATGAGCTTCGCAAGCACCTCATGATTGTTGGGCAGGTATTCGAGAACGCCGAGCATCACGCCGAGGTCAGGTGTTTGATGCTCTGGCCAGTCGCGGCTGAGGTCCAAGGGTGCGGTGGCTTGACCGCGATCGAGTTGGTCGTAACCGGCATAGACCCAATTCTTTGGAATGAGCTGGGCCAGTTCCTGAGTGCCGCAGCCGTAGTCGGCAACGCTCCAATTCTCCTGCAAGGCCTGCGGGCAGTGGCTGGAAAACAAGTTCCAGCAGGCCTGCATTCTTGCGCTCCAGCCACGCAGCTGCAGACCAACATTGTGAGCCGGCGCTTTGGAGCTTGTGGTGGACTGGTGCAACATCGCGACTCTGGCGTGGGCAGGGGGCGGGTGAAATCTAGGTTCATCTCCCGACGCCCGCAATCCCTCACTTTGCAAGCAAAGGCTCAACCTGGCCGTAAATCCATGATGCTGCGATTTTTTCACCCGTTTTTTGCCACCACTTTTTTGACCCTTGGCAGCCTTCTGGCATCGGCTGCAGATCAGCACGAGGTGATGGAAACCCGGGTGATCACCAGCCAGCCTCAGGTTTATCATGGTTGGCCCACGCTCACCCGCCTTCAAAGTGGCCAACTCTGGGTGTCATGGTCCGGTGGCCGTGAGGCCCATGTCTGCCCCTTCGGGCAGGTGCAGGCCATGCACAGCGACGACGAGGGCAAGAGCTGGACCCACCCACGAGTGCTTCTCGATGGGGCCATTGATGACCGCGACAGCGGTGCCATGCAAACGGCCAAGGGCACGCTCGTGGTGACCACCTTCACCTCGCTTGCCTATGAGCCGATGCTCAGCAAGCAGGCCGCGATGGGAGAAATGGGCACCAAGGGCTGGACCTCAAAGACCATGACTCAGGAGCAATGGCAGCGCTGGAATGCGGCTCATCAGCGCCTCGGCGCGCAGCAGCGGCA
This sequence comes from Prosthecobacter sp., assembly GCA_030833205.1. Lineage (GTDB taxonomy): Bacteria > Verrucomicrobiota > Verrucomicrobiia > Verrucomicrobiales > Verrucomicrobiaceae > Prosthecobacter. The sequence continues at coordinate 67,679 of JAURHS010000002.1, forward strand.
GGCGGAGTTGGGCCAATGGGCAATCCGCAGCGAGGACGGGGGCATCACTTGGGGGCCGAGGCTGCCCACGCTGGTCAATAGTCCCCACGGCCCCATTCAACTCAGTGACGGGCGCCTCCTCTATGCGGGCAAGGAGCTCTGGACCAAGGACAAGCGCATCGGCGTGTGTGAATCGCGCGACGATGGGCGCAGCTGGCAGTGGCTGTCGGAGATTCCTGCGCGCCCCGGCGACAAGGTTACGGATGCCTATCATGAGCTGCATGCCGTGGAGTGCAGCGACGGCAGCATCTTGGTCCAGATTCGCAATCACAACCCCGCCAACAAGGGCTGGACGCTGCAGTGCCGCAGCCGCGATGGTGGCAAGACCTGGAGCACTCCGGAGCCAGTCTGCTTCGGTCTGCCCTCCCATCTGTTGCGTTTGCGCAGCGGCCACCTGCTCATGACTTATGGCCACCGACGCCCGCCCTTTGGCAATCAGGCGCGTCTCAGTCGTGATCACGGTGCCACCTGGGGTGCGGAGATGATGATCTCCGGTGATGGGATCGGGGGCGACCTGGGCTATCCAAGCACCGTTGAGTTGGGCAATGGCGATCTGCTCACCCTCTGGTATGAGAAGATGAAGGAGGTTCCCGGGGCCGTCTTGCGTCAGGCTCGCTGGCGCCTCAAGCAACCCTGAGTTCCTTTCCCGCTGAGTGGGTTTCTCAGCTGAGCAGCCATCGCACCCAGCTGTGCGAAAGAACGGCGACCAGGGAGCTTAGGATCAGGGATCCTGCGATGCTCATTAGGCCGATGATGACAACCTCCAACAGCTTGCTGCGTCGCAGCGCCGCTGCGGGCACGCCCAACTCGGTGAGGGTGTGAAATTCACGCTGCCGCAGGCGGAAGGACAGGGCAAAGACCAGGGCGGCAATGGCAGAGGCGGCCAGCAGAATCGCTGCAAACAAGGCCAGGCTCAGGCGCTGCAATTCAAACAGGGTGCTGATCAGGGTGCGGTACTGCTCGGCGGGGCGGATCAATTGGGCCTGGGTCTTGGAGCCTTGAAACCGCCCGGCGAGAATGGCCTCGGCCTTGGCGTCGCGTGGCAGCACGATGGCCGCGCTCAAGGGATAGTCCTGCGTGTTGCCATGAAAGTGAAAGCCGGCCTCGTTGTCGGGCGTGACCTCATTGAAGGTGCGCACGCTGGCGTTGGCCACGGTGTGCTTGGCGCTTTGTGAGAGCTGCTCTGCCTTGTTCTTGGCGACATCATCGTGACCGTGCGCCATCCCCGCGATGATCCAAGCGGTCTTGAGGTCCACAAACAAGGCCTCGTCATCGGCAGAGGAGTTGGGGGCAAGCACCCCAGAGATTCGCATCTTCAGGGGATAGACCCCGGCGAGATCAAACAATTGCTCCTGACTGGAATACACCGAGTCGCCGACCTTCAGCCCGCGACTGCCTGCCAGAGCGGCGCCAACAACACATTCGCCGAGTCGGGCAAACAACCTGCCCTGCGCGGGCTTGAGTCCGCGGAAGGCAAAGTAATCCAATTCTGTCCCGACGATGGCTGCCCCTTGGGCATGAAATCGCAGGTCCAGTGGGATCACCTGTGCCAGTCCAGATTGGCGCAGGCTCAGAGCATCGCGCTGCTGCAGGGCGGGCAGGGCTTGGCGCTTGAAGTAAAGCCCGGCGAGCATGAGATCCAGCGCGCTGCCGCGTGCGCCCAGAAGCTGAGGTGTGCCTTGTGCGCGGGCCTCCATGTTTTGCTGCGTGGCGCGCACCATGAAATGCAGGCAAAGCGGCAGGGCCAGCACCAGGCCAAGTGCTGCGGTCAACAGGCCAGCCTGCAGGCGGTGGGTGGCGACATAGCGCCAGGCGAGAAACCAGGCGGGGCGATTCATGCGCGGCAGGGGTTGAGGTCGAGTCGCTGATCAAGGCCGCGCATGAGCGCTTCATCGTGGGTGATGAGAATCAGCGAGCCGCCGCGCTCACAGACCCGCTCGCGCAACAGTTGCATGACGCCGTCGCGTCTGCCCACATCCAGTGAGGCCGTGGGCTCATCGGCAAAGACAAAGGCCGGCGAGTGGGCCAGTGCTCGCACGATGGCCACACGCTGCCGCTCGCCCTGCGAGAGTTGAGCGCAGGGCCGCTGCCATAACTCGCGCAGGTCCAGGCGACCGGCCATCTCCAGGGCCAGAGCCTGATCTGCCGGGGCGCCGAAGCGCGCGGGCAGCAGGATGTTTTCTCCCACGCTGAGATAATCGAGCAGGGCAAAATCCTGGAAGATCAGGCCCATCTCGCGCAGGCGCATCTCGCGTCGTTGTGGCTCGGTGAGTTGCTGCAACTCCTGCTTGCCAAGCCGGATGCTTCCGCCTTGAGCCTGCAGCAGGCCGCAGAGCAGCTTCAAAAGCGTGGTCTTGCCGACGCCACTGGGGCCCAACAGCCCAAGGCTTTGTCCGGCGGCAAGCTCGAGCCGCGGCACCTGCAGGCGCAAGCCGCCGCCGGGATGGGCGAAGCGGAGATCCTTGGCACAGAGACCTGACATGGGAACGCAAGTTGACGCAGGGCGAGAGCGTTTGCAAGAAGCCTCCCGATCGCCATGGTGAAGGCGCCCATCCCCAACCCTTGTTTTACCTCTCATGTTCTCCCTGAATGGAAAAGCCGCCATCATCACCGGCGCCGGCAGCGGCATCGGCGAGGCCATCGCCCAGCGTTTTGCCCGCCAGGGCGCTCATGTCGAGGTCTGGGACCTGTCTCTGGACTCAGCGCAACGCGTCGCTGCCGAGATCCAGGCGGCGGGTGGAAGTGCTGCAGCCTGTGCGGCAGATGTTTCCAGTTTGGAGTCGGTGAAGACCGCCTTTGCGCAAAGTCTGAGTCGCCGCAGTCGCATTGACATCCTGGTCAACAACGCGGGCATTGCCCATATTGGCAGTTTGCTCACCACGGAGCCCGAGGCCATGGACCGTCTCTATCAGGTCAACATCAAGGGCGTGTATCATTGCTCGCAAACCGTGGTCGCTCACTTGGTGGAGCAGGGTGGGGGTGTGGTGCTCAATCTCTGCAGCATCGCGGCGCAAATGGGCCTCTCGGATCGCTTCGCCTACTCGATGACCAAGGGGGCGGTGCTGATGATGACTTACTCGATGGCCAAGGATTACATTGGCAGCAAGGTGCGCTGCAATTGCATCTGCCCAGCGCGGGTGCACACGCCCTTTGTGGACGGTTATCTTGCCCAGCACTATCCTGGTCGCGAGGCGGAGATGTTTGAGAAGCTCAGCGCTGCGCAGCCCATTGGGCGCATGGCCAAGCCCGATGAAATCGCCGCCCTGGCGCTTTACCTCTGCAGTGATGAGGCCTCCTTTGTCACTGGCTCGGCCTATCCCATTGACGGTGGTGCAGTCAACCTGCGTTAGGAACCCCATCCGCAGCAGGTGGCGCTGGCCTCGCCAACAAAAGTGCCGCGCAGACGCCACAGTAAAATCAGCGCACTCATCAGGGCAAGCCCTTGCTGGAGTTGCCGAAGTTGTCGTGGGCCAAGTCGCAGACTGAGGTGGTGCAGTTGGGTCTGAGCGGTGGCCAACAGGGGAAGCGTGCCCATGGCGAAGGATACCGCAAACGCGGCTCCGCTTCCGGCCCGGCCAGTGCTCATGGCTAGGCCCAACATCAGGTAAAGTGGAGTGCAGGGCAGAAGCGGTGTGGCCAGGCCCAGCATCAGGGCTCGTTGCGTTGGGCTTTGGCGCATGGCGAGGCTTTGCCAGCAGCGCAGGGCCTTGCTGGGCAGCCTGAGTTTCGGGAG
>JAURHS010000072.1 GCA_030833205.1 Prosthecobacter sp.
AGTTGGCCATTATCGTTGACGGTGAAATCATTTCAGCCCCCGTTCTGCAAACCGACCGCTTTGGCGGCACCGCAGTGATCTCCGGGAATTTCACCCGCGAGTCCTCCGTGCAATTGGCCACCCTGCTGAAGAATCCGCTGAAAAACCCCATGACCATTGAGTCGGAAAACGCGGTCTCAGCCTCCTACGGGCAATCCTCCATTGATCAGGGCAAGTGGATCTGCATCACCGGCCTGATCATCACCACCGCATTCATGCTCTTCATCTACCGCCTCGCCGGTCTGGTGGCCATCATCGGTCTGGTGATCAACCTCACCGTGCTCTTCGGCGGCATGTCCCTCTTCAAATTCACCCTCACCATGCCTGGCATCGCGGGGATTGTGTTGACCATCGGCATGGCCGTGGACGCCAATGTGCTCATCTACGAACGCCTGCGTGAAGAGATGGAGGCTGGCAAGTCACTGGCAGGAGCCCTGGAGGCCGCCTTCCTTAAGGCCTTCTCCGCCATCGCCGACTCCAACATCACGACCATCATCGCTGCCATCATCCTCTTCCTGATCTCCGGTGGCCTGGTGCGCGGATTCGCCGTCACCCTCATGATCGGACTGGTCTCCTCCATGATCGGCGCTCTGATCGTCACCCGCGTGATCTTCATGTGGGTCATTGACAAGGGCCTGCTCACACAGCTCAAGACGACCAAGGTCATCCCTGACCGGGTCTTCGATGTGCTCGCCATCGCCCCCCGTTTCATCATCGCTTCGCTGGTGGTCACCGCCATCTCCTTTGCCACCCTGGGCGTCCGAGGCAAGGCTGGTCTTGGCATTGACTTCCGCGGCGGCTCCCTGTTGCACGCCGAACTCAAACCCGAGAGCAAGCTCAGCGACGCCGATGTGGAGAAGACCCTCCGCGAACTCAAGCTCCCAGACGGCAAGCCAGTGGGGAACTTCTACATTCAGCGCAAGAACGCGGCAGGGGGTAGCCAAATTCTGGCAATTCGCGCCGAACAGGCTGCTGGCCCGGTGCTCGAAGCCGCAATGCTCAAGCAATTCACAAAGGATGTGAAGGGGACCAGCCTGGAGACGGTCGGCGCGCTCATCGGAAGCGAGTCCGCGCGCACCTCACTGGCCGCGATGGCCGTGGCCCTACTGGCCATCTTCCTCTACCTGCTCCTGCGTTATGAATTTGCCTTCGCTCTGGGCGCCGTCATCGCCCTGTTTCACGATGTCCTCATGGTCCCTGGCCTTTGCGTCCTGCTGGGGCAGGAACTCAGCCTGATTCATGTGGGAGCCCTGCTCACCATTGCTGGTTACTCAATCAACGACACCATCGTCGTCTTTGACCGAATCCGCGAAACCATCCAGCGCGGTGGTGGCGGTAGCATCCGCGAGCTCATGAACGAGGCCATCTGCAAAACCCTGAGCCGCACACTCCTCACAGGCCCCACCGCCCTTGCCCCCATGGTCGTCCTCCTGTTCATGGGCAACCCGGCGATGAAGGAATTTGCGATGCCCATCACCATTGGCGTGATCCTCGGCACCTATTCCTCAATCTTCATCGCCAGCCCGCTGGTTCTCTGGTACGCCCGCCGCACGGGTCAAAGCCTCAAGCGCAAGGTGCTCGACAGCCATGAGGCCGCCCTTAAGGCAGACGCCGCCGTGGCTGCCGCACGCGCAGGAACCTAACCCCTTCCTCCCAGCGAGGGCCCTGCGGCCCAAGGCAAAGCGCCCCCTTGAGAGAGGGGGCGCTTTTTTTGTAGCCGCCAGAGTCCTCACCGCCGCAGACCCCACAGGCGACTCCCTCAAAACTTCAATGCCGCTCTGCAAGCCAGAAAAGATCTCACCGGGCTCAAGCCCCCCGCAGCCAGACAACCAGAGCGCGAGTCAAACGCGGGGCAAGCCCTGAGCATCAGCCACTTTGGCCCCTGCGAGAACAATGCCCTCACAGCGACAGCCCTCAGCGTTCACTGCCGTAAGGTCTGCCTCAGAGAAATCGGCAGTACAGAGATTGCTCTGCATCAGATTGGCACCAGAAAAATCAGCACGCTGAGCACGGCAATCCTGCAGATCCGCATGACGCATGCTGACCCCGCCAAAGTTTGCCTCACTGAGGTCCGCTCCACGAAAGTTGACCTGATCAAGGTTGGCGCCGGAAAAATCCGCCCCACTGAGATTGGCCGAGGAAAAATCCGCCCTGGTCAGCGTGGTGCCGCGAAACTGTGCCCTCGCCAATTGCTGCCCAGCGAGATTTGCCCCGGCAAGGTTCATGCCGCTCTCATCAACCCTTCGGCCAGACTTGCCTCCACTCTGCGTCCACTGGAGATGGGCGCTGAGTTGCTCGGGAGTAATTTGGGCCATGAGAAGATCCAGCATCATGAGGCAGATGATGCCCACCTGCAAACGGGATTGATCGCTGGGCTGGAAATCCCTGCACAGTCACCCTGCACAGTCACCCTGCACAGCGACATCAAGTTCAGGCCTGAAGTCCGCCGCGTGGTAAGAGCTGCGAACCAGTGGCGCGCTGGCGACATGACGGAACCCCTTGGCCAAGGCCACCTGCTTGTAATGCTCGAAGGTGTCGGGATGAATGTAATCAATGACGGGCAAATGCTGCGCTGAGGGTCGCAGATACTGGCCCAGGGTCAGCACACTGACCCCGTGCTCCAACAAATCATCCATCGCCGCAAACAACTCCACCTCCGTCTCACCCAAGCCCAGCATCAAACCACTCTTGGTGGCACAGCGATAGCCCAACTCATTGGCCATCTGCCCAGCACGCTGCAAGACCTGCAGGCTGCGCTCATACTTGGCGCGACTGCGCACCAGCGGCGTCAGACGCTCCACCGTCTCCAAGTTGTGATTGAAGATATGCGGCTTGGCCTGCATCACCGACAGCAGCGCCTCATCGCGGCCGTTGAAGTCGGGCACCAGAATCTCCAGCGTGATCCCAGGCACCGCCTCGCGCACCGCTTCCATGGTCTGCGCAAAATGCAGCGCACCGCCATCGGGCAAGTCATCGCGTGCCACCGCCGTGATCACCACATGATTGAGGCGCAGCCGCTGCACCGCCTGCGCCACGCGCTGCGGTTCATCGGCCTCCAACGCGAAGGGCTTGGCGGTCTTGACTGCACAAAACCCACAGGCCCGCGTGCAGCGCTCACCGGCAATCATGAAAGTGGCCGTGCCCTGGCTCCAGCACTCCCAACGATTGGGGCATTGCGCCTCCTCGCAAACCGTGTGCAGCTTGAGGTCCGCGATCAAGGCCTGGGTGCTCCAAAATACCGGATCCCGCGGCAATTTGACGCGAATCCAATCGGGTTTTTGTTCCCGGTGCAGGGCGGGGTCAATCTTGCAGGCCATGGCTTGGGGGGAAGGCTGCTCACCCTGCAACCAGCCTTTGCCCCTGACAACCGCCCAATGGGAAAAAATAAGCGCCTGCGGCCCGTAGGTATCCCCATGCCCCCCACCGTCTTCCTCGCCGCACTGGCCCTCCTTGGCAGCAGCCTCGCGGTCGCGGCCAAGCCTGAGAACCAGCGCTTGCTGAGCTTTGTCAATGACATCCAGCCCATCCTCACCAAGACTGGCTGCAATGCGGGCGCCTGCCACGCCAAGGCCATCACGGGCCAGCGCGGCTTCCGCCTCAGCGTTTTGGGATTCGAACCCGAGGAGGATTACGAGGCCATCGTCAAACAGGGCCGAGGCCGTCGCGTGATGCCCCAGGCACCAGAATCCAGCCTGCTCATCACCAAGGCTGCCGCCTTGGTCCCGCACACCGGCGGCAAAAAAGTCCAAGTCGGCAGCGCCGAATACAAAACCCTCGTCAACTGGATCGCTCAGGGCATGCCCTACCGCCCCGAGGGCGACCCGGACCTCAAGCGCATCGAGGTGCAACCGGCGCGCCAGCAACTCAAGCCTCAAACGCAACTCGACCTCCAGGTTACCGCCCACTACAGCGACGGCAGCAAGCGCGACATCACCGGCCTGAGCCTCTTTGAGTCCAATGACCGCGCCATGGCCGAAGTCAGCGAGCAGGGCCGCGTCAAGGCCCTCGACCTTCCGGGCAGCGTCGCCGTCATGGTGCGCTATGGCGGCCAAGCCGCCGTGAGCAACCTTTCGATTGCCATGGATCACGCCGTGACCTCCGTGCCTGCGCAGCGCAATTTCATTGACCAGTGGGTGTTCGCCAACCTCAAGCGTATCGGCATTCCACCCTCCCCAATCTGCGACGACTCCAGCTTCCTGCGCCGCGTTCACCTCGATCTCGCAGGTCGCATTCCCAGCGTTGAAGAAGTTGACGCCTTCCTCAAGGATAAGGCCACAGACAAGCGCGACCGAGTCATTGAAACCCTGCTCGCCAGCCCGGAGTGCGCGGACTACTTTGCCAACAAATGGACCGCCCTGCTTAAGAACAAACGAGACGACCCAGCGGACATCACCGCCAACTTCGCCTTCCACGCCTGGATGCGCGACAACCTGCTGGCCAACACGCCCTATGACCAGATCGTGCGTCAAATCCTTGGCTCCACCGGCACGATTGCCACCAATCCTCCCGTCGCTTGGTACAAGCGCGTCAAGGAGGCCACCACCCAATTGGAGGATGTAGCTCAACTCTTCCTGGGCGTGCGCATGCAATGCGCCCAGTGCCATCACCATCCCTTCGAGCGCTGGAGCCAGGGCGACTACTACCACCTCGCCGCCTTCTTCAGCCAGATTGGGCGCAAGCCCACCACCGTGGCAGGTGAAGACCTGATCTTCCACAAGCGCGGCATTGCCCAAACCGAACACCGCAAAACCCGGGTCATGCTGCGCCCCGCCGGCCTGGGACAAACCCCGCAGGAAATCGCCCCCGATGATGACCCACGCCTGGCCCTCGTGGATTGGATGAGCAGCAAGGACAATCCCTTCTTCGCGAAGTCCCTCGTCAATCGCTACTGGAAGCACTTTTTCCGCCGTGGCCTGATTGAGCCCGAAGACGACATCCGCGACACCAACCCGCCCACCAATCCAGAATTGCTTGAGGCCCTTGCCAAGCACTTCACCGAAAGCGGCTATGACCTTCGCGCCCTTCTGCGCGTGTTGGTGCAGAGCCATGCCTACCAACTCAGCTCCCAGCCCAATGAGTTCAATGTCGCCGACACTCAGGCCTACTCCCACTACTACCCCAGGCGCCTGACTGCTGAAGTGCTCCTCGATAGCATTGATCAGGTGGCCGGCACACAATCGGACTTTGCCGACCTGCCTCCAGGCACCCGAGCCGTGAGCCTGCCAGACAACTCCTACAATCGCGCCTCGCCCTTCCTCAAGGTCTTTGGCCGTCCCGACAACACCAGCGTCTGCGAGTGCGAGCGCGTGCAATCCGCAAGCCTGGCCCAAAGCCTGCACCTGATGAATGCCCCCGACATCAAGGCCAAACTGGCTTCCAACAGTGGCCGCGCCGAACAACTGACCAAGGCCAAAACTGCGGCCCCGCAGTCCCTTCGCCAGCTCTATTACGCGGCCTACGGCCGCCCGCCTGATGCGCAAGAGGTGCGCATCGCCGAAACCTACCTCGCGAAACCCCGCGAGGACAATCAGGGAAAACCCTTGGATAGCCAACGCGCCACGCGCATGGGCTATGAGGACCTGATCTGGGCCTTGATCAACACCAAGGAATTTCTTTACAACCACTGAGCAAGCGGGCGCTGATTCTGCGGCACACCCTGCGGCACACCCTGCGGCACACCCTGCGGCACACCCTGCGGCACACCCTGCGGCAGTGAAGTGCTTTGTTTGGGACCTAGCGAGGCCGCCTGAACCGCCAAGCATCAGACGACCTCGCCGCAGTCTCCCTCGCAGGGGGAACCGCTGTTTCGGTCCGCACCACACGGGCCAAAAGCTGGGGTCACTCCTCCTTCGGAGAGGTCTTCGCAGGTTTTGCGCGCTGCTTCACATCGAGCGTGACTTTCACGAGGAGGTCAGGCTCCCCTTCCTGAGGCGACTTTTTCACCACTCCGCCAATCCATTGGCCCACCTGCACATCCTGCCGTTTCGCAGGCTCACTTTGGCGAGTGAAGGTGGTCTCCTCATTGAGTGTGAAGCTCACTTCCTTGGCTTCGGGGTTTTCGCTGCGGACCACCGTGAGACTGCGGCTGGTCACGGCAGTCACTTTGCCGTAAAGGGGATAGGTGTCGCGCTTGGGCTTTTGCGCGGACTCGGGTTTCGATGAAGAATCCCCCTGGTCGGCTTGCTCGACTTTGGGTTTCTTCGCCGCCTTGCCCGAGGGCTTGGCGGCGTGCAGGGAGCAGAGAGGACTGAACAGCGCCAAAAACAGCGGTAGAGTCAGAAGTGTCTTTTTCATGGAGGTAGTTGAGGATGAGTGAACGGCAAGCCCCTCAGCGACACCGTGCCGCGGAGATCGTTTGCACCCTCAACATTAGGGTTAACCTAAATCTTCGCGCAAGTGATAAAGATGTTCTCTTGAACTTACTTTCTCAAGTTTGAGAATTCTCAATCTCATGGCGAAGACTCGCGCAGCCACTGCAGGCGCTGCCTCAACTTTGCCTGGCGTCCCCCATCGGCGGCGGGGTAGAGCAACGGGTACCAAGCGCAAATCACCGCCACCCGCAGCCGCAAACAAACCCTCAGCCGCTGCTCATCCCATGGCCCCAGTTCCTGCGCCCAGCCCTTGGACATGGCTTCAACCGCAGTCTCGTCACCATCGAGAAGCCTCGCATTGCAGATCAGCGAGGCCAAATCCCATTCCAAGGGGCCAAGGAAGGCATCCTCCCAATCCGTCCACAGCAAGCCCTGAGTGGTGAGCATCGCGTTGCCCAAATGGGCATCGCCATGCAGAACCTGCTGCGGTGCGCCCTCAAGCTCTTGCAGCCCATGAACAATCACCTCCCTCAACAGCGCCAGATCCTCCGCACTCATCAGTCCGCGCCGGGCAACCTGCGCCAGCACGCCAATGGCTTCGCGTGGCACTGCAAGCACAGGCAAATCCAACGACACACCCTGCGCCAGACGCAGACAGCGCGCCAGCAATCGCGCCGCCTCGTGAACATCCACCTCGCCGGGCATGCGTTGCACGAAGCACCAAAAACTCATTGGCAGACCCGCGCGCACCACGGGCGTCATCGGCATGGCCGGGTGAAGCGCAATCACAGGCGCGCCCGCCGCCATCAGATGGGCCGCCAAGGTGTTCTCGCGAGCAAACCACTCCACGCCTGAGCGGGCTCCATCGCCAGCATCATGCACCACTCTGGACACCAAATCCTCGCGCAACCGCAGCACCAGCGTACTGCCGTTTTGCAGGATCTCACAGCGATCAGCCTCAAGCCCCTGCGCTTTCAATGCGGCCACTGCCGCCTCAATGCCTGCTCTTGGATCGCGCATGCCAGCCCATTGCCCGCGAAGGCCTGCCACTGCAAGTGCTGACTGAACATCATTGACCCGGGGCGATCTCTTCGCAACCAACCACACACACCCCGTTCTCGTCGAGAGTCCAGCGCAGTCGCCAGCGGTCAAACTCCGCTGCATATTGCCGCTGTTGAGTAGGGGCATGGTAGGCGGGCTGTGGCAGCATCGCCAGGGACTGCTCGATCCACTCCCGATGCGCAGCGGGCGGGGCTTGCATGCCTTGTTGCAGTTGCCAGCGCAATGCCATGGGCGCAGGAGGGGCGTCAGCGAAGCTGCTTTGGGCCTGCGGCACACTATCCGCATAGCGCACATAGGGCTTCACATCAAAGACCGGCGTGCCATCCACCAGGTCCACACCGCTGACCCTCAGAACCACCGAACCGGCACCCTGCTCGATTGCCTCGAGCTTGACGACGGTCAAGCCCAACCGATTGGGTCGAAAAGGCGAGCGAGTGGCAAACACGCCCCGGCGCTCATTGCCGCCGAGCTTGGGCGGCCTGACGGTCAAACCAATCTCATCTTCAGGCACCTGATGAAATTGGGTGATGAGCCAGAGGTGACTGAACTCCTCCAAACCACGCCAGGCCTCAGGCCTCGCAAATTCGGGCAGGATCTCCACCCGCGCAAGCGCCTGCGGCACCACGCCGCTTTGACGAGGAACACCAAACTTACTGCGGTAGCCGCAGCGCAGCAAGCCGATGGGCTCAAGGGCCGCGGTCATCGGCCTCGGGTCTTCATCGAGAGGATGCTGGCGCCATGGGTGACCAAACCGCTGCCGCCAGTGATGATGCGCCGCACCGGCAGGCCGGTTTCCGGGTCATGCGTCAGCGCGGGGTCACTCATCTTCTGCTGCACCTCAAAGCGGCGCGGTTGATCCTCGGGGCGCTCCGGGATGGTCTCGTAAACATAAGTGGCCATGATGATTGGGGGATGCTGCCTGACTTACGCTGCAAACGACGCAGAAGCAGCGACTTTTTCAGAACTGCTGGGGCGCGATGCGTCATCCCGTTGTCCGCAGCCTTCTCTGCCTCCACCGATCAATGGGGGCCTCCAAAAAGACCACCAGAAGCGCTGAGACCAAAAGGCTGCCCAACAGCGTCAGGGTAATGCTGTAGGCCTCCTTGAACAGCAGGCGAAAAACCTCCATCACCAACATATGGCAAAGGTAGGCTGGATAGGAAAGATTGCCCAACCAGCGGTCCCACTGACTGTTCTTCGAAGCCGCAAAGATCAAGGGCAGCAATCCGCCGACCATGGCATAAAAAAACCAGTGGTTCCCAGGCAACTCCATGAACGGGAAGCCAATGATCCAAGCCACCATCGCCGCGCAGGCAGCCCACCCCCAACCACGGCAGGTTCTGGAGCAAGGAAGATCGCGACCAAACCGCTCTGCCAACACGCCGATGAGGAAGAAGCCCAACTGCGCTGGAAAGAAAAAGTAACTCAACAATCCGCTGGCCTCCATGGAGGCCTTGCATAGGGCCGAGAGCAGGCCGATCCCAACCAGCGTTGGGGTGCGTAGTCTGGCCAACCATGGAATCAGGAGATAAAACCAAATTTCAAGGCCGATGCTCCATGAGGCCACGATGGTCCCGTAGCTGCCCGCCCACCTCGCTCCATCAGCCGCCACACCGATGCCACTGTCGTGAAAAAAGAGAAAACCCTTCGTTGCCGAAAAATGGAAGAGGCATCGCAAGTCACTGCCCAGCATCGTCCAATTCGAGACAATCAACCCCAATTTGGGCAGGAGGTCCATCTGTGCGTAATCCTTCAGCCAGTAGCCCGGCAACCGTCCAGACTTCAGCCACAACAACAGCATCCAAGCCCAGGCTGTGAGTAGGACCAGGAGGTAAGTGGGGTAAAGCCTGAGAAACCGATTGCTGTAGAACTTGCCCAGCGACTGCACGCCCTGATACTTCGAGGACAGCACCAGTGACATGTAAAAACCGGAGATGATGAAAAAGGTCTCCACGGCAATGTTGCCGGGAAGCATCGTCGTGCCAAAGAGGGCACCCCCATGGGAGGCAATCACCGAAATGGTGAGAAAGAGACGCAATACACCCATGCAGGGAAAGCTAAGGCAACGGCATGAGCATCTCAAGCTCCATCGCTGCAGCCAGGTGGGCCATTCGGACCACCGCTGCTCTTGGAGTTCAGCAGTGCTTCTGCTGCGGGAGCCACCCCACCGCAATCAATGATAATCCTGGAGGGCGCGGACCTCGACATTGCGAGCCTGCAGCGACCGGATGGCCATCAACGCGGCATCGGCACCCCGCAGCGTGGTCATGATCGGGATGCGGTTCTGCATGGTTGCGTTGCGGATCTTCACCTCGTCCTCGCGGGTGTTCTTGCCGCTGGGCGTGTTGATGACCATGGCCATGTCCTTGTTCTTCATGAGATCAATGACATTGGGGCGTTGACCGCTGGCCAACTTGGGCAGAATCTGCACCGCCACACCGGCGGCGGCAATGACTTGGCCGGTGCCAGGCGTGGCGTACAGGCTGAAGCCGAGATCAGCATAGCCCTTGGCGATGCGCGCCACGCTCTGCTTGTCACTGTCCTTGACGCTGATGAAGACATTGCCCTTGGTGGGCAGACTGCCGCCGGCGGCCATCTGCGATTTGGCAAAGGCAAGGCCGAGGTCGGCGTCAATGCCCATGACCTCGCCGGTGCTCTTCATTTCAGGGCCAAGAATGATGTCCACGCCGGGGAATTTGCTGAAGGGGAACACCGCTTCCTTGACGCTGTGGTGGCTGGGAATGACCTCGGCGGTGAAGCCCAGTTCCTTGAGGCTCTTGCCGGCCATGATCTTGGCGGCCAGTTTGGGCAGGGGCACGCCAATGGCCTTGCTGACGAAGGGCGCAGTGCGGCTGGCGCGGGGATTGACTTCGATGACATAGAGGTCATCGCCCTTGACGGCCAACTGCATGTTCATCAGGCCGCGAACATTGAGGGCCTTGGCCAGCTTGGTGGCGGCCTCGCGGATGCGGTCCTGCATGGCGGCACTCAGACTGAAGGGCGGGATCACGCAGGCGCTGTCGCCGGAGTGAATGCCGGCTTCCTCGATGTGCTCCATGATGGCGCCAATCACCGTGGTTTCGCCATCGCTGATGCAGTCCACATCCACCTCGGTGGCGTCCTCAAGAAAGCGGTCCACCAGCACGGGGCGATCGGGCGTGGCCTCGACCGCGTTCTTCATGTACTGGGTCAACTCGGCGTCGCTGTACACAATTTGCATGGCGCGTCCGCCGAGCACAAAGCTGGGGCGCACCAGACTGGGGTAGCCGATGCGCGCGGTGATGGCCAAGGCCTCTTGCAACGAGGTTGCCGTGCCACTGGGAGCCTGCGCCAGGCCGAGGTCATCAAGCAATTTGGCGAAGAGCTTGCGGTCCTCGGCCAACTCAATGCTCTTGGGCGAGGTGCCAATGATGCGCACGCCGTTTTCCTCAAGGCCCTTGGCGAGGTTCAGCGGGGTCTGGCCGCCGAACTGCACGATCACGCCAAGCACCTGGTCATCCTGATTCTCGCGCTCGTAGATGTTGAGCACATCCTCAAGAGTGAGGGGCTCGAAGTAAAGCTTGTCGCTGGTGTCGTAGTCGGTGGAGACAGTCTCGGGGTTGGAGTTGACCATGATGGTCTCGTAACCCAGCTCGCGCAGCGCAAAGCTGGCGTGCACACAGCAGTAATCAAACTCAATGCCTTGGCCGATGCGGTTGGGGCCACCGCCCAGGATGATGACCTTCTTCTTGTTGCTGTCGCGCACCTCGTCCTCAATGCCGTAGGTGCTGTAGTAGTAGGGCGTGTAGGCCTCAAACTCGGCGGCACAGGTGTCCACCAAGCGGTAGGTCGGGCGCAGGCCAGCGGCCAGGCGCTTCTGCCGAGCCTCTGCCTCGCTGATGCCATGGGCCAGGGCAATCTGCCGATCCGAGAAGCCGAGTTTCTTGGCGCGGCGCAG
The DNA here is from genome assembly GCA_030833205.1 of Prosthecobacter sp. Classification (GTDB taxonomy): domain Bacteria; phylum Verrucomicrobiota; class Verrucomicrobiia; order Verrucomicrobiales; family Verrucomicrobiaceae; genus Prosthecobacter. Next base: position 11,350 of record JAURHS010000072.1, read on the forward strand.
ATCCAGCGAAGCCAAAGTGGCCTGCTCCTTCACGATCTCCTCGATCTGGCGCAGGAACCAGCGGTCAATCTTGGTGAGGGCAAAGATCTTCTCCACACCCCAGCCCTTGGCAAAGGCCACACCGAGCCAGAAGATGCGCTCGGCATTGGGCACGCTGAGCTTGGTGGTGAGGCTTTCCTCATCCAGATCGCCGTCGGCGCCGTCGCCCAGCAGGCCGAAGCGCTTGATCTCCAGACTGCGCAGGGCCTTCTGCAGGGATTCCTTGAAGGTGCGGCCAATGGCCATGGCCTCGCCCACGGACTTCATCTGCGTGGTGAGGGTGGCATCTGCACCTGGGAACTTCTCGAAGGTGAAGCGCGGCACCTTGGTCACCACATAGTCAATGGTGGGCTCGAAGCTGGCTGGCGTCTCGCGGGTGATGTCGTTTTTGAGTTCATCCAGCGTGTAGCCCACAGCCAACTTGGCAGCGATCTTGGCAATCGGAAAGCCCGTGGCCTTGGAGGCAAGCGCGGAGCTGCGGCTCACCCGAGGGTTCATCTCAATGACGATCATGCGCCCGGTGTCCGGGTGCACGGCAAACTGGATGTTGGAGCCGCCGGTCTCCACGCCGATCTCGCGGATGCAGGCGAAGGAGAAATCGCGCATGATCTGGTACTCGCGATCGGTGAGCGTCTGGATGGGCGCCACGGTGATCGAGTCACCGGTGTGCACGCCCATGGGGTCGAGGTTCTCGATGGAGCAGATGATCACGCAGTTGTCAGCGCGGTCGCGCATGACTTCCATCTCGTACTCCTTCCAACCCAGCAGTGACTCCTCGATGAGCACCTCGCTGACCGGTGAAAGATCCAGCCCGCGGGCGGTGATGGCTTCAAATTCCTCTCGGTTGTAGGCTATGCCACCGCCCGTGCCTCCCAGGGTGTAGGCCGGACGGATGATGAGCGGCAGAGTGCCGATTTCATCGGCGATTTTGCGCGCCTCTTCAATGGTGTGGGCCACGCCGGATTGCGGCAGGTCCAAACCGATTTTGAGCATCGCATTTTTAAACAGCAGGCGGTCCTCGCCCTTCTCGATGGCCTCGGGCTTGGCGCCAATCATGCGCACGCCATGCTTCTCCAAAGTGCCCGCACGGTGCAGGGACATGGCCGTATTGAGCGCCGTCTGCCCGCCCAGGGTGGGCAGCAGCACATCGGGTTTTTCCTTGATGATGATCTTCTCGACCATCTCCGGGGTGATGGGCTCCACATAGGTGCGAGCCGCAAACTCCGGATCGGTCATGATGGTGGCCGGATTGGAGTTGATGAGCACCACCTCGTAGCCTTCCTCGCGCAGGGCCTTGCAGGCCTGCACGCCGGAGTAATCGAACTCGCATCCCTGGCCGATGACGATGGGGCCGGAGCCGATGACTAAGATGCGTTTGATCGAGGTGTCCTTGGGCATGTTTTGGCGGAGTAAAGGCGATGAGTGTGAACGCCTTCCGCACCATGAAACCGCCTGAGCAGCGCACCACCTGGCAGGACCTCAGTGGGAAAGCGCTGCATCTTGCACGACTCGGCCGCGCTGTCAAAGAGGCCCTGTGCAATTTCTTTGCAGACGAGGGGGCTGGGCCGCCCGCGACGCCGGTGCTGGCTTGAAAATCAGGACTTCAAAAACAACTCAAAGCCGCACCCGGAAGTCGTCATTGGGCCCGACGCTGCGCGCAAAGCCCACCAGCAACTCGATCACCTGCTCGATGTCGCGCCAATCCGCCATCTCCACCACGCTGTGCATGTAGCGCAGTGGCAGTGAAACCAAGGAGCTGGGAATGCCGCCCTGTTGGATGAAGATGCTATCCGTATCGGTGCCGGTGAAGCGTGAGGAGGACTCGTGCTGCAGGGGGATCTTTGCAGCCTTGGCCACCTCCATGAGCCTGGCCACCATCTCCGGGTGATTGGCGCTGCCATGGGTGATGCTTGGTCCGCCGCCCAAGCTGACCTGACCATGCTTCTTCACATCCACAGCCGGAGTGTCCGTGGCGTGGGTGACATCCAGCACCAAGGCGGCATCGGGCTTGAGGCGGTGCGCCACCATCGTGGCGCCATTGCCACCAATTTCCTCCTGCACCGCATTGACGGCGATGACCGTGGCCTGCGGGCGGCGGCCCTTGGCCAGTTGGGCCATGACCTCGGCAATGATGAAGCCACCGATGCGGTTGTCCAGGGCGCGGCCCACCAAACGATGCCGACCCAGTTCCTCAACGCCATCGGCGTACACCACGGGGTGCCCAACGCGGATGCCGGCCTTGGCCACCTCCTCCGCACTGCCCAACCCGAGATCCACCCACAGGTCGTGCACTTTCGGCGCCTTTTCGTTGTCGCGATCCTCGCGGATGTGAATGGCGATGTTGCCGATCACGCCGCGCACGCTGCCCTTGTCGCCAAGAATCTCGACGCGGCGTCCTCTGGCCGTGGCCACATCGCTGCCGCCAATGCGGTCCAGGCTCAGAAATCCATCCTTGGAGATGTACTTGACCATGTAACCGATTTCATCGGCATGGGCCTCGAGCATGAGGCGGCGCGGCTTTTTGGCGCTGCCCTCCAACACGGCCCAGGCAGTGCCGTAGGCATCGCTTTCCACACGGTCCGCCACCTTGCGCAACTGCTGCACCCAGAGGCGCTGACCGCGATGCTCAAAGCCGGTCGGGCTTGGGGTGCTCAGGAGTTGCAACAGAAAGCGTTTGGAGGCGGCGTTCATGACAGCGCCTCCCTACACTGCTCAGCGCCCCTTTGGCAAGCGCCACTGCTCGTCGTAAAACTCGGCCTGCAGCACCCGGCCCGCGCTCTGCGCATCCGCAGGTTGATCGAGATCCAACACACTCAAATCCGGCAACTTGGGGTTTTGCAGGGAGTTGGTGCGGTCATGGGCTTCACGGAAGCTCAATCCGGCATTCAGTCCGGCCTGCAAGCGCCTGCCACTGACCTCATCCACCCAACTGAAGATCCCCACCGGCGCGCAATGCGCGGCCTCATGGACCTGACCGGCCACCGTCAATTTCTTGGCGTCCCAGGCCAGCGGCAATTTGGCGGCCAGGGCCGCCAGCGCGCTGTTGGACTTCAAGTCGCCCCAGAAAATGGGCCGCGCCGTCATCGCGGGGTCATACTCGCTGGCCTTGACCACCCTTGGCCTGCCGCGCATCAGGCGCTGCCAGCGCCGCACAAAGGCCGCCGACTCCTGAGCCACCCAGGCATCGAGCTTGGGTGAGAAGCCTGCGCGATCAGGCAGCACCAGCACAAAGGGCTCGTGAAAGAGGAGATCCACCGGGCCTGAGGCCTGCCAAGCCTTGAATTCCAGAGCCTTCGCCTGTGTTGCATCCGCAGCAACCCAGCGCCCCGCCACCTGCAGGTAGCCATGCTCACCAAGGCCTTCCACGCGCTGGCCGTTGATGCGCACCTCGAAATCGCGCTCGTTGGCGCGGCGTTGCAGGGCAAAGAGTTCCACCCCTTGGGCCTTGACCTCAAATCTCCTGGCCTGCTCATCGCGGCGGGCCTCCAAGCGCGCGTCCTGCAACCAGTGCTGGCTGAGGCGGCCGATGCTCAGCCAATGGCAGCGGTTGTAGAGCAGGCAGCGGGTCTGCAACACCACCCGCTCAGGCCAGGCGGGCCGCCCACGCGCCAAGGCCTCTTCGATGAAGGCCGTCACCTGTGGGATGCTGTCCTTGTGGTATTGATGACCGACACCGGGGCCAATGAAGTGCGGAGGGTCCATGCCCTCGGCCTTGAGGATGCCCTGCATGTAATCGGCGGTGGCGCGCTGCGCGTCGTTCTCGCCACTGTAAAGCACCAGGGGCAGGTTGAGAAAATTGCGCGCGTAGGCAGGCACATCATAGAGGTTCCACAAGGCCTGCTCGTAGGCTGGCGGGTACTGCTCGGGCTTGAGCTTTTGATAGAACTTCACGTCGGCAAATCCAGCGCCAGGATGCACACAGGCCCATTGATCGGCGAAGTGCGCGCCCAGATGCCAAGCCCCTGCGCCACCCATGCTGAAGCCGGCCAAGGCCACCCGCCGCTCATCGGTGCCAAATCGCTTGGCGGCGTCGTCACGACACTCGAAGACATCGGTCTCTCCGGCGGACTTCCAGCCATTGCAGAAGCGGCCAAAGGGGTGAACAATCAACGCGCCCTTGGGCCGAATCTGATTGGGCTTGCGCGCCGTCAGGCGACTGTAAACAAAGTTCAGATCCGTGGCGGTATCGCCGCGGCCATGCAGCCAGATCATCATGGCTGGCCTGCCCTTGGGCAGCAGACCATCCTCGGGCACCTCCACCCCATAGGGCTGGGCGGAGCCATCGATGCGCGAATAAAAGCCCAGCAGTTTGTACCCCGGCCCATCCATCCAAGGCGCCCTGCCCTCCTTGAGGGCGGCAAGGCGCGATCTGGCCTCGTCCATCAGGGCCTTGGCCTTGCGCAGGGAATCCGCGGGCTTCTTGTCAAACCACTCCTCAAAATCCACGGCGTAGCGCAGGGCCTTGAGCAACACGGCCACATCGGCCGAATAGGGCTTGGCCTGCAGCGAAGCCAAGGCTTCCTCCATGGGCTTGAGATCAGCCTGAAGAGCCTGAATCTCCGCCGCCGATGGCCGCGAGGTGGGCGGCGGCGGCAGGCTGCCGCGAAAGGAGGCTGCGGCCCCTGGGGCTGAGGGAGCCTGTGCCATCAGGCCAGGGGCAATCAGGGCCACCCAGACGCAGGCAGCAACAAACTTTAATCTTGTGCTCATGGACCTCAAAGCGCCACAAGAATGCGCCGCTGGCCAGCGTTTTTTGCAGACAGTCGCAGCCCCTTCCCCACCATGAAACCCCTCGTTCTTGGCCTTCTGGCCTCCTTCGCCCTCGGCCTCCAGGCCGCCCAATTCAGCGTCGAGAAAACCGCCAGCGGCGGCGCCATCGTGAAACTCGACGGGGAATTCCTCACCGAGTTGGTGGTCGATCAGGCCAACAAGACCTACCTCTGGCCCATCATCGGCACCCAGGGCGTGACCATGACCCGTGCCTACCCCATGAAGGAAGTGGCCGGCGAGCAGCACGACCATCCCCACCATCGCGGGCTTTGCTTTGGCCACGAAAACATCGGCGGCTACGACACCTGGGCAGAGGCTGCCAGTTTTGGCAAGGCTCCCAAGTCCAGCGAGCGCATGAAGCATCTCGGCAGCATCAAACTGCGCCAGATCACGCGCATGGAAGGCGGCGAAAAGGCCAGCCTGCGCACTGAGAGCGATTACCTCGACGCGCAGGGCAACAAGACCTGCAGCGAAGTGCGCGAGTATGTCTTTGGCCTGCGCGCCAATGGCCAGCGCTTCATTGATGTGGATGTGGTCATCATCGCCAGCGAAGCCGACACCCTGGTGGACGACAAAAAGGACGCCGGCCTGAGCATCCGCGTGCCCACGGAAATGGCCGTGGACCGCGGCAAGGAAGGCGGGCGCGGCACCGGCCACATCATCAGCAGCGAGGGACTGCGCGATGAGGAGGCTTGGGGCAAGCGCGCCAAGTGGGTGGATTATTACGGCACAGTCGGCGGCAAGGCGGTTGGCGTGGCCATGCTCAACCACCCCAAGAGCTTTCAGCATCCCACGCCATGGCATGTGCGCACCTATGGCCTCTTCACCGCCAATCCCTTTGGTCTGTCCCAGCTCAAGCTGCAGGACAAAAGCGCCGCATTCACCCTCAAGAAGGGTGAGCGCCTGACCCTGCGCCATCGCTTTGTCTTCCACGACGGCGACGAGAAGGCCGCCGACATCGCAGGGGCCTACGAGGAATACGCCAAGCAACCCTGAGCTGCCTGCGCAATCTCAGCGCTCGGAGGGCTGCGATTCCTCCTCGCGCTCGGTAAAGCGCATCAGTTCAGCAGCGAACTTCAGCGGCACATCGTCGGTGGGGCCGTTGCGGTTCTTGGCCAGAATCAACACCGCCTGCCCCTTTTTGCGGGCCTCGGTCTCCTCATCGCCAACTTCCATTTTGGCGCCAGCATAATCCTCGCGGGTCAACAGGCCCACCATATCGGCGTCCTGCTCGATGGAACCGGATTCGCGCAGGTCCGAGAGCACCGGGCGCTGCCCCTTGCGGGCCTCCACCGCTCGATTGAGCTGAGCCAGCACAATGACGGGCACGTCCAGCTCCTTGGCCAAGCCCTTGATGCCCGCGGAAATTTCCGCAATTTCAATCTGCCGATTATCCTTGGCCCTACGGCTGCTGCTGGTCACCAACTGCAGGTAATCGATCATGATCAGGGCAATGCCATGCTGCTTTTTCAAGCGCCTGGCCTTGGCGCGCATCTCCAGGATGTCCAGACCCGGCGTGTCATCGCTGTAAATCTGCACCTTCTGGAGCGCCCGTGTGGCGCGAGTCAAGGCCTCCTGTTGGTTGCGGGTGGGGCAACCCCGAGAGAGGTCCGACATCGCCACACCCGCGCGGGAAGCCAGCAAGCGCCGCACCAACATGCTGGCACTCATTTCCAGGCTGAACACGGCCACCGGCTTACCGCGGTCTGCTGCCACGTG
>JAURHS010000028.1 GCA_030833205.1 Prosthecobacter sp.
TGGCCCACACCAGGCACGAGGTGCTCTTTGCGGCTGACCAGCCAGTGTGGACCGCCCTTGAAAACCTGGCCTCATACCTTGAATTCCGCCTCAAGCCAGAGATCCGTTCCCCCCTGCCCCCTGGTGCGCATGTGACTCAGGATGTCTTCATTGACGAGGACTGTGAGATTGATCCCGGCGTTGTCATTCGCGGTCCGGCGTGGATCGGCCGCTGCTGCCGTCTGCGGGCTGGCTGCTACATTCGCGAAAATGTCATCATCGGCAATGGTTGCACCGTCGGCAACAGCAGCGAGATCAAGCACAGCATCCTCTTTGACGACTGCGAGGTGCCGCATTTCAACTATGTGGGGGACAGCATTCTGGGGCACGCAGCGCACCTTGGAGCTGGTGCCGTTCTCTCCAACTTTCGGCTCGATCAGCGCAGTGTTTGCGTACGCAACCCCGACGGCAGCCTGACCCATACCGGACTGCGCAAATTCGGCTCGGTCATCGGCGACCACAGCCAAATCGGATGCAACAGCGTACTCAACCCAGGCACGCTCTTGGGCAGACACAGTGTGGTTCACCCCCTCACGACCGTTCAGGGCAGCCACCCCGCGCACAGCCTGATCCGCAACCTTCCGTCCTGATCAGGCGCGCCGCCCCACCTTGGGTTCGGTGCCTGCAAGAATTCTGGCGATATTGGGGCGGTGTCGCCACAACACCAGCAGGGCCACCAAAAGCGAGAAGCCGAGAAGCACCGCATCCCACTGACCGCGTCTGGCCATCTGCAGGGCCAAAGCGAAAACCACTGAAAAACCAGCCAGAATACTGGCTAAGGACACGAACCGCCAAACCCTGAGCGACAGCAACCAGACCAGTAAGCCGACCGTCACTCCCAGCGGGGTCAACGCCAACAACACACCAGCCGTGGTGGCCACTCCCTTGCCGCCGCGAAACCCAAGCCAGAGGGGAAACAGATGCCCCAGCACTGAGGACAAGGCTGCTGTCACGGCAGGAAGACTGGCCTCTGGGGAATCACCGAGCAGTCCTGCAGCATACCAAACTGGCAAAAAGCCTTTGAGAAAATCCAACAGGAAGACAGGCACCCCCCAGGCCTTACCCATCACACGAACCACATTGGTGGCGCCAATGTTACCGCTGCCATGCTGGCGGATATCAAGACCACGGAGCCGACCAGCGATCAGGCCGAAAGGCACTGAGCCACAAAGGTAACCGCCTGTCGCGCCAAGCAGCAGAGCACTCGAAAGGTCCATGGCGCACCATTCCACCCTGCCTGCCAAAAGAGCAACCCTTTCCTCATCCTCGGCTTGGCAAGCCCCGCGAGACGCTGCAACATGACATCGTGCGTGTCCTTCTGGCCTGTGACAAATTCAAGGGTTCCCTGAGCGGAGCGGAGGTCAACCGCATCCTCGCCGAGACCTGGCTGCGTCTCGTCCCTGATTGCGATGTGGACTGCTGTCCGATTGCTGACGGCGGAGAGGGCACCACGCAGGCAGTGGTCATTGCCCGCGGTGGGCGCATCGCCTCGGTACCCAGCCTCAACGCCCTCGATGAACCCATCGAATCTGAAATCGGTTTGCTGCCGCCCCTGGACGGCCAACCCGACGCCGTTGCAGAAATGAGTTCGGCCAGTGGTTTGGCGATGCTGGCAGGGCGCAGACTGGAACCTTTGCGCGCCAACACCAGGGGCACAGGGCTGCTCATGATGGCCGCTCGCAACATGGGTGCAGGGCATCTGCTTCTCGGCATCGGCGGCAGCGCCACCAACGACGGCGGCTGCGGCATGGCACAGGCACTGGGCTTTCGTTTTTTGGACGCCTCAGGCCGAGAACTTCAGGTGCTGCCTCGTGATTTGATGCATCTGCATCGCATCCTTCCGCCGCCACAACCTCTGGGGCTGCAAATCAGCGTCGCCTGCGATGTCACCAACCCACTACTCGGCCCACAGGGTTGCAGTGCTGTGTACGGTAGGCAGAAGGGCATTGACGACCCGCAACCCCATGAGCAGGCACTTGCCCACTTGGCCATGATCGTCAAAAAAGATCTCGGGCTCGACTTGGCAGGGGCGGCAGGTAGCGGCGCCGCCGGGGGCCTGGGCTTTGGACTACAGGTCTTTGCCGCAGCAAAATTACAATCAGGCTTTGACTGGATCGCGTCCCTGCTTGGATTGGAGGCGCGCGTAGCGGCCGCCGACCTGATCATTACTGGTGAGGGGCGAATGGACCAACAAACTCTGCATGGCAAGGGCCCGATGGGTGTCGCGAGCCTGGCTGCCATGCACGGCAAACCTGTGGTCGCCATTGCTGGGCGCCTTGAGCACGCAGAAAGCCTGGCCGCACACTTCGCCGATCTGGTCAGCTGCAGCCCGCCGCACCTTGAGCTTGAGGCCGCGATGAAGCAGGCCGCAGCGCTTCTTGAGCAGGCGGCTCTGGGGGCGCTTCCGCGTTGGCAACAACTTGCCACACCCTCACCATTGTCTTAAGCGTCAATCTTCATGCTTCAATTTCGTCTTCTGGGATTCCCGGTCACCATTGAACCCTTTTTCTGGGTGAACATGGCACTCATTTTTGGGGCCATTTCTGCAGACAGCCCCGAGGCCATTGGCGCCCTTGTTGTTCAGATGGCTGCGGGCTTTGTCTCCATCCTCATCCACGAACTCGGCCATGCCCTGACGATGCGCCGCCTCGGCGACCAGCGAGTGGACATTGTGCTGCATGGCTTTGGCGGCTTTGCCCGCGGCAGCCGCCACCTCGATCGTTGGCAGTCTTTGACGGTGAGCGCGGCAGGCCCGGCCCTGCAGTTTGCCAGCGGCGTGGCAGTCAGCGTGTGGATCTATCCTGCACTTGCAGATCAGTTCAATGCATTCGGCCGCCTCTTTCTTGCCTCCTTCGCCAATGTCAGCAGGCTCTGGGCCCTGCTCAACCTCTTGCCCATCCTCCCCCTCGACGGAGGGCACATTTGCCGCTCACTCCTGGGCACCAACGCAGCCCTGCGCATCAGCGCAGGGTTGGCCGGACTGGCGGCCCTGTACCTTCTCCTTGGCGGCAGCCTGATCGGCGCCCTGCTCCTGGGGATGCTTGCCTACCAGAATTGGCGCACACTCAAGGGCAACCTGTAACCATCCGCCAAGTGCAAGCCAAGCCTCAACCGAACAACGAGGTCACCGGCTTGCCCTTGTCCACCACGGTGAACGGCCTCTTGGATGGCGAGAACAGCACCTGATCCATCGGCAGGCCCAACGCGTAGGCCACCGTGGCATTGAGGTCAGGCACACCCACCGCACCATCCACCACCTTGTCGCCGCGCTCATCCGTGGCACCGTGCACCACACCGCCGCGAATGCCACCGCCGGCGAGCACGCAACTAAAGCCTGCAGGATGGTGATCGCGACCGTCATTGGCATTGATCTCAGGAGTGCGGCCAAACTCTGTGGCCAGCACCACAAGCGTTTCACGCAGCATGCCCCGAGCCTGCAGGTCGCTGAGCAGCGCGCTCATGGCAGCATCGAGTTCGTCGGTGAGTTCCGGCACGCGTGTGAAGTTTGCGTTGTGCGTGTCCCAGTTGCCAAAACTCACCTCGACGAAGCGCACGCCGTGCTCCACGAGACGGCGCGCCAACAGGCAGCCCTGCCCAAAGCGATCGCGGCCATAGAGGTCTCGCAGCTTGGCCGGCTCGGCATCCAAATCAAAAGCCTTGAGCTCCTCGCTCTTCATCATCTTCACTGCATCGTCATACATGTCGCTGTAGGCACGCACATTTTTGAGGGAATAGGTCTGGGCAAATTTGGCGTCCAACAATTTGGCGCTCTGCAGGCGAGCCATCATGCGGTCCTCAGTAAACCAACTGTTGGGCCGCACATTGGCAATCCCACTCTCCGGGTCATTGATCATCAGCGGCGCAAACTTGGACTCGAAGAACCCGGCACCAGGATGGCGGCTGTCATTGCCGATCATGACGCTGCCCGGAAGCGTCGGATTGCCGCGCCCCTGAAACTTTTCCAGCCAGGCCCCCATTGAGGGGTGCTTGATGCTGCTGCGCAGCGTGTAGCTGGTGTGCTGAAAATAATTACCCTGCTCGTGAGCACCCTGATTGCTCGTCATGCCCCGCACGATGGCCAACTTGTCGGCCTGGCGTGCAAGCAGCGGCAAATTGCTGGAGAGCTCAATGCCATCCACATTACTGGAAATGGTTTTGGTCAGGCCCATGACCTCGCTGTTCTTGGGCTTCGGATCCCAAGTGTCCAAGTGACTCATGCCACCGGTCATGTACAGATAGATTACGGATCTGGCCGTGGGCACCTGTTTTAGCGGGCTGGTGTGTTCCCCAGGAATCGCCCAGCCCTTGCTCGCGAGATCCCCCAACACGCTCACGCCTAGAAGGGATTGCGCTGCATTGCGAACGAACAGGCGACGGGGCAAACGGGGCTTTGTGATCATGGCTTGTGTGAGCTCTGATAACGCCGAAGGCCTGCCCGCATTGCAGGCAAATCACAATCGCAGGAGGTTCTTCAGGATTCTCAACTCTGCACACAGAGGGGAGATTTTTTCGGCATTGCGTTTGCCATCGGGATAACCCACATAAATCATTCGGGTTACCCCCATGAGAAAGGTTTCCCATTACCATTCGCACAGCGCTGCCCTTCTTTCGATATTCACCGCTCTATCCCTGAGCCTCTCCAAGGCGTCAGCGACTCAAGCTGCAACCGCGGACTCAGCCCTCGAACCCGTCGCGGGCGCCCTTGCCGATCAAGCAGTTCCCCTCCCTGCCGCTGCCGCAGCCGCTGCCCCAACCGCCGGAAGCGTTCGCACCCCAGGCGCCCAGAGCGAGCAGAACCTCTCCCTGATTGGAACTTTGGAGGCGGCAGGCAGCGAGCCAATCAGCGCGTTAGGCATCGTCGTGGCACTCACTGAAGCGGACCTCCTCGTGAATTCGCCATCAGCGAGGGTCCTCACCGTCAGCCAAACCTCACTGCCAAGGTCGAACCAACTCTACCCCTACGCCTTCACGCTCACAGGGCAAACTCCCGCAGGCACTCAAGCGGACTCAGCACTCGTGGCACGAGTTTACATCACGGCGGGAAACCAAACGACCTACGGACCCACGGCCCAGATTCCGATGCTTCACGAAACCCCGGAGGGCGCCTCAAAGCTTCAAACCCTCAACAGCAGCTCCAGGGTGACATTCGACAGCTACACCGCTTTGAGCATGAATGCGGATGGAACCCGCATCCTTGCTCTACGGGCTAAGGTGACTGCACTCACTGGCGATTGCTACCTCGAGCGCTCCACAGACTCTGGGGCAACTTGGACCCAACTCTCCACCTTCGCGGGAGTTGTTGGCTACGACGGCCTGTCTCCCAACAGCCAGATTGTTGCATCTGCAGATCAGCGGGTGATTGGCATCATCATCTCAAGCAACGCACTGAACTACGCGAGCCTGGGAAGGGCTTACCTTAGCCGGGACAGTGGCAGCACCTGGGAGGAGCTTAAGCTGCCAGACCCCGGGGTGAACGAGCCTTGGGCCTACGACGCGATTGCCCTGTCCGCCGACGGAGGGACCATCGCCCTCTCCCATTTCACAAAACCCAATTCCGGCCAGGATTCGCGAGCGGGGTACCGCCCAGGGATTGCCATCTCTACCGTCCCATTATCCGGTGCGCTTACTTGGGCGAGCTTTCCCATTAGCAACCAAGGCACCACCAGCAGCAAGCTCAACTCAATGCACATGAGCGCTGACGGCAACCGTGTGGTCTACTCGATGGCCCCAACCAGCCCAGACACCACGACGAAGGTGGGTCAGATCGTCCATTACTACGGAACTTGGATCCAAGGCGACATTACCCAGCTCGGCGAGGCCAACTGGAAGTGCAGTTTCATCAGCCCCGATGGCAACACCCTTTTCGCCTCCAATGGACAAACCACCTACCGCAGCAGGGACGGAGGGACCACCTGGACCGCTATGCAGGAGGCTTTTACCTGGGCCAACGGAATGGCATCAAGCCATGAGGCAAACAAGCTTCTGTGGATCAGCACGAGCGCAACCAGCCTCAATCACATCCAGCGCAGTATCGATGCCGGCACTACAGTGCAGGACTTCAGCAACAACAGCATCACCTTCAACTGGACCTCGGTGGCCTGCTCAACGGACGGACTGAAACAGATTGCCTCAGCCTACGGCGGTGAAGGCGCCAGTGCTTCCGCTCAACGAGGCGTCTATCGTCTCAGCAATCCCAATCCAACGCTTCAGGCCTTCGACGGCGGCCCTAACCCCTTGAGTTCTGGTGCCACGCTGAGATTGGGAACCATTCGCGGGAGCAGACCCAATGACAGCAATCGCTTGAACCTGGTTCTGTCGAACCCGGGCGCCATCAATGTCAATGGGCTTGGCATCAGCATTCGCGGAGGATCTCCGGGCCAGTTCGCATTTGCCTTGCCTGAGCAGGCGGCCGCGCTGCAGGCCCACCATGCCATTGAAATCCCGATCCTGTTCAACGCAAATCAAAGCGCGCAAGGAACCAAGTCAGCCACACTGGAGATCACCTCTCAGGATCTTGCCAGCCCACTCATCTATAACCTGTCGGCCTCGATCGAACTAGGGCCCATCATTGAACTTGCCTTGGGTGAGGATATTGCCTCGCCAAAACTGGATTTGAATCTCAGACACGATCTGGAATACGGCAGCCACACCCTGCGCCTGTACAATCAAGGCACCTCGCCATTGGTCATCGAGGGCTTTGAGTTCACCAACAACCGGCTCTCGAGGACCGACAGCTTGATCTTGCCCCAGACCATCCCCCCCCAACAGACGCTGCATTTTCGCATCTCCTGCGCAGGCAACCCAAACTCCTCCGCTGCCCAGGACTCAGTGCTAACCGTCCACACCAACTGCGATGATCCCAACACCAATGTCATGCTCAGGCTCACCCAGTCTGAGCTGGAAGTCAGCGTGGATGAGGTCCCCATTGATTCAGACAGCTCTCCACTCACCCTCCCCCAATGGGCCCCTGGAACCGAGATCCAGTCCAGAGCCTTCACGGTCAGAAATGTTGGTAGCGCACCCCTTCGGAATCTCGTGTTTAGACCAATCCCTGAACCTGGATTCCAACGGGGCAGCATTCAATGGCCACTCGTGGCTGGCGCAACACTTGCTCCCGGGGAATCCAGTGTCCAGCGTGTCCTGTTTGGCCAGGAGAATCCGGTGGACCGCTCTGAGGGTCTCAAGTCCGAAGGACTGAGCATTCAAAGCAACGACCCCAATCAACCAGACTTTACTCTCCACGCCATTGGCACCCAACTCAGTGAGAACAGGGAGCTGCACCTTACCAAAGGCGATGGCGAGGCGCTCATCGGCGGTTCAGTTCTGAACTTTGGGCCAGTCATCAATGCTCACCCTTCGGGGGTCAATCGAGTGCTCACCATCCAGAACCTCGGCAACACTGTGCTGGGGAACCTTCGACTAACCGTGGGGGGGAGAAACAGCGCTGACTTCAGCGTCATGCAGGGCATCCCCACCGCCAACGCCAGAGCCGGCTTGGACTCCGCCTCAAAACTTCCCATCATCCTCAGGTTCAGGCCCACGGGTTCTGCCACCGGCAACCGCAGTGCCACGCTAACGGTTGCGAGCAATGACAGCGATGAAGCAAGCACCGTCATCACCCTTAGCGGTACAGCAGTCAATCCAAGCGCTGCCTCAGACCTTTACATTCTTGGAGATGGACAGAGCGATGTCGGGAAGGGCGCAGAGATTCTCGGGGGCGCCAATGTCCTGCCATCATGGTCAAGCCCGCCCGCCGCCAGCGGCAGGGCTACCCATGGCGCGCTTTGGGCAGACTTCCTCAACGCAGCTAGCCAACCCTTCACCAACGCTGCAGCCAGCGGGCGCAATCTGGCTGTAAACCTCAGCCGACTTGACGACCACCCTCAAGGCCTGGGTAGCCTGGCCAGCAGTGCCCTCAGTGTTGCTGCTCAGGCCGACCTTCTGCTTGCTGCCGTTGCGGGGTTGGATGGCGCGGGCCGTTTTCGAAGTCAGGAACATCTTCTCATCTGGGCGGGCCAAGCCGACCTGCTACGCATTCTTCACACCAGCGGCCCTGATCGCTACCAGACACTTATTGGGGGCATGAAGGTCAGGCTGGGGCAAAAAATCACAAGCCTCGCCGGACTTGAAGCGACGCGCATCATGCTGGTGACCCTGCCTGACACCAGCCCTCATCAACAAGGCAGCTACTCGCAAAAGAGAAACATGCGCAGCCTGATTGGCCTCTGGAATGCCGCCTTGGCTGATCTTGCGGCTGAACATCCGACAAGCACCCTTCTGATTGACCTCAATGCCGCTCACGATGCCATTCTTTCCCAAGCCCAGGCCTTGGGCTTTACCGAGGCGGAACAACTCGGGGTTGAATCCCCACTTCGAAGCGATGCTCGGTTGTACTGGAGCCGAGCTTTCTGGTCCAGCCCCACAAATTACGCCACACCAGTTGCAAGCCGAAGACTTCACGCACTTTGGGCATCTCAAATGGGCGTCTTTGGCGCTGCTTCACCAGAAATCAGCGTAAAACAGAGCGCCACCAGCTTCACCAACGGAGTTACCGTCCTCTCCGTATCATCCCCGACACAAGTACAGGTGGTCAACACTGGCACCTCAAGTCTCAATGCTCTGGGCTGGTGTCTGCTGGGGCCGGACGCGACTCACTTCAGCGCGGAGGAACACGACGGCACTGCCGCCGCGCGCTGGACCACTGGCTATCTGCCTCCGCCTTCCGGCAAGGCAAGGGAGAGTGCTCCTGCCCACCTCAAATTGGATTACAACAACGCATCTGTCGGCGCAGGCGAAGCAGGCCTTCATCAAGCGGTTCTGCGGATCACCAGCAGTGACCGTGACGAGGGGTACTTTGACATTGCACTTCGCCGAAGCATTGCACCCGCAGGACAGACCCTCGCCATGGGCGCTGCCCTCAACCTCCAGATTCGCAATCAGGCGGGCCAGCGCTACCAATGGAAAAAGAATGGGGTCAACCTCAATGGTGAATTGAGCGCCGGGCTGTACATCCCTCAAGTTCAGCTCAGCGATGCGGGAACCTATAGCATCGAAATCACGCTGCCCAACGCACAGAAGGTCCTCATCGGCGGAATTGAGGTCGTGGTGGTCAACCAAAATCAAGCCAACCCAATCCCTCTAACCGCCCAAAACGGCCGCAGCCTTTCGCTCGCCACTCAATTCGGTGCCAGCAGCATCACGCGCAGTCAGTTGCGCTTTCAGTGGTATCAGGGTCAGACCCTGCTTGCAGGACAAACTCTATCCACGCTCCGAATCGCAAGCCTGACAGAGACGGCAACGGGCCTTTACTCATGCTTGGTCACTTCCCCAGCATCTGCAGGAAGCGCATCGCTGACCGGAGGCTACCACCTGATTTCTCTTGTCAACTCATCCCCAACGCTCGCCGCACAGGAAATGCTCTCTGCGCCCGTCCCTGCAAAAGTCGAGCCTCGCGTTGAATTCCAGGCCTCCGCTCAGGCCGCCCTGCCCATCCTTTTTGCGGGGGTGGTGGGGAAATGGGTGGAACAGAGAACAGCACACCTGGCACTGGGCACGATCAGCAACTTCAGTGCCAGCGGGCTCCCCCCAGGTCTTCAGATCCATCCCACATTAGGCCTGATCACGGGACACCCATCAAAGGCCGGGGACTACTCGATGAAACTCACTCTGGCCAACGCCGCAGGAAGAATCATCGTCAACCAGTTGGCCAGAATCGAGAGCCTCCCAAAATCCGATGGAGGCATCGCACTCTCAGGCGCCAGCTATGGAGGCGTCATCCAGCGACACGAGCTGAACCGTCAGGCCGGCGGGCGAATCGAGCTCACCCTAACCGGCGGCGGAATGATCAGCGGCAGTGTCATTTTCGGTGCGCAACCCGCTCGACGCTTTGTTGGGGGGCTGGACTCTGGGGCCACCTGGCGGAGCCGTAGTCTGATCCTCCCCCCAACGCCTTCTGACCCGCAGCTACAAATGGATCTCGAATGGAAAGCCGAGGGTTGCCTCTGCACCCTTACGCGTTTGCAGGCCGCCAATTCACCGAGCCTGGCCACACTCTTGTGGCCCCAGGCCAGTCCCACGGAAGTGGCCAACAGCGCCTTGTCTGGATCCTATACCCTGGCGCTGCAGCCGTCAGAAACGGACCCCAGTCGGTCCCCGAGTGGAACAGGCTGGTTGAGAATGTCAATTGCGCCGACTGGTCTGTGCACCATGGCAGGCCGAACAGCGGAGGGCATGACAGTGACCCTCTCCTCATCCCTTTCGGCCGATGGCAAGTTCGGCGTTTATCTCGGAGACTCCACCGGCCGAAGCCTGGTCAGCGACAAGAATCTCAGGCTGGCCCAACCCGATGCCGGGGTCAGCTCATCCATTCAAACCAAGGTTGCGGGCACTGGCAGTTATACCCGCGCCGCCAACCCGAAGGCTGCGAATTACACCACGGGATTTTCTCAGCAAGCCTTGAAAATCTTTGGAGGCCGCGAACCGCGCGCCACAACGGGAGCCCCGCCACTGAACTACACCAGCCGTCTCGAATACAAGCACCCCGAGCCCCTGCCCCTTCCGGCAGTTGCCACCCAACCAAACTTCTGGCGCCATCTTGAGTCCACGGTTGCACAACCCACCCTGCGATTCTGGTGGGACGCCAAGGGCTTGAGTACGCTCCTCGAATCTCCCAATGAAACGAATGGCAACCCAGTCTTCAGCATCAATCCGCTGGGGGGAGAGGTTGCTGGAAGACTCACGCTGACAAACCGCGGCGTGATTGGCGCGAATCCCAAAACTGGCCTCCAAAGACTGGTCAGCTTCAGTGGTGTCCTGGTGCGGGTGGCATCGCCCGACCCGAGCAGCGCCGACCAATTCGTCGCATTGGGGCACTGCCTCGTCCGCCAACGCCCCAGCAGCATCCTTCAAACCCCTTCGCAGATGCCGCAAATTTCCCTCCCTTGGTCCCTCAGCCGGGACTGACTGGATGCCAGGGCACCCCGCTCGACACTGACAGCCACTGAGGCCCAGGATCAGCCCCAACCTCATCCAACGCCACGAATTCAACTCATTCGATATCAGAGAGTTGCCCACACTGAGCCCACAAACGACAACTCCACCCTCGCGATAGACCTTTCCTTGCCAAGGTCCTCTTTCTCTCCATGATGTGTTCCCCCTAATCATGTTCGACTGGATCCTTCGCAAAATCATCGGCACCAAGAATCAGCGCACCATCAAGCGCCTGATGCCCGTCGTCGCTGAAATCAATCGCATCGAGGAGCAACTGCAGCAACTGCCTGCAGAGGCCCTGCGTGATCGCTGCGAGGCATGGAAAGAACAGTTCAGGGCGTTTCACACGCCTCAGTTCCTAAGCGGAGTCAGCCTGCGGATTGCGGAGGATGCGGCTGTGGACCACTGCCTCGATGGCCTGGAGCAGGCGCTCCAGCGTCTGGCACCCCACTTCCCCAAACTCCAAAGCCATCCCCTGCTCAATGGCTCAAGGCCAACGGCGTTGGGCGCAAAGAAGGACCTCATTGATCAGGCACGCGAAAGTTGGATCGCCCTGCAACCAGAGTTCCCTGCCCTTGAGGCCAAGATGCTCGATGGCATTCTCCCCGAAGTCTACGCTGTGGTAAAGAACGCGGCTCGCCGCTTGTGTGGGCAGGAGATCTTGGTCTGTGACACCCCCCTGAAGTGGAACATGATCCACTTTGATGTGCAGCTCATTGGTGGCATCGCCCTGCACCGCGGCATGATTGCCGAGATGGCCACTGGTGAGGGAAAGACCCTCGTGGGGACTCTGCCCGTGGTTCTCAATGCCCTCAGCGGTCGCGGAGTGCATGTGATCACCGTCAACGATTACCTGGCCCGCCGTGACTCGGAGTGGATGGGCCACCTCTACCAGTTCCTCGGCCTGAGCGTGGGCTGCATTCAGAATGATCAGCCCAGTCACCATCGCCGGGAGCAGTACGCCTGTGACATCACCTACGGCACCAACAGCGAGTTTGGCTTTGACTACCTGCGCGACAATGGCATGGCCTCTAGCCGCGAACAGCAGGTGCAACGCGGGCATTACTTTGCCATCGTTGATGAGGTGGACAGCGTGCTCATCGATGAGGCCCGCACTCCCTTGATCATCTCCGGCCCGGTGGCCGCTGCAGAGTCAACCCACCAATTCGAGCGCTACAAGCCATTGGTGGAGCAGTTGGTGCGCAGGCAGAACACTCTCTGCAATCAGTTTGCCTCGGATGCACGCGCTGCTGCGGAGAGGGGTGACCATGAAACCGCAGGGCGCCTTCTGTTCCAAGTCAAACTTGGCCAACCCAAGAACCGGGCCCTCATGCGTTGCATGGAGGATCCAGATCTGCGCCGCGCAATGGAGAAGGCCGAGTTGCGCACCTACGAGGACACTCAAAAGAAGGAGCTCTTCGCCCTGAAGGAAGACCTCTTTTATTTCATTGAAGAGAAGAGCCACGAGGCCGACCTCACCGAGAAGGGCCGCCAGTTCCTCAGCCCCGATGAACCCGAGGCCTTCGTGCTCCCGGATCTGGCTACCCTCTATAGCGAGATTGACGGAGATGCCGCCACCAGCGAGCAGGAAAAGG
The DNA here is from genome assembly GCA_030833205.1 of Prosthecobacter sp. Classification (GTDB taxonomy): domain Bacteria; phylum Verrucomicrobiota; class Verrucomicrobiia; order Verrucomicrobiales; family Verrucomicrobiaceae; genus Prosthecobacter. The sequence goes on from JAURHS010000028.1 coordinate 12,624, forward strand.
CGCAGCGCAAAGCCCAGTTGCAGGACCGCCTATCTTTCCAGGGACAACGCATTCACCAAATCAGCCAACTGCTGCGTGCCTACTGTCTCTACGAAAAGGATGTGGAGTATGTGGTTGAGGAAAACAAGGTGGTCATTGTCGACAGCCAGACCGGCCGCAAGATGCCAGGACGCCGCTGGAGCGATGGTTTGCATCAGGCTGTCGAGGCCAAGGAAGGAGTGCAAATTGACGCCGAAACCCAGACCCTCGCCACCATCACCATCCAAAACTATTTCCGTTTGTATCAGAAATTGGGCGGCATGACGGGCACGGCAGAAACCGACGCCGCGGAGTTTCATGACATCTACAAGCTTGATGTCCTGACCATTCCAACCAATCGCGCCGTACTTCGCACGGACCACAATGACAGCATCTACAAGACGCGCCGTGAGAAGTACAACGCAGTGATCGAGATCATCCGCGAGCGCCATGCCAAGGGACAACCCCTGCTGGTGGGCACCGCAAGTGTTGACGCCTCGGAGACCGTGAGCCGCATGCTCAAGCTGCAGAAGATCCCGCACAGCGTGCTTAATGCGAAGTACCACCGTCAGGAAGCTGAGATCGTGGCCCGCGCCGGTCAACGCGGTGCAGTGACCATCTCCACCAACATGGCTGGCCGCGGTACGGACATCAAACTCGGTGAAGGTGTTGCGGAACTCGGCGGCCTGATGGTTCTCGCCACGGAACGCCACGAATCACGCCGCGTCGATCGCCAGTTGCGTGGACGCTGCGCCCGTCAGGGCGATCCTGGAGAGAGCAAATTCTTCCTGTCTTTTGAAGACGATCTGATGCGCAACTTCGGAGCTGCCGAGCGCATGACCAAGATCATGGAACGCTTTGGCATGAAGGAGGGCGAGGAACTCGCCCACCCCTGGCTGAACCGCAGTGTGGAGACTGCCCAAAAGCGCGTGGAGCAACGCAATTATGTCTGGCGCAAGCGAGTGCTTGAGTATGACGATGTGATGAATCAACAACGCGAGGTCATCTACGAGCGCCGCAATGAGGCCCTTGAAAGCACCGACCCACGCCTGCTCATCAATGAAGCGGTCAGCGAGGCATTGCGCGATCGCGTGCAGGAGTTTCTCCCTGAGGGCAACGAGGGCAGCGACAGCGAGGGCCTTCTCAACTGGCTCAACAGCAGCTTCCCCCTGGGGCTGCGCAGCCTGCCAGAGGGCTTTGAGGCCCAGAGCCGCGAGGATCAGGCCCAATGGGCCGCGCAAAGGGTCTTGGAGGCCTATGATGTCAAGATCAGTGGCGCCAATCCACAGGCCCTGCAGGAGATCGAGAAAATGATTCTCCTCAACGCCATTGATCGCCTGTGGCAGGAGCACCTCTACGCGCTAGACGCCCTCAAGGAGGGCATCAGCCTGCGCAGCTACGGCCAGAAGGATCCGCTCATCGAATTCAAACAGGAGGCCTTCTCCATCTTCGCCGAACTCATGCGCAACATTGCGCAGGAGATTCTTGGCAATCTCTTCAAGAGCACCGCACAGCTCGCCGCCTTTGAGCAATTCCTCGCTCAATTGGCCAGCATCCAGGGAGGCAGTGAGCCCGCGCCACAGCCCGCTGCAGAGCGCCGACGCCAGGAGGAACCTGCGGCCCCGGCCTTCGATCCGGGACGCGACGGGCCCAAGCTCATGATTCCCTCAGCTGCAGCGCCACAACGCCGCCCTCAGGTCCAAGTGGGGCGCAATGATCCCTGCCCCTGCAATAGCGGCAAGAAGTTCAAGCAGTGCTGTGGACGCATGGCTTAATGCCGCTCTGAGCGCCAGGCACCCTTCAGACCGCCGCGAGGCCCACGCGCCCTGCCCTGAACAGAGGCGGGCCTAGGCCAGGCCTTGGTGGTTCTGAACAGCCCTTGGAGCAGGCCAAGGCCGGGGGCCTAGCCCCCACGCCAAGGGCGATGGGCTTTAGGCCACACCGGCTGTCACGATCAGACTGCGGGCCTCACTGAGGGCCTGATCAATGCGGGAAGCGTCCTTACCTCCGCCACGCGCAAAGTCCGGCCTGCCGCCGCCCTTGCCGCCAACCAATGGCGCGATGCTCTGGATGATCTTGCCGGCAGCAACCTTGCCCTGTGCCGCTGAGCCCACCGAGGCCAACAGCACCACGGCTCCTTGATCTTGAGCCGCAAGCACGGCGACTCCAGGAAACTGCGCCTTGAGAGCCTCGGCCAAGGCGGACGCATCGTCACCAGCCATCTCACCGAGATTGGCCAACAACACCAAGCCCTCGGCCTTGGTGATCAAGTCACGCGCACGCCCAGCGGCCTCCCGCTGCTGCGCAGCCTTGAGCTGCCTCTCCAAGTCCCGCGCCTGCCCGAGCAGGGCCTCGAGCTTTTGCTCCAAATCCGCCGGGCTCTGCGCTTGCACCAGGCTGCAGAGGCGCCTGAGACCCTCAGCCTGCTGCCGCGCGTGAAGGTAGGATTCTACGCCAGCCAAGGCCTCGATGCGCCTGACACCGGCAGCCACTGCGCTTTCCCCCAAAAGACGGAACAGCCCGATCTCGCCGGTGTACCGGGTATGAGTGCCACCGCACAACTCCATGCTCCATCCATTCAAGGCCGAGGGGCGACCACCAATCTGGACCACCCGCACCCGCTCTGGATATTTCTCGCCGAAGAGTTGCATGATGCCCTTGTTCTGCTGCGCCTCGGCATAGGGCACTTCACTCCAACTCACAGGCTCATTGGCAAGCACACGCTCATTGACCAGCATCTCGATGTCGCGCAATTGAGCGGGACTCAGCGCTGCACTGTTGAAGTCAAAGGAAAGCTTGCCGGCACTGACATTGCTGCCCTTCTGCGTGGCCTCTGCACTGACCACCTCATGCAGCGCCCAGTGCAACATGTGGGTCGCGGTATGATGACGCTCAATGGCATGCCTGCGCGCTGCATCCACCTGCAGGCTCACCGTCTCCCCAACCGCCGGAGCCTCATCACCGCTGAGCAGATGCAGCCAGGTCTGGCCCACCTTGATGGTATTCTCGACGGCAAAGCCCTCGGACCCGACGAACAACTGCGCGCTGTCACCGACCTGACCACCCATCTCGGCATAGCAGACACTGCGATCCAACACCACGGCCGTCTTGTCCTTGAGACTGAGCACCTCAAGCACCTTGGCCTCGGTCTGCAGCGAGTCGTATCCAACAAAATCAGTGGGAGTCTTGGTGCTGATTTCGCTGACGCTGACCACATTCTTCTTCATGGCAGCACGCGCCCGATTGCGCTGCTCAGCCATGAGCTTCTCGAATCCTTCAAGATCGACCTTCAAGCCGCGCTCGCGCGCCAACAACTCCGTCAGGTCAATGGGAAAGCCCTCCTGATCATACAAACGGAATGCCAACTCCCCGGAAATATCGCCCTTCGCAGCAGCCTCATCAAAAAGTGCCAGCCCCTTGTCCAGGGTCCGCCGGAAGGCCTCCTCCTCCAACTTGAGCACCTGCTTGATCTGCTCGCGGCGGGCTTCAAGCTCAGGAAAGACCGCTCCCATGTGGGCGGCCAACACATCCACCAGCTTGTAGAAAAATGGCTCCTTGAAATCCAAGGCACGACCGTACTTCACCGCGCGTCGAAGGATGCGGCGCAGGGTGTAATTGCGATCGCTGTTGCCAGGCTGGATGCCATCGGCAATCGAGAAGCTAAGGGTGCGCAGGTGATCGGCAATGACGCGGAAAGCCACATCAATCTCCTCCTGCGGCGTGCTGGGAAGCACTGCCCCCTGGGCATTTGGCTTGGGCAGGGTGCTCTGATAACGCTTGCCACTGAGACGACTGAGCTCATCAAAGATGGGACCGAAGACATCGGTGTCGTAGTTGCTGATGCGGGCAGTTTCAAAGTCGCTGAAGTTCTTGGTGCCCTGAATGATGCTCACCAGGCGCTCAAAACCCATGCCCGTATCCACATGCTTGGCTGGCAGCGGGCTGAAGCTGCCATCGGGATTGGCATTGTACTGGATGAACACATTGTTCCAAATCTCAATGCAGCTTGCATCGCTGCCGTTGACAAGCTTGGCACCGGCGCGCTGCCTCTCCTCATCCAACTCGACTGGCCCCGGGGTCAGATCAATGTGGACCTCAGTGCAGGGACCACAGGGGCCCGTATCAGCCATCATCCAGAAATTGTCTTTTTTGTTGCCGTTGACGATGTGGATCTCAGGATCCAGACCAACGCTGCGGAACTTCTCGGCCCACAGGTTCCAGCTTTCCTCATCGCGCTCCGCCGGATCGCCCTTGTCCTTGTTGGGCTGGTAGATCGTGGCAAACACCCGACTCGGCGGAAATTTGAAGCGCTCGACAATCAACTCCCAGCTCCAGCCAATCGCCTCGGCCTTGAAGTAATCGCCGAAGGACCAATTGCCCAACATCTCAAAGAAGGTGTGGTGGTAGGTGTCCAAGCCCACATCCTCCAAGTCGTTGTGCTTGCCCCCGGCACGAATGCACTTCTGGGTGTCTGCTGCGCGGGTTGGAAGGCCCTTGGCCAAGACCCCAGGCCATGTGTCCACATCCGCGGTGCGCTCGCCAAGGAAGATGGGCACGAACTGGTTCATCCCCGCATTGGTGAAGATGCGGGCACCGTCGCGACTGGTGTAGCCCACGCTGTCGCTGGCGACAATGGTGTGCTGCTTCTCCTTGAAGAAGTTCAGGAAGGTCTGACGAATCTGGGCGGCGGTGGGGACGATGGCGGACATGCGCGAAAGGGCGCAAACCCTAGCGGATTCAGGCCCCTGGTCAATACCGGTTCGAAAACCTCCACCTGCCGAACCACCTTCCAACGGCGGCATGGCCACTGCGCCCTCAATGCCCTGCCTTGCCAGCGGCTGCACCTGCCGCAGGAGCCGGGGCGTGAGCGCCGGAACCCGTGTTGCTTGGGGCGTACTTGGCGACCATGAAGGCCCCGATGACGGCCAGCACGCAGCCGGCAATGAACTGTGGAGGCACGCCCTTCTCAGGCTTGTGCAGCAGCATGGCGACGAGGGTATTGATCACTGGTGCACCAGCAAACACGATCGGCATCACCGCAGCCGCAGCCGCAGCTCCGAAACCGCCGCCGCCCTTCTCCAGAGGACTGGCTGCTGCTCCAAGGGCGAGAACCAGGGTCAGGGCCCCCATCGCACCGGCGATACCGGCAAGCAGACTGACGCTGATGCCAGAGCCAGTGAAGGAGAAATTGCTGCCGCGTGCCTTCAGCACAAAGGCGGAGATCAGGCCGATGATGGCGTAGGCAACGCAGACAAACAGGAAGGCCTTCAGGCCGGCATGCCCCGTCTCAGGCCCCATCGGCATGAGACCGCGCCCCTTGTGCAGGATCACGCCATAAACACCCCAGGAGACCACGGTAAGCAATGCGAAGGTAAGCCAATTCATGATGAGAGAATGTCCTACAACGCAGACCTGTCACGAAGGATTCCGAAAAAAAATGCCCTGCGCCCAGAAACCTCCGTGTCCGCACGGCAATCACGACCCCTGACTCACTGGCTGTGCGACCAACAGGCGGCGCAACAATTCGTCGTGATGCAAAAGACCGCAAGCCTTGCCCTCATGGTCAACGACGAGGGCCAACGGCTTGGCCCGCCGACGAAGGAGCCGCAGTGCAGAGCTGGCACTGTCATGGGGTTGAACGCGATCCAGACCGCGGGCGTGCTGCCGCACCAGGCGATCCCTGGGCACCGTGCCGCCAAGTTGGCCAATCTCCAAAAAGCCGACCCAGCGACCCGCCCCATCCAACACGGGCAGTGCCGCCTGGCCACTGCGTCGAAGGATGGTCATGGCGGTGTGGATTGGCATCTCGGAACCGAGGGCATGCGCTTGATTGAGGGGCTGCATGACCGCAGAAACCGCCAGCGGAGCGAAGTCAAGGGCCCGATCCAGCAGCCGCGAGGTTGCCGCTGAGAGTTGGCCCCGCTGGCTTAGACCCCGCGCCGCCAATCGCAACTCCTCGGCGTAGCCGGCCTCTTTGGGCGGGGCGCTTTGGGACCCTTCGGCCTTCGGCATTGGCCCCTGCAGATGGCCCGAGCGAAACCACGGGCGAAGCAACCCACCGAGGGCCAACAAGGGCCAGAGAGCGCGCAACAATCGAAACGGAAAACGTCGAAACAGCTTTTTGGGCAACAGCTCCAGCAGCAGCACTGAAGCCGCGACGCAGGCGAGCAAGGCCAGGCCGGCCAAGGCATCGCGCGGAGGCAACCAAGCCCTTGCCAACAGAGCGAAGGCCAGCACGGCGCTCACATGGCTGCACAGGGTCATGCAAGCCACCAAGGCGTCGCGGTCCTCCAATTGCCTGAGCAACTGCCTGGCCCGCCGGTCACCCTCCCTGGCGGCGTGAACCACCCTCACCCTGCTCACGGCATAAACCGCAGCCTCGAGGCCCGAGTAGGCGAACGCCGCAAGCAGCGACGCGATGAGCAAGAGGGAATCCAGCATGAACAACCCTGAAAAACCTGCCACAGGCCTCGACCGGCGGCAAGGGTCATTGCGAGCCAGACCCTTGACCCCCAGAACCAAAACTTCGCTCTTTTCCTGGACCGAAATCCGTTTAACCATGTCGTTTTCTTCATCTTATCATGATTCTGGGCACTCAACTCATCGGCGGCCGTGAAGCCGCTTCAAAACACGGTCACTTCCACGCCGTCAACTCCTCCGATGGCAAGCCATTGAGCCCCGCCTTTGGTGAGGCAGACCCCGCAGAGGTTGACGAAGCCATGCGCGCTGCGGACAGCGCCTTTGATGCCATGCGCCACGCCTCAGCTGAGAAGCGGGCCAACTTCCTGGAGTTTCTCGCCGAGGAAATTCTCGCCCTGGGCGATGTTCTTCTGCAGCGCGCCTTTGCGGAGACTGCCCTGCCGATGGCAAGGCTCACCGGCGAACGCGGCCGCGCCGTCAACCAGTGCAGGCAGTTTGCCGCCCTCATCCGCGAAGGCTCCTGGGCCCACTTGAGCGTGGATCACGCCCAGCCAGATCGCGCTCCAGTGCCCAAGCCAGACATTCGCAAGATGCTGGTTCCCGTCGGGCCCATCGTCGTGTTTGGCGCCAGCAACTTTCCCTTTGCGATCGGCGTGGTGGGTACTGACACAGTCAGTGCCTTCGCGGCGGGCTGCAGCGTGGTGGTGAAGGGGCATCCCGCCCATCCAGGAACCTGCGAACTGTTGGGACGCTGCGTGATGGCCGCCCTGCAGAAGGCAGAGCTGCCGGAGGCAGCCTTCTCCCTGCTGCAGGGGCGCAGCAATGACTTGGGCCGCGCTCTGGTCGAGCATCCGCTGACCCAGGCCGTGGCCTTCACTGGCTCGCTGAAGGGCGGGCGTGCCCTCATGGACTTGGCCGCCGCCCGGCCCCACCCCATCCCCGTATACGCCGAGATGGGAAGCATCAATCCAGTATTCCTGCTGCCAGGAGCCATGAAGGAGCGTGCGGCCAAAATAGCCGAAGCCTATGTCGGATCAGTGACGATGGGGGTGGGGCAGTTCTGCACCAATCCGGCGGTGGTTCTTGGGTTGGAGGGCAGCGATCTTCAGGAATTTCTGCAGGGAGCAGCGCAGCACGCAGCCTTGGTACCAGCTCAAACCATGCTGCATCGAGGCATCTGCGAAGCCTATGAAGCAGGCACTGCCGTGTGGAGCACTTTGGAAGAGGTCAGTCTGGTTGCCGAAGGCGCTCAGGGCAGCAGTCAGGACGGTCAGGCAACCTGCCGCATTTTCACGACCTCATTGGAACAACTCGAGGCCAATGAAGAACTGCGGCGTGAGGTCTTCGGACCGTGCAGCATTGTCACTCGCTGCCGCGATGCGGGCGACATGCTGCGCTTTGCCAGGGCTCTGGAGGGGCAACTTACGGCTTCAATCCACGGCACCCCGGAAGACCTTCGGCAACACGCCGAGCTCATTCGCATCCTGGAGCGAAAAGTTGGGCGCATCATCTTCAACGGCTTTGGCACCGGAATCGAGCCCTGCCCCAGCATGCATCACGGCGGCCCCTACCCCGCTGCCAGCCACAGTTTCTTCACCAGCATCGGAGTTGACAGCATTCTGCGCTTCGTGCGCCCCGTTTGCTATCAAGGCTTCCCTCAGGACTGCCTCCCTTCAACCCTCACCGATGCCAACCCTGACAAGGCCATGCGCCTGATCAACGGAAGCCTCACCCGCGACGCTCAAGTTTAATCCTGCAATTCACCATGCATCTTTACCGCACACGACAGGGAGTTTTGGTTGGCCATGAGGGCCGGCACCACCTCCTTGGTTCCCTCGACTGGGACGCCCTAATCGCGAAATCCGATCTCTACGGTTACCTCCGTGAATCCATTGCCGGAGCCTTGGTGGTCGAGGCTCCCAAGCTAAACGACCTCCTGGCGCCAATCGGTTCGCAGGAGGTCTGGGCGGCGGGCGTCACCTATTTCCGCAGCAAAACCGCCCGCATGGAAGAGTCCAAGGACGCCGGCGGTGGCAGCTTCTATGACCGGGTTTACAGTGCTGACAGACCCGAGATTTTTTTCAAGGCAACTCCTCAGCGGGTCGCCAACCCAGGACAGTTGATGCACCTTCGCCGCGATTCGCGATGGATGGTTCCCGAGCCCGAACTGACTCTCGTCATCAACCCCTCCGGCCACATCATCGGCTATACGGCTGGCAACGACCTCTCCTGCCGCGACATCGAGGGCGAAAATCCCCTCTACCTGCCGCAAGCCAAGTGCTTCAAGCTCTGCGCCGCCATCGGGCCTGGTCTTTGGATCAGCCCAACGCCGCCTGCACCAGAGACGAGCATTGAGCTTCGTATCGAGCGCGCTGGCGGCCTGGCCTTTGAGGGGCGAACCGACCTCTCTCAACTCAAACGCGGCCTTCCTGAACTCGCCGAATTTTTGTATCGCGACAACAGCTTCCCCAACGGCGCCCTGCTCATGACGGGAACCGGCATTGTTCCTGCCGACGACTTCACGCTGCAGAGCGGTGACTTGATCCACATCCGCATCGAGGGAATCGGCACCCTGACCAATCCAGTGGGATAACCCACCGCCACGAAATAACCTCTCCCGTCAAAATTAAGCGTCGCTGAAGATTCGACCCGCGAATCCGTTTACTCACACCATTCCTCCATGTCTGTCCCCCACCTCCCCGCCCTGCGCAAAGGCCGCCCCTACGACTCCCTCGAAAAGGTTCAAGTCAAAGACCACAAGACAGGTGAAATCTGCGCTGAAGTCAGCCAGGTCAATGCCGGCATTGTCCGCAAGGATTTGGCAAAAATTGGCGAGGCCCGCGCCAGTTTGCGCAAGTTCACCGTCGCGCAACTCATCGAGATCACAGCAAAGGCCGGTGACCTCTTTCTCAACGGCACTCTGCCCCTGGGCGACCGCGGCCACACCCAAAGTCCTCAGGAGTACATCGCCACACTCTCGCGCACCAGCGGCCTGCCGCACATCATGGTCAAACGCAACATGGCCAAGATCCATTACGCCATGACACACATGGAGATGATCCTCAACGGACTCTCGCGCGGTCTGGACATGAGCGTGATCGACAAAGGCTTTGGCGAGCAGGCGGGCTGTCCTGTAGCCTACTTCCCCACGGCCAATGCCCTTGGCCTGGTCATGCCGAGCAACTCCCCTGCGGTCAATTCCCTGTGGCTGCCTTCGATTGCCCTGAAGACACCCGTGGTCATCAAGCCAGGTCGTGAGGAACCATGGACACCCTTCCGCCTCATCCAAGCCTTCATCGCTGCTGGTGCGCCCGCCGAGGCTTTCGGCTTCTACCCTACCGACCACGAGGGCAGCGGCGAGGTCGTCAAACTCTGCGGCCGCAGTCTGGTCTTCGGCGATGTGAACATTGCCAAGATGTACGAGAACAACCCCCGCGTTCAGGTTCATGGTCCTGGCTGGAGCAAAATCATCATTGGCGAGGACAAGATCGAGCAGTGGCGCGATTACCTTGATGTCATCGTTGGCAGCATCAGTGACAATGGTGGACGCTCCTGCATCAACGCCAGCGCCTTACTGGTACCCAAATACGGGCGCGAAATCGCAGACGCCATCGCACAACGCCTCGGCCCCGTGGATCCGCTCCCAGCAGACGACGAAAACGCGCGGCTCTCAGGGTTCGCCAACCCGAAGATGGCTGAGTACATTGACGGCGCCATCGACAACGACCTGAAGACCCCTGGCGCAGAGGATGTGACTGCCAAGTACCGCAATGGTCCGCGCAAGCTGGAGTTCCAGGGTGGCACCTTCCTACGCCCCACCATCATTCGCTGCGACAACTGGGAGCACCCGTTGGCCAATCGCGAGTTTCTCTGCCCGTACGCCAGCGTGGTCGAGGTGCCTCAGTCTCAAATGCTCGATAAGATTGGCTACTCACTCATCGTGACGGCCATCACCGAGTCGCCGGAATTTACCGAGGCCTTGTTGGAGTGCCCGAGCATTGACCGTCTCAACCTGGGTCCGATCAGCACCATGAAGATCAGTTGGGACCAGCCCCACGAGGGCAACATGTTCGAGTTCCTCTACAAGCGCCGCTCCATCGAGAAGGCAGCCTAAACACTGCCTCACCGGTCCGCAATGACGCCTGCTGCCTTCGACCATCAGCCCAGAACCCGCCTCGTCTTTGGGGCGGGCTGCCTTGGCCGTCTGGGTGAACTCGCCAGCGAACTTCGCTGTGGGCGTGCCCTGATTGTGTGCGATTCGGGCATCGCTCGTGCAGGCTACGCCCGCCGCGCCAGCGAGATGCTGGCAGCCGCTGGAATCGCCGTTCAAGTCTATGATCAAGTTCGGGAAAATCCCAGCACTACTGATGTCGCTGCCTGTGTTGAAGTGGCGCGTCATTTTGCCTGTGACCTGATCATCGGTGTGGGCGGAGGCAGCAGCATGGACACCGCCAAGGGCTGCAACTTCATCCTCACCAACGGCGGCCGAATGCAGGACTACTGGGGCTGGGCCAAGGCCAGCAAACCGATGTTGCCCCTCATCGCCATTCCCACCACGGCAGGAACAGGCAGCGAGTGCCAAAGCTATGCCCTGATTTCCGACGAGCAGACTCATGTCAAAATGGCTTGCGGAGACCCCAAAGCCGCTGCGGCCATTGCCCTGCTCGATCCTGAGCTGACCTTGTCGCAGCCTCAGCGCGTCACGGTTTGCACCGGCATTGATGCCATTTCCCATGCGCTCGAGAGTGCCGTCTGCACCAAACGCAACGCGCTGTCCTCAATGCACAGCAGGGAAGCCTTTGCACTCTTGGCTTCGAGCTTCAGCACTGTTCTCTCACAACCTGCCAATCTTGAGGCTCGCAGCGCCATGCAATTGGGCGCCGCCTATGCTGGCATTGCCATTGAGGGCAGCATGCTTGGCGCAGCGCACTCATTGGCCAACCCGCTGACAGCACGCTTTGGCGTCATTCACGGCGAGGCCGTGGGCTTAATGCTGCCCCATGTCATGGCCTTCAATGCAGCCGACCCTCAAGTCGCGGCAATCTACCAAACCCTCGGCGCTCATGCCACGCCTGAACAGATCACTGCCTGGCTCAATGAGGCTGGCATGCCCACCCGCCTGCAGGAACGAGGGGTTGCCGAAGCCGACCTTGAGGAACTTGCCGCCATGGCCGCCAAGCAGTGGACGGCGCAATTCAATCCGCGACCGCTGACCCCCGAGGACTTCAGCGCCCTTTACCGCGCCGCGCTTTGACCACCCCGGCGACTTCCGGCTCTGCATGTCGAGCCTGCCCAATCAGGCGCCGAAGCAGTGGTCGCACCTCCATCTGGGTGAGTTCAATGCCGTAGTGGCTGGCCAACAGCGCAGCCTCACTTTGCGGGTAGTCCTCGCCATAGACCACTTGCTTGATGCCATAGGCACAGAGCATCTGCATGCAAGAGGTGCATGGCATCGTGGTGCATGCCACAAGCCTTGCGGCCCCACGGGTAAAGAGGCTGCAAAGATTCACCTCTGCATGCAGCATGAACTTTCGACGAGCCTCGCGGTCGTCCCAAAACCCTGAAGCCGCATTGTAGCCAGGCGCCAGCCCGTTGTAAGCGGTGCCAATGACCCGGTTATCGAAGTCAAGTGCAACTGCTCCCACCTTTCGGTAGGGGTCTTCCGAGCGGAGACTGGCGACCTCTGCCAACGCCATGGCGTACTGGAGGATGCTGAGCCGGTTGGCATTGGAGGGCTTCGAGGGCATGACACAGCATCAGACCAGATCGTGGCCCATGGCAAGTGCGAATCGAAACCTTAGCCCGTGGTACGCAGCCCAGAGGCCAGCGCGTTGATGGAAACCAACAACTCAGGCATCAGCGCCTCGGAGTCCGCCTGCTGGCCGTTGCGGCGCAGGCCCCTCCAGCGCTTCAGAAGCTCAACCTGCTGGCGATGCAACACGCGCAAAGGTTCCTCGCGGATCTGCAGGGTGTAGGCAAGCCTGGGCCGTCGCTGCGCGAAACTGCCTTGGAACAACACCTCAAGCAACCTCACGGTGCGATCGTACTCAGCAACGATCACCGCCATGACGGAAGCCCGAACCCTGCTGTCCTCCACCAACGAGGCGTACAGCTGCATCATCTCGAGATTGGCACTCACCAGACTGCTCTCCACATTGGTCAGCACAAAACGGCTAAACCCATCTTGTGACACCACCTCGGTGAGACGCTGAAATTTGGCGGGGTCATTCTCCATCAACCCCTCGAGAGCGCTGCCAACACCGAACCACCCCGGCAGGTAAAACCTCGACTGTGTCCAAGAAAACACCCAGGGAATGGCCCGCAGATCAGCCAATGAGGCCTGACCACTGCGCCGTGATGGCCTGGAGCCGATGCGCGCATTCTCCAGCGCATCAATTGGAGTGGCCTCACGAAAAAAGGTGAGGAAGGCGTCGGAATGCAACAACTCACGATAGGCACTCAAGCTGCGGTCGGCCAGGGGCTGCCAAAGGCCGATCAGGTTGCCGCCATCAGCCTGGGACGACATGCGGTGCCTCGCGCAGGCTGCAGCTGCTGAGGCCATCAGCAATTCGGAGTGGTACACTGCGGAACCAAGATGGGCGTATTTCTGGGCGATGGTTTCCCCCTGCTCGGTCATGCGCATGCGCCCGCCAAAGGAGCCCTGAGGAAGGGCCTGCATGAACCAATGCGTCGGGCCTGCACCACGGCCCACGGTACCACCGCGACCGTGGAAGAAGACCACCTCCAACCCATGACTGCCAGCCACTGCCGCGATCTCCCGCTGCGCCTGATGCAGTGCCCACTGACTTGCCAAAATACCGCAATCCTTGTTGCTGTCCGAATAGCCGACCATGACCTGAATGCTCCCTTGCCCCCCGCCAAGCCGAAGGCTCCTTTGAGTGAGGGGGTGAGCCAAAAACTCGGCCAGAATTTTTGGGCCGCGCTGCAAATCAGCCATCGTCTCAAACAGCGGAGTGACCGCCAACGGACAAACCCAGCCGTAGGGCCCCCAGCGCAACAACCCCGCCTCACGAGCCAGAAGGTACACCGTCAACAAATCCTCCACGCTGCGCGTCATCGAAACGATCAAGGCGCCCATGGGCTCCTCAGGGTGATCCTCGCCATGCTGCGCCAGAACGCGGTAGCACTCCAGTACCGCCTGAGACTGCTCCCCAGCCTCCAAGCCCTTTGCCAGAAACGGCCGCGGACTTTGCAGCTCGCGCTCCATGAGCTGCCTTCGCTCATCGGGGCTCCATTGATCCCAAGGCTTCTCATCGAGCAGCCCAGCTGCGGCAAGAAGTTGCTCCAAGGCCTGGTCATGGAAGGCCGAATTTTGCCGAACATCGAGAACCGCACCATGGAATCCGAAGGCTAGCAGACTACGCCGCAGCGGAATAACCCGCTCACCGATCAAGGCAGTGGCGCCAACTTCAGCGAGCGATTGCTCAAACCGCCTCAGCTCCCCAAGCAATTCAGCAGCGCCTGAATAGGCCCCGCTTGAACGCTCCTGGGTGGCGAGAACGCGCGCGCGCATAAGGTACGCCACGGCGCGCCACGGCTCCTCGGCGTTGCGCCGCAGAATGTGATCAACCTCACGACTTGTCCGCCCTCCAAGGGCAGCCACCAAATCCTCCATCAAGGAACCGAGACTGACCGGCTTGTTCTGGAACAAGGAACTCAACGGGCAATGCTGCGCCAATTGCTCAAGGCCACGGCGCTGCACTCTCAGCGCATTGACGCGCAGTTGACGCAGAGACTCCGCAGTGACCGCCGCCGTCACCAGCGGATGCCCGTCCCGGTCTCCACCGATCCAAGTCCCAAACCGCATCATCGGCGGCAGTTCATCAATCAGGCGGGGATCATGCCCTAAACCCTGCCAGGCCTCCCGGAGATGAATGTGTGCGCGAGCGACCGCCTCAGGCAGAACCTCACGCAGATAGTAGAGCGCCCCCTGCAGCTCCGCCTCGATGCTTGGCCGGGTTAGATGGATTTCTCCGGTGCGCCAGAGATTCTCAATTTGAACCTGCAACTGACCGTGAATACGCTCCTGCTCCCGTTGGGTGTAATCCTTGTTTTCATGCCGATTCATCAAGGCATAAATCTCCAAGTGCAGGTCCCGAACCGTGGCGCGTTTGGCCTCCGTGGGGTGGGCCGTAAGCACGGGTTCAACGCAGACCCGCCGCAGGACCTCGAGCATCTCCTGCTCGCCCAGCCCCAACTCTCGCATTGAACGAAGGTTGGTTGGCCATAGGCCTGGCTCTGCCTGCGCTCCGTCCCTGCGCTCGCGCAATCTGCGGACCTGGGAGGCCACGCGCTCCTCAACGATATTGAGCAACTGAAAGGCGATCGAATACGCCTGCCCCAGGGCCCGATGCGACTCCCCACCACCACAATTTCCGATCCATGGCAGATGCTCGGCCAGTTGAGGTTCGCCGACTCTGCGAAGCACCGCCGCAAAGGCCTGCATCAAAAAACGCAGATCCTCCTCGAGGAGCCGCAAGCCGTGGTCGCGAAGGGTGGTTTCAGGCATGGGACAATAGGCAATGGTCAGCAGGAACAATGCCGCAATGCGGGCAAAGTGCACCCAAACAAACGATCGGCGCCACCGAACCGACGCGACGAGGTCGGCTCAACTCAAAACCTCGCGCACCACACGACTGGGTTCCACACCCACCAACTTGAAATCAAGCCCCTGGGCTCGATGAGAGAAACGCTGAGCATCAATGCCCAGCAACTCAAGCACCGTGGCGTGAAGATCGCGCACATGGACCGGATTTTCGGCCACATTGTAGCCAAATTCGTCAGTGGCCCCATGGGTAAAGCCGGCCTTAACGCCGCCTCCGGCCATCCAGATTGTAAAACATCGTGGATGATGGTCGCGGCCTGCCTCAGGACTATCCCACTTGCCCTGCCCTGCCACGCCACGGCCAAATTCACCGCCCCAGACCACCAGAGTGTCGTCCAGCAGCCCTCGCTGCTTCAAGTCGCGGATCAGTGCCGCACTGGGTTGATCGGTGTCGCGGCACCGGGCGGTGCACCAACTTGGCAGCCTGCTGTGGTGATCCCAATCCGGGTGAAAGAGTTGAATGAACCGTACGCCCCGCTCTGCCAACCGCCGCGCCATGATGCAATTGGCGGCATAGCTGCCGGGGCGGCGGGAATCTGGACCATAAGCCTCAAAGACATGTTCAGGTTCGTCCGCAAGGTCGGTCAACTCGGGCACACTGGTCTGCATCCTGTAGGCCATCTCGTACTGCCGAATCCGAGTGAGGATCTCGGGATCAGAGGTTTCTTCGTGGTGCCACCGATTCAACTGGGAGAGCCCATCGAGCATTTCACGCCGCACCTTCCGCCCCAAACCCGAAGGGTCTGAGAGATAGAGTACCGGCTCACGGCCGCTGCGCAATTTGACGCCCTGGTACCGGCTTGGCAGAAAACCGCTGCCCCAGTAGTGATCGTAGAGGGGCTGATCGCTGGGACGCTGCATCCTCGAGATCATCACCACAAACTCCGGCAGATTCTGATTCAAACTGCCCAGCCCATAACTCACCCAAGCTCCAACACTTGGCCGGCCAGCGAGTTGGTGACCAGTGAGAAACGCAGTCATCGCCGGAGCATGATTGATCTGGTCCGTCGTCATGGACTTGATGAAGCAAAGCTCATCCGCCACGCGCCTGGTGTGGGGCAACCACTCGCTGATGGTCGCCCCCGACTGTCCACAGCGTGCGAAGGGCGCAATCCCCGGCAGAATCAACTGTTTCTGCCCCGCTGTCATGGTGGTGAGCCTCTGCCCCTGCCGCACCGATTCCGGCAGCTCCCGCCCCTGCCAACGCATCAAGCCGGGCTTCTCATCAAACAACTCCAATTGCGAAGGACCACCAGACTGAGTCAGGAAAATCACCCGCTTCGCCTTTGCCGCATGATGAGGAAGCCCTGCTAGATGAAGCCCTGAACCAGATACAGAGGACTCACCGCCAAGGGTTTGCACAGCCATTGCCCCCAGGGAGAGCCCGGTGCACCTTCCGAGGAAATAGCGCCGAGTCCTACTCAAGGCCCCGTCATCCGTTGACAACCTGCTGTTCACCCCGCAAAAAACGGCTGAAGTGGGCCGCTTCACAGCAAAAAGTTCCATCCTGCATGCTCTGGCCCTCATTCTCCCTGCTCCGAAAATCCTACAACTTCAGTTTAGTTTTGACATTCATGGCCAAATTGGCAGAATCCGCTCGCTTCTATGAACAAATACCTCGTCGTCGCAGTTCTTCCCCTGCTCGCCTCCTGCACCGCCACCCGTCCGCATCAGCGCCCCAGCCAGAAGGCTTCGGCACAGGCCCTGAAGGCCACCAATGGTGCCCTGGCCATTGCTCCCACCGGTGTGGTCAATGAATCCCTCGCCAGCTCTGCAGATGTGGCCGAAGATGGAGCCAACTTCGTCAGTGGAGTCGGCGTCACGCAGGTTCGCAGCGTTGGCGGCGGCATCCTCGGGTTCTTCCGCCGCTCCACCAACCTGGTGCGCGGCGAGTCCAACAAGTACATCAACACCGTTCACGACACCGACGACCAGGTTGCCGGGATCGCAGGCAATGAGGTCAACGAAAACTTCTCCTTCAGCAAGCATCACGCCTCTCGCGTCCTGAACACTGGTGACAGTCTGGTGGACACCGCAGTGGGCTCCGTTGATCGCAGCTGGGATCTGCTGCACAATGTGTTCGGCGGCTTCCTTCGCCGCAGTGTCAAGAAGAGCGTGGCCGCAGTCCAGCGCCCCGTTGACAGCTTCATTGGGGAGAGCGGCGACGATGTCACCGCGATCGTCAGCGACCAGACCCGCTGGGCTACCGCCACTGCCCTTGGCCGGACCCGTCAGGTTGGCAATCTCGCCCGCCGCCATGTTGCCACCCATGCCAACAACGCCTATGACGCCCTCGACGGAGTCACTGAGTTGGCCGACGCCGAAATCACCGACACCCAGGATCTCGTCCAGGAAGGCTATGGCCGCGTTGCTCACGCCGGTGGCACTGTGGTTTCCACCACAATGAATAGTTACAGCAGCCTCTGGGATCGCGTCACCCGCGGAATCTTTGGCGGCCTTCTCCGCGGCACCGTTCGCGACACCAAGAACTACATGGTTGGCAGCGTCGCTGACAACAATCGTGACAGCGAACTGCCGGGCAGCGCATTCAACAAGAAGATCCCTGACCTCAGCGGCTATACCGTTGCTGCCGTCGCCCCCGCGGCGCAGACTCCTGCCGGTACCGCTCCAGCCCCGAAGACCAGCAGCAAGTAACCACTACACACAGCGCCAATCCATTGGCCCCAGAAAACCCCACCTCACCACGAGGTGGGGTTTTTCATGTCCCAATCCTGTCGAAGACAGGAGGACAGCCCAAGACCGATCAACTCCTGAGCCAGCGCCTCCAGCGGCAGGCCCATCACACAGGAAAAGGAACCATCCAAGCACTCCACAATCAACTCCCCGTGCTCCTGGATCCCGTAGGCCCCCGCCTTATCCATCGGATTGACCATGCCGTGGTAGTTTCGCACCAGTTCCGCATTCATGGGCCGCATTCGCACCCTGCTGCAGGAGGAGAACCCGCGATCCAGTCCGCACATCGCACACCTCACCCACACCGATGTCCAAACCTCATGCCAACGGCCTGAGAGACTCAGCAACATCGTCTCAGCCTCTGCCATTGATCCAGGCTTGCCCAACGCGATGCCATCGCGCAACACGAGAGTGTCGGCGCCGAGACACAGGGATTGAGGCCGCTGCAGGCTGGCAGCCCTAGCTTTTAAGGCAGCATTGTGAAGGGTCAGTGCCTCACCCCCCAGGCCCTGATCGTGCAGCTCCTCAACCTCGGGGACAAGGACCTCTATCTCGGCTGCCAACAAACGCCCCAGCAATTCCTGCCGCCGAGGGGAGGCCGAAGCGAGCACCCAGCTCACAGGCAATGGCTTGGCCACGAGACCA
>JAURHS010000099.1 GCA_030833205.1 Prosthecobacter sp.
CCAAAACCGCCTCGATTGGAACCCCTTCACCGTTCGGCAGGGCAGCACCCTGCAGGTTGTTCCGCCCAGTCTCAATCCGGCGGCGCTGCTGCTGCGCCTGGGTGCAGACAGGGGGTCATGGAGCGCAGGCAACAGCGGCAGTTTTTTTGGCAGCTTCACCCTCAGCGATGAAGACGGGCCGGAAGCCTCAAGGATTCAGCGCCGAGGCAATTTCTTCGGCCTTCTGGTTGACGATGGCAACGGCCAACGGGGATGCGGATTTTTCAATCTGCCCCAATTGCCATCACAGGCTCCCGCAGGCTCCACCGCAGCCACCAGCCCCATGCTCTCAGGCTGGGTGGAACTTCAACCCTACACCTTTGGCGAATGATGAGCTCCGTGACCTTCGCGCCATCAATCCTCAGCCTTCGCATTGGGCTGCTGAAGTTCATCACCGCACTGGGCATGCTTTGCCTGAGTCTGGCGACGACCGCCCGCTGCCACCACGGACGGGACTTCATCACCCTTCAGGATGCCGCCATTCCAGGGCGTCTGAACGCCATCCTCAGTGCGGGGTATGAGTGGAGCCGCGAGGGCAACAGCAATGAGTACAGCACGGAGCCAAGCCTGTTTGTCGGAGTGCTGCCCATGCTGGCCTTGGGCTATTCCAGCGCCTTCACCGACAGCGGCAATGGACTGCAAAGCAGCGCCATCACGCCGCAGATGGTGCTGCGCCTCACCCCGGAAGACTGGCCCAATGGTCTGCGTGCCGGCCTCTGGCTGGGTTATGAATTCGCTCAGGGGGGCGGGCACAGCCATGCCTCTGGCGCCACCCATGTCCACAGCGGCGGCAGCGGGCCGGATGCCGGCGCCCCCAGCATGCATGAACATGCCCAGCCGCAGGAGCAGGCACTTGGCACCCATCGCCATGGCGAGAGCGGCCTGTACAGCCGACTCATTGTGGAGCGCAACCTTGGAGCCAACACCCGCGCCCTGCTGAACCTCGTGCAGTTCGCCTCTGCGGACGGCGGCAAGCCCGGCTTTGGTTACGGTCTGGGTCTGCGGCACGAGTGGAGCCACAACTTCACCACGGGGCTGGAGTTCAGTGGCGATTTTCAACGCCGCCAAAGTGCGCATCAGGTCCTGCTCACGGGCATGGTTTCAGTGCGACAGGGCTTGAGCCTGCGCCTTGGCGTGGGTGGGGGCATGACTCGAGCGGCACCTGACTTCACGCTGCACAGCAGCCTGCTCTGGCGCTTCTAGCACCAATCGAACCATGAGCCTCTTGAGCCATTCACCAGCGACGCAGGGCAGCCTGCGGCCCATGGCCCGCGCCATCGGGCGTCGCCCTGAGGCAAGGGCGGCCCTGGCCTTGTTGATGGCAGCGTCTCTTGGCCTGCAATGGATGTTGCTGCAGGGCCTGGCCTGGTCCTTGATGATGGCAAGATTCAGCGCGCAGGAGAATCTGGGTGCTGCCCTGATCAAGACCCTCGACGGCGATCACCCCTGCCCGCTATGCATGGCCGCGCAACGCGGCAGCCAGCAACAGCAGGAGGATGAAGACGGCAACCCTCCGGCAGCCAAATCCAAAGCCGGCAAACAGGAGGCCGCCGTGGCCTGCGACTCCTTGCGACAGACCCTGCAGTGCATGGGCTGGGTGACCGGGTGGCGTGAACCCCTCGACGGACAACGCCGCGGCCCGCCACCTCATGCCCCGCCGCGTGCTGCAAACCCAACCCAAACCCATCGCCTCGTGGCCCCGGCCTGAGGCCTGCCGTTTATCGTTCGTTTTTATCAATCCATTTTATTCTTTCGTTCACTTTTATCAAACCCATGAAATTCTCACTCTGGTGCGCCGCCCTTGCCCTGGGCTGCGCCCTCCCCTGTTTTGGGCACATCGGCTACACCGGCCGCGACTTCGGCACCCTGGTCAACAACGCGACGCCCACCACGATTGCCGGGCAAAAGGTCAAAGGCGGTCATGGCTGGGCAGACGGCACCGACGCCGATCTGGGCGACAGTCACAAGCTGCGCTTTTTTCGCTTCACTTTGCAGGCCCGCGCACGGGTCAGCGTGACGGTCACCGCCTCCGACAACGGAAGCCCCGCCACGGTGCGAGCGGACCTCAAGCCGGCCTTCTCAATCTACCGCGGCCTGGCGCACCTACCGCCGATTAGCACGGCGGCAGGTGGCAGCGCTGACCACGATAGTTCCGCAATCAGCCTCGCATGGCGGGCGACCCTGGGGCCACCCAGCCCCGAGGGTTGCTTCAAGGCGCTGGGGGACTGGCGCATCGGCGGCGACAACCAGACCGGGCCGAGCTTCGATTTCGACGCGGCTGATGGGCTCAGCCGCTTCGTGTATGTGGCGCATCGTGCGGATGGCGATTCTTCGCTGTTTGGCACAGCCGCAGTCATTGAAGGCGACAACTCCCTCGACGGCAGCGTGAACCACGGACTCTATTTGGATGCCGGTGATTACACCCTTGCCGTTGGTGGCGCCGACTATGACGCAGCTGGGGACAGCAGCGCGGAGCAGGATTTTGGTCTTGTGGTCACGCTGCAGGCGCAGGACTTTGCACACATCACTGTGGATCCCGCCGACGGCGGCGTGGGCTACTCCCATCAGGTGCTGTTGACGCCGGATAGCTATGGCGAATTCAGTGACCATGTCGGTGCCTGGAGCTGGGAGGACAACGCACTCTTTGGTGGCGTTGGTCAGGGCGTGGAGCCCGTGGGGTGGACGCACACCAGCCGTTGGCTGGCGCTGCGTTTGACCAGCGCCCAGTATGTCACGCTGAGCATGGAGCGCGATGCGTCCGTGCCATGGCCGTCACAGGATGCCCCAGACCGCTTGGCTGACACGCAGGCCATGTTCCCCAGCCTGACGCTGTGGCGTGGCTGGGACAACGACGGCGAGGACTCCCACACTTACAACAACCGCGGCGCGGTGAGCTGGGCCGAGGATTTGCGCTACCTCGACCACATTGACAACCGCAGCGACGCGCGCATCTCCCGAACCTGGTTTCTGCCTGCGGGGGACTACTCCGTCGCCCTTGGCAGCAATGCGCCTGCCACCAACAGCAATCGGCAGGGTTTCAAATTGCAGATCCGGGCACAGGAAGGCTCAAGGCCCTCTCTTGGCGACCCATCCGCCGATGGCATTGACTACACTCACCTGCTGGAGATTCGCCGTGGGCTCAGCGGCGAGCTGTTCACGACGGTGGGCGCACAGAGCTGGTGGGACCCCAATCTTTTTGCCGCACCTCCAGCCTCTCTGGGCGACACGACCAAGACCCGCTGGGTTGGTCTGATGGTCAAGGAAAGCGTGACCCTGAGTTTTTCGCTGAGGCGTGATCCGAGCGCCATTGCCGACAAACTGTTCCCCAGCTTCACGCTGTGGCGGGGGTGGGACAACGATGGTCCGACCCAGCAGTCCTACCCGAACAAGGGCGCCGTGCCTTGGGCTGAGGACCTCGCCTACATGGACCACGGCGACAATGCGCAATCCCCAGTGCTGACACGCAGCTACACCCTCTCACCGGGTTGTTACACGCTGGCCTTGGGTGGCCAGTCTGCCGTGGCCTCTGATCAACCCCAGAACCTGCTCATGCAGTATCAGACCAGCACTCCGGCCTTCCTCGCGCCGCAGATCCTCGGTCACCCGCGTTCCGTTGACGCCATCAGCGGCAGCAGGGCCACCTTCTCGGTGAGGGCCAGCGGGCCGGATCTAAGCTACGAATGGCTGCACAACGGAGAACCCATCGCCAATGCCAACACGGCGGAGTTGCGGATTGCGGCCGTCGCGCCACAGGACGCCGGCAGCTTCGAGTGTGTGGTGCGAAACAGTGCGGGCATCGCGCGCACTCAAGCGGCCCTGCTGCGCGTGATTGAGAAGCCCGTTCTTGCTGCCTTCGATCTCCCCGACCTGGTGCTCGGGCAGGTGGTGTCTCTTCAGTTGCGCGCCAATCCGCCAGCCACCAACTACTCGGCAAGTGGCCTGCCTCGCGGCCTGAGCCTTGACCGCAGCAGCGGCCTGATCAGCGGGCGCCCCCTGGAGCTGCGTTCCACCGTAACCATCACCGCCACCGCAAGCAATGCTGCGGGCAGCGGCCCCTCACGCAGCGACAGCTTTGCCGTGAACGCCCCTGCTGCCGGATTGACTCAGCGCTTTGTGGCCACGCTGCCGCGCTCGATTGCCCTGAACCAACTGTTGGGTGGACGATTGCAGATTGAAGTCAACTCGCTGGGCAGCCTCAGCGGCAGTCTGACGCTGGGCGCTGCCCCAGCGCTGCGATTCACCTCGCCGCTGCCCACCGAAGCGACAAACCCGCAGGTGAGCATCAGCCTGCCGCGGCAAGGCAATAGCAGTCTGCTGCTCAACTTGACCTTCAATCCCGGTCAATCCAGCCTCAACGCCACGCTCTCAGATGCGAGCGATTCCTTGCCGTTCACGGCAAAGGCTGCGGCGTTGTCCGCTGTCCGTCAGAATCTCATCGGCAATTATACGATGGCGCTGAAGGTCGGCAGCTTTCATGTCAACAAGCCCTGGGTGCCCCAGGGGCACAGCGTTGCCGCACTTACCCTTGGCCCACAGGGCAACTGCAACGCCGTGCTCCTGCTGGCTGACGGCAGCCGCCTGACCCTGGGA
This sequence comes from Prosthecobacter sp., assembly GCA_030833205.1. Classification (GTDB taxonomy): domain Bacteria; phylum Verrucomicrobiota; class Verrucomicrobiia; order Verrucomicrobiales; family Verrucomicrobiaceae; genus Prosthecobacter. Next base: position 4,630 of record JAURHS010000099.1, read on the forward strand.
GGTGACTTGCTCGGTGGCGGTGAGGTGCCGTGGTTTGCGCCGCTTTACCGCGGTTCGGGTTCACTTTCCGGCACCCTGAGTTTTGCGGACGCCAGTGGTGATCTGGCCGACTCGCAGTTGAGCTGGTTCAAGGCGGCAAAAGCCGGGGAGCTGTTTCATGCCGAGGGCTTTGGTCCCATGGATTTGGAAAGTGTTGGCCGTCGCTATCTGACTCCTGCGGCGGACGCCCTGCCCTTGGGATTCGCTGGCGAGAACAACGCGCGGCTGCGCTTCGATCAGGGCAATTTGTGGGCGCTGCACCCCAACCACCCCAACTGCAGCGTGACGCTCACCGCCACGGGCGCCACCGCCCACAGCAGCAATGGCTCCGCGGTCAGCCTTAGTGTGGACAAGGGCCGCGTGGCAGCCTTTCGTGCCGGTAGTAGCGGCAGCTTCCGGGGTGGATTCAAACTCAGGGACATGGATCTCTCCGTCACGCCTCCTCGCGCATTGACAAGACAAGTCAGCTTCCAAGGCATGCTGGTGGACGATGGCAGCGGGCTGAAGGGCTATGGGTTCTTCATCCTGCCACAGATGCCTGAGCCAGGGCGGCGGCAGACTCTGTCCAACACACCCCGCCTCAGCGGCAGCGTCATGCTGGAACCCAGCCCCCTTTGAAAAAGGCTTTGCCGCCTCTCTGAACACGGTCAATGGGCCTGCGCCGAAAGGATTGCCCCCTGAGATGGGTAAGCCATTCTTCGGCGCGGGCTGCATCGCGCCTTCGCCCCCACTCATCACTCATGAAACTCCTGTTGCTTGTCAGCCTTTGGCTGATGCTGCCCCACCTCCACTCGAACGCTGCCACACCAGCCGTTCAAGTCAGCAACATTCGACGCGCCTTCCACAACGGCGAGCACAATGCCTTCACCGATCTGGTGCAGTTCAAGGGAAGTCTCTACCTCTGCTTTCGCAGTTGCCCCGATGGCCACATGGTCTTCAACAGCTCATCGGTGATCATTCTGCACAGCGGGGACGAGGGAAAAAGCTGGAGGCAGGCGCTTCGCTTCAGCGTGCCGCAACGCGACACCCGCGACCCGCACTTCCTCATCTTCAAGGACCGCCTCTTTGTTTACACCGGCACCTGGTGGAGCGGTGAGGGCCGGGAAGAACGCAAGGACCGCGACATGAACCTCATGCTCGGCTATGCGGTGCATTCCGCCGATGGGGCAAGCTGGAGCAACCCCATCCTGCTTGAAGGCACCTTTGGCAGCTACATTTGGCGCGCAACCAGCCACGGCTCGCGGGCCTACCTTTGCACCCGGCGCAAACCCCACTACGAGGCGCTCTCGCGCGGCGAAGGGGAGAAGGTGCAGGCGCTGCTGCTGGAGAGCGAAGACGGCTTGGTGTGGCGTCATCGCGCCTACCTCAACGAGTCCCTTGGCGATGAGACGGCGCTGCTGATGGATGCAAGCGGAAACCTGACCGCCATTGGCCGCAATGGCAGCGGCGGAAACGCCTTCCTCATCCGCTCGCGTGCACCGGAGTTCTCACCGATGAACCGCCAACCCCTGCCACGCAGCATCGGCGGGCCACTGTTGGCAACTTGGGGCGATCGCCTGCTGGTGGGCGGCCGTCACCAGGTTGAAGGCCTTGGCCCCAAGACCTCCCTGTGTTGGCTCAACGGCGACAATCTCGAGGAGTTCGCGCAACTGCCCAGCGGCGGCGACAACTCCTACCCTGGATTTGTGGCCCTCTCGCCAACCCGGGGCCTGGTCTCCTGGTACTCGAGCCACGAGAAGGACGCTCAGGGGAAAACAATCACCGCCATTTACCTTGCCGATCTGAGTCTCAGACCCTGAGACAGACTTTGGTGCCGCAAGCCCTCCTTGGCGTTGCCTCCTCCCGCGGCTGGGCGGCCAAGCCATCGTCAAATTTCGAGTGTTCCGCAAAACACCCATGGCAAAGTTAACTCAAATTAGGAACGCTGACGGTGTTTTGGCATTGCCATTCGATGCCGAATCTGTTGTGATCGCGCCATGTACGCTCGTTCCATGCTCACCGCGGTGTGTCTGTTGGGATTGTCTCCCCTCGCAGTGTCTGCAAATGCTCTGTCGCGGGTGGGCAACTTTGTTCCGAGCCTGTCGTTTACAGAATCGAGAACCGAGAGAATCCTCAATCGCAGCAATCCGGATTTTCCCCAATTCTCCTTCCCTGAGGCCTCGGCACTGACGCGAACGGAACTTCGCCTGGTTGCCAACATGAGTGGGCAATCGCTCGACTCGATTGATGCGGACACCAGCATCTCGCTGAGCTTTGGCGACCTCAGCGTGGATTTCCAGCTTGGCGACGACCCGACCTACGCGATTGGCAAGCGCTCGATCTTCATCCCCGTTTCGGGCTGGAACGATCAAAACGAACCCGTTGGCAGCGATGGCCTGCGCTTGAGTTGGAGTGAAACGGCCCTCACCTTGAGTCTGACCTTCAACAGCGATGAGGACTCTGACCACGGCCTCTTCGGGCCTGCCTTGGCGCCATCCTTTGTTGGTGAGCAGGACAGCAGCATTCGAGTCCTCTCAGACCTTCAATTGACCTTTGGCGACCTCGAAGCCGATGCGGTCTGCTTTGTTGCCGGCAGCGCCACCACCTCCAGTCCGAAGGTCAGGTTCGGCGGCTTTGAGGAGGTCATCCCCGTAACCCAAGTTCAACTCACGGCTTCGCTCGACATCACGCCACCGGAGGTTCGGGTGCGCACGCAGGCCGCCACGGTGCAGGCTGCCAATGCCCGCGAGAGGACAAGCACCGAGCAGGCAGAACCGCAATGCAGCCTCTGCGGCAGCAGCAGCGATGCCCGCGGCGTCGTGGCCGTGCGCATCAAGCTTCCCACGGCCCCAGGCGAGGAGGAGGAATGGGTGGAGGCTGAGCTGGAAGAAATGACGGTCCCCATCGCCCCCGATGAATGGGGTCGCACCGCCGTGAACTGGTCTCTGCCGATCGAGGCGGAAACACGCCTCGGGCAGATCACCTACACCGTGGTCGCGGAAGATCTCGCCGGAAACCTCAGTGCCCCAATCAGCTTCACGATCGTCAATGAACTGCCCGACTCCCTCGTGGGCCGCTGGGATTCCACAGTCGTTGACGGCGACTCGATCGCCACTGGCAGTCTGACCCTGATGGTCAACAAACTTGGCAAGGTCAGCGGCCTGTACCGCAACCTGCAGGGGCGCTTCCCTTTTGTAGGCGATTGGGTGGGCGATGGCATCCATGCGCAGATTTTCACCAAGGCTGGAGTCCTGCCCCTGCAACTGCAGGCCAGTGCCAGCACTTTGGAATTTGAAGATCTCTCCGACCTCGAGCTCTACGGCGTGCTGCTCAGCGGGAACGCCAACCCTGAGGAGGACTCATCGGAGCTCGTTGGCGAATTTTGGGCCTCGAGGTCGCCCTACGGAGCGCGCAACCCCCTGCCAGAAGAACGCGTTGGGCGTTTTCACGGCTCGCTGTCGGGCGCTGAAGCATACAGCGAGCACCTCAGCGGAGATTCCCTGCTGGTGATGATCACCCAGAAGAACGGATCCGTGAGCCTGGTGGGTAGCCTTGCCGACGGCACCTCATGGACATGGGCTGGGCCTTGCGGTGCCACGGGCGATGTGGCGATGATGCAATACCTCTACGGCAACAAGGGCATGATTGCCGGAACGATCTCCAACGATGGGGAATCCATGACGGGCGACGGTTTGCGCTGGGTGAGGCCAGCCTCCCCTGCCGATCTGCTCTTCAGTGACGGCTTCAGCGCGGACGGCCTGACGCTTGATGGCGTGCGCTATGTCGCACCGACCGCATCCGAGATCCCTCTTGGCCTGGCAGAGCCTGAGGAGTCGGGGTTCAACACCTTTCTCGACCTCAATGGAGCCTCTCTCGGAGTGCCTTTGAGCCTTGAATTGACCTTGGGACTTCGCGGCAAATTCACCTTCCCCTCCCCCAACGAACTCAAGCTGCGCGCCTCCCTCAACAACAGCACGGGGCTGATGAGTGGATCGGCGGCCCTCGGCCTCGCGGATGGCGGTACCAGCCGTGCCTCGTTCCGGGGCCTGGTGGTCGGCTCGGAGATTCGCGGCTTCTATGTCGGCAGCCCAACGGCCACGGGCGGGGTCCGTCACCTTGGCCTGATGCGAGTTAACTCCGAGAGCAACGACAATGGCGACGGCGGCGGCGACACTGAGCAGGAGGACTGGTGGTGGTGGTGGCAGTACTTCTGCGAAATCAGCTGGCGGGGAAAAATGCCCGCCGACTGGCCTGAGCAGTGGCGCTGGTGGTGGACTGAGTTGGTGACCATTTACTGAGGACGCCCACGGTTCCCGTCGGCTTGCGGGCAGCAACCCCAGTGTCGGCCTGCGGTGCGCGGTCCGCACTCTCGCACAAGGCGCTTATTTTCAGCGCCACAAGCAGCACCGTTGACCTCGTGCCATTCCGCGTGATCCTCAAGCAGCGCGCGCGGATTCAGGCCAGGCTCAAGTCGCTGAAGCGATTGAGAAACAACGGGAAGGAGAATAGGTTACTCCATCAAGAAAAGGTTTAGGGTTTGCCCAAGCTTCCAAAAAATCGGATAGTGTTGAGTATCTTCCTAACCCTATGAAACTTCACCACTCCTCTGGTCGCTTCAACCGCCAAGGCCTCACGCTCATTGAGGTCAGCTTGGTCATCGCGCTGCTGCTGGGCCTGATCTCCATTGTTTTCCTTGGAATCGGCTCATACCGCAAGGGAGCGGACAAGGCAAAGTGCAAGATGCAGCTCTCCCAAATCCAGAAAGCCATTCGCGCCCACTCCAACTTCAACAACCTCGCGGTGGGTGCCACCTTCGGTGAGGCGGATGCCTTTGGCACCGGCAAGCCCATCGGCACCGTTGCCCCGGTCTGTCCCTCCGGCGGAACCATCACCTGGAGCGCCACCATCCCCGCCGTGGGAACGCCTTACGGCAACTGCAGTTACACCGATCCTGATGACGCCTCCATCACCCATGTGCTTGCGACTGCGGACACGGAAGGTTGGTAAACCCGCGCCATCAAGCCCATTCACCATCTGAGGGGAGGCTTCGGCCTCCCTTCATTGTCTCATGGCTGATCTCCTCCTCCAGGACCCAAGGGAACTTGAACCGGCGGCATTGCACCGCCAGGCAAGTCGAATTGCCTCCAAGGGCAGCCGTGGCTCCGACCGCAACTGGTATCGTCAACCCCATGAACTGGAGTGGCAGTGGCATGTGTTCTTTGATGGTGGACGCGATCTGGTTTCCGCCACTCATCACAGGCCCAGCGGCCAGTGGAAACCCGGACCGGAGATTGCACTGGTCAATCTCACGACGGGAGAGGGAGCAGCGGACTTTCTCGAAGCGCTACGCAGCGGAGACTACTTCCCCAAGCCGCCTCGCGCGCTGGGAATTTTTCTGCATGTCGGAGATGAATTCGCACTCAGCGCATTGAGGGATGGGTTGCTTGGCGCGGACTCTCCTGACAGCGCCTTTGACCTGCTTCACTTCAGCCTGGTGGACGATCCCGCTGAGGTCCTCATGGAGCGCGATGCCTCAGCAGATGCCACAAGTTGGCGCCTGCTGCCGCTGCGCGGGGCGCAGGGCACTCAAGTGCGTGCGCTGGCCGTGGCGCTGTCGCGCAGCCGCGAGGCTCTGCTGACCAACTTCATTTCCCAGGCAGAGGCCCTCAAAATGCCGGTGCGCGTTGCCGTCCAATGCGCCGCCCTCGAAGCCCTCGCCAGCCTTCCCATCGCCAGCCCCCACTGCCTCGACGGCGGCTGTCTGGTGCTGCTGCCCTACCTAAAATTCACGGCAGCCTTCGCCATCAATGCCAGTGGCAATCTGGTATCCTGTCGCAGCCTGATCCACCGCTCCGCCCCGCTCCCCGCTGGTCTGGGCGACATTGCCGTTGGCATGAGCCTGGCTGCTGAGTTGGCCGGGCCTGGCCAGCCGCCCCGGGTCGTGGTTGCGGGCACCAAGGCACAAATTCAACCTCTGTTGGAAGACTTACGAGTGTTCAGCACGCGGCGGGAGGCTCTCGAACTGCGGGCCATTGAAACCGAGCAGTGCAGCGCACTGGAGCATCTGCCGGGGCGTCGCCTGGAGTGGCTGACTCAGGATCGCAACCCCGAGGAGTTGCGGCAAGTCGCCGGCGAGGCCATGGCGCAATCGCGCAGCTTTGGCGAACTTTGGGAGAGCCTCATGCAACGGGGCAACTTTTTCAACTCCGCCGGCATTGACCAGATTTACCCCAGCCAGCGCGACCTGCGCCTACTGCAACTGGGCAACCTGCTCACGGCGTTGCTGCTGGCCTGTCTGCTGAGCCTCGCGGGCTACGGATTCTACACCTACTACACCGCCTCCAGCCAGCCGTTCTGGAAACTCAACGCTGCACAAACGCAAAAACTCGACGGCCAACTCAAAACCCTGCAGAAGGAAAAAAAGGAGGTCGAGCAAATGCGCCTGGCCTTCCAGCCGCGCAATCATGGCTGGTCCACCCTGGAAATGCTGCTGAGACTCTTTCCCGAAGGCAGTGGCATTCGCTTGGAGTCAGTGAATTGTGGCAGCAACACCGTGCGCCCCAACAGCAAGGGCAGCGGTAAACTTGGCTACACCCGCAGTTGGCAGATCCGCGGCCTTGCCATGCAGGAATCCCTGGACCTTCTCAGCCGCCTCAACAGCAGCCGGGAATTGGGTCAGCAGTTCAATGCCATGAGCAAGATCATGGAGGAGCCATCCTTCGCCGCCGATGCCGGGCGACAACTCAGCGTCAATCTGGTTCTGGGAAAAAACCCCAAGCACCGCGAATCCGCAGCCACCGACGATTTTCAACCCAATGCCGCTGAGCTGTACCCTTACTCCTTCGAATTGCAGATCACTCAAAGCCTGCCCGACAACGATCCACTGAGCCTACCCGCGGGCGGCAAGTCCTGAACACGCCATTCATGAGTTTTTACACTCCAGCCATCATCCGCTTCGGGATCATTGCGCCATTGGTGCTCAATGGGATGCTCTGTGGCTTTGTGGGCTTTGCGATCAAACGACTTGAGCGCCAGATCCAGAGCCGCAAGGCCACCTACGCGCTGTACGAGCAAAAACAGGCTGCCGTCAAAAGCCTGGAATCGGAGATCAACCCGCTGAGGCCCACTCACAAAGACCATCTCGCCATCCTTCGCAGCGATCCAGCGCGGATCTTCTCGCAGATCCTCGACAACACCCTGCCCAAATATCGGCGCATTGAGTTGGAGCGAAGCTCACTGGTCTTCCTGCAGGACAAGGGCAGCATTGGCCGCAGCGTCAACAGCCCCTGCAGCCGCATCAAAACCACCTTTGAAGGGGGCATGGGCCCGATGCAGGAGGTCTTGTTGCAAATCGAGAGCCTGATGCCGCAGGCAATTCTTGAGGAGATGAAGATCACCCGCAAGGAGAACGCCCTGCTGGAGGGCGGCGAGCACCTCGCCTTCGACATCACCCACTTTTGCTGGAAAAGCGAGGACAAGACCCCATGACCAGCCGACTTCTCGTCATCGCGATCTGCCTGATTGGCTTGCCGCTCTGCGCGCAAACTCTGGCTCCGCGCGACTTGAGCAAAATTTTCATCGGTCGCAAGGAAGCCACCTGGCTGCCCAAGGTGGACGGCAACACCCTACCCGCCCAGGACTCGATCGAACAAAAGGCCAAGCGCCTGGCCGCACGACAGCGCAATCTTGACGCCTTCGCCCTGCCAGTGTTCCCGCGCGAACCCGCCCCGCGCAAATTAGACTCCAAAACCCCGCGACTGCAGCGTCAGGCGGAGCGAATCACGCTCAATGAGGCCCTGCAGACCCTGCAGGTCAATGCCATCAACCTGCGCCGCGCAGAGTTCCTCGTCGGTGGCCATGAGGTGGGACGCGGCGACACTCTGGTGCTGGGATTCAAGGGAGTGGTTTTTGAGGCCGAGGTCGCTGAAGTCGGACCGCAGGAGATTCGCTTTCGCGAAAAAACCAGCGGTGAGACAGGCGTCCTGCCCCACCGCATCCTGCCAAGGTTTGTCCCCCAACCTCTGGACCCCAAACAAGCCACCGGCCTGCTGCAAGGCCTTGTTCGTCCCATGTCCCCTTCCCGATGAAGCCGATCGCTCTCACCCTACTTCTGCTGCTGAGTCACTACCTCGGCTCCGCATGCCTTGCCCAAAACACGGCAGCACCCACGGCAGCACCCACGGCAGCACCCACGGCAGCACCGTTTCCTGTGAATGCCCTGCCAGAACTTGGCTCTGAGGGGTATTGGGTTCAGGGAGCACCAATCAACGAGGTCTTCCAGTATCTCGCCAGGCGCGTCAACGCGCAGTTCTTCCACAACAACCTGCTTGTGGGGCCTGAGTATCAGGTCACCGGGCATCTGAAACTGGAAGACCCCGCAGCAGACATGGAGGACCTTGCCACTTCCTTTGGACTGACCGTCTACCACAAGGGAAGCAGCGTCCATCTGCTCACCGACGAACAGGTCAACCGCCTGCCCGTCGAGGTGATCACCTATCCCCTGAAGTACCTGCGCGGCGCACGCCCAGTCACTCAGGGGCAACAAAGCGGGGGCG
>JAURHS010000211.1 GCA_030833205.1 Prosthecobacter sp.
AACCCAGCCGCTCGCCACCGCCTTCCATGCATCTTTGCCACGGCATCCATCTGGGCTACTGCACCAACATTCACCGCGGTGAAAGCTGGGAGGAAACCTGGCAGGCCCTCAAGGATCACACCCTGCGCGTCAAGGCCGAGGTGGCTCCGCAGCAACCCTACGGCATTGGTCTGCGCCTCAGCGCGCGAGCGGCCGCCGAACTCTCGCAACCTGCCTGCCTGCTGGCCTTTCAGCGCTGGTTGGAGCAAAACAACTGCTACATTTTCACCATCAATGGCTTCCCCTACGGAAGCTTCCACGGCACCCGCGTCAAGGAACAGGTCTTTCTGCCGGACTGGAGTTCGCCCCAACGCCTTGAGTACACCAACCTGCTCTTCGATCTGCTGGCTCAGCTGCTGCCAGCGGGAATCAGCGGCAGCGTCAGCACCCTTCCTGGATCCCACAAAACCTTTGCCCTGGGCGCAGAGCAACTCGAGGCCATCTTCGCCAATGTCCGCGCCTGCCGCGAACACATCGAAAAACGCGCCCTGCAAAGTGGACGCGATCTGCATCTGGGCTTCGAACCCGAGCCACTTGGCCTGTTCGAAACCAGCGGCGAGACCCTGAAGTTCTTTGCCCACTATCTCGACCGCAATCCCTCGGATTTTGGTGGTCTGCGCTTCATTGGCGTCAATTACGACACCTGCCATCTTGCCCTGCAATACGAGGACGCGGCCCAGGCCCTTGACCGCCTGACCCAGGCCGGCATCCGCATCAGCAAACTGCACTTCAGCAACGCCCTGAGCCTGCCGCCCACCGAGGCCATGATTGCAAGGCTCAGGGCCTTTGATGAGCCGGTGTATTTTCATCAGGTGGTGGCCTCGTGGGGAAATCAGCAACCCTTGCGCCGCTTCAAGGATCTGCCCGATGCGTTGGTGCAGGCAGAACAGCGCCCGCAGCCCTCACTGGGCCAGGAGTGGCGGGTGCACTTCCACATCCCACTGCACGCCCCGCCAATGGAGGGTTTTGGCAACACGCAGGATCACCTTCTTGGTGCGATGGACTGGCTGGCCCGACAGCCCCAGGCCTGCCAACACCTGGAGATGGAAACCTACACTTGGGAGGTTCTGCCGCCTGCGATGCGCAGTGGCGATGTGGTGGATCAATTGCTGCGCGAGTACCGCTGGACACTCCATGAATTGACCAGTCGCGGCCTCGCCGAAGCCAGCTCCTGAAGCCGGGCGATCCGCTGTTGCCAAACCCTGCCATCGCCATGAAGCTCAACGCCCTCCTGCCTGCCCTAGTTCTGCTCATGTCCACCGCCCAAGCCAGCATCACCTCTCAACCCTGGGGCCAGACCGCCGATGGCCAGGATGTCGAGCTTTTTACCCTACGGGGCGATCGCGGCCTTGAGGCGCGCATCACCAACTGGGGCGGCATTGTCGTCAGCCTCAAGGTTCCCGATGCCACAGGTAGGCTTGCCGATGTGGTGTTGGGCTTTGACGACCTCAAGCCCTACCTGACAAAACACCCGTTTTTTGGCTGCATCACGGGTCGCTATGCCAACCGCATTGCCAAGGGACGATTCACTCTCGACGGGGTCAGCCACCAGCTCACTGCCAATTCCGGAGAAAACCACATTCACGGTGGGCTTGTTGGTTTTGACAAAAAACTCTGGCAGGCCTCGATCAGCGAGGATGGCAAGGTACTGCAACTGCGCGCCCAAAGCGCCGACGGCGAGGAAGGTTTCCCTGGCAAGCTCGACACAACCGTGAGCTACCGCATTGAGGATGGCGATTCCCTGCGCATTGACTACGAGTCCAGCACGGACAAGCCCACAATCATCAACCTCACCAACCACAGCTACTTCAATCTTGCCGGCGAGGGCAGCGGCGACATTCTCAGCCACCAACTCGAGTTGCCCGCGTCACAATACACAGCCACTGACGACAACCTCATCCCCAGCGGAGAGTTGGCCTCTGTCGAGGGCACCCCGCTGGACTTCCGCAAACCCATGGCCATCGGCGCGCGGATCAACGAAGCCTTCAAGGCGCTGCAGCAGGGCCGGGGCTACGATCACAACTTCGTGCTGCCCGGCAATGGGCTGCGCCTCGCTGCGCGGGTCACCGAGCCACAAAGCGGCAGAGTCTTGGAAGTCCTCACCACCGATCCAGCCGTGCAATTTTATACCGGCAATCACCTCAAGTCAGTGGTCGGCAAATCCGGGCATGTCTACCAATCGAGGCATGGGTTTTGTCTCGAGACGCAGAAGTACCCCGACAGCCCCAATCACCCGCATTTTCCCAGCTGCGTGCTGCGCCCCGGCGAGACTTACCGCCACAGCTGCGTATGGAAATTCTCCCACCTGACCGGACATGGCAAACCCTGAAACCACCTCCAATGCCGCCTTCAAGTCCGAGGTGGACTTCGCCGCACAACAGATCCTCGGCGATCGCAGCAATCAGGAGGATTGCCACCTGATCACCAACGCGGCGGGTGATGACCTGCCGATGAGTCGCCTT
>JAURHS010000094.1 GCA_030833205.1 Prosthecobacter sp.
GAGACTACAAACTCAACCGCCAACCCACAAGCCCCAAGACATGAGGCCCGACGCCGCAGCAACATCCCTGGCCTAGCTCTACCCTCCAATCAAAAAACTGGACACGGTGACCTCGACTGGCTGCGCCGCGAGGGCGATTGCTTCGTCCTCAACTCCATCATTCCCATCGTGGAAACCGACTGGGGTTGCAAGTTTCAGTCGGTTCGCGGAGTCTTTCAGGAGGGCGCTGCTGTTTTCAAGGGCTCAGGGATGAAGCTAAAGTCCCACATCCAGATTGCAGTCCGCGATCCCGAGGCCATCATCGGTTACTTTCTCCCCAAGGGCCTCTAGCCCACCACCCTCCATGAAACCGAAGACAACCTCCAAGAAACAGGAGACCGCATCTCCTGAGCGCCTTGGCTACCCCTTCGTGTCGATTGAAGAGTTGGAACGACGCTCCGCGCCGCGCCGCAGCCGAGAGCAAGCCGCGCGTCGAGGCAAGTCAGCCGACGAGGTGCGCGCGTCCCTCATCGCCCGAGGCATTCTCACCAAGGATGGCAAGTTGCCCCATTACCCGATGAATCATGTGCCGCTGGGGCCAACTTAGAGAAGGCAATGATTCAGTTGAAACCATTTTAGCGGAGGGTGAAGTGCCTGACGTTGGATGGCACAAGCGAGAACCTTGAAGGCCGTTTCGTTGGTCATGGTGATGTTGGTGCGGCTGGCAAGCGTGCTTCCCATCATCCGCTTCAACCCGCTGAAGAAGGGTTCCACATGCCAGCGTGTGCCGTAACCTTCGCGTTTCAGCCGGCTGGCGGTCATTTGGCTGCGATAGACACCCCGGCGCAGTGCCACCAAGGCCGATCGTGTCCTCATGAATCAAAGCGTGTCGGAACCCTTGTAGGTCAAGGGCCACCCCCAGGCCCGCCTTCATTTTATTCATCGCCGCGGCCCCACCTCCGGCGCCCCGCTGCTCCGCGTGGGTTTATCGCAAATCGGCTGCCATTTGAGGCTGCTGCCATGCGCTGTCTTGCAAAACCAAGACCATCACACCCCCACTTCGGTGTTGGGCATGGGGCCGTGCTGACCCGGCAACATCCCTGGCCGCAGCTCAGGCGTAGGCTTGAAGTGAACCTGCTTGGCCTCTGTCATTTTGCCGCCACCTTTGCCCTGATCGGCTTGGTGTGGACCGTGCAGTTGGCCATCTACCCCCTGATGGTCGAGGTGCAGCCAGCGCGCTTTGCCCAGTATCATCAGCGCTACACTCAGGCCATGGGCTGGGTGGCTGGGCCCCTGATGCTGGTGGAGCTTGGGACGGCCCTCGCCCTGTTGCTTCGGCATGAAGGCAACCCTGCCCTGCTCTACAGCCTGCTGCCCCTCGGGCTGGTCTGGCTTTCCACGGCTTTGTTGCAGGTGCCGCAGCATCGCCGCCTGGAGTTGCAGGGCCCTGATGCGGTGACCCTGCGCGCCTTGGCCCTGGGCAATTGGTGGCGCACCCTGGCCTGGAGCAGCCGCGGCCTCCTGCTTCTTTTTCCCCTCTCATGAAGGACCTGACCTCCCACTCTGTGGCCATCATTGGCGCTGGCATGGCCGGCATCGCAGCAGCCAGTCAGCTGCAACAACGCGGGGCCCATGTGGAAATCTTTGAGAAGTCGCGCGGACTGGGCGGGCGCTGCGCCACCAAGCGCTGGCAGGAGCAGACCATGGACCATGGCGCGCAGGATTTCACCCAGCGCGATCCGCGCTTCATCGAGGCCTTGGCCCAGGCCTGTGGCGATCGTCTGCTGCCCATCACCATGCCCCTGCGCGATGCGCATGGCAACGCCCTGCAGGGCCGCCAGCGTTGGTTCCACCGCGAGGGCATGAGCCGCCTGGCTCGCGATCTGGCCGCGGGCGTCCAGGTGCACACCGCTCAGGAGTTGAGCTCAGCCCTGCCGCTGCTGGAGCGCTTTGACGCCGTGCTCAGCACCGCGCCCTGGCCACAGACCCAGCGCCTGTTTGGTCTTCAAGCTGGGGCTGCGGCAGCAAGCTACCTGCCCTGCCTGGCCGCGCTTTTTCTCTACCGCGGCCTTGCGCTTGGGCGCAGTGCTGACACCCACGGCTTTCATCAACCGGGGATGGACCTGGCCTGGAGCGCCTGCGAGAACCACAAACCCGGGCGCATTCAAGGCGAGTTCACCGCCATCGTCGCCCATGCCGGCACCAGCCTGAGCCAGCGCCACCTTGAGCTTGGGCCCGAGGCCATCGCAGACTTGCTGCGTCCGCTGGTCGAGCAGCGCTGGCAACTGCCGCCCGAGGCTCTGGCCCACAGTCTGGGTCATCGCTGGAGACTCGCCAGGGTAGGACAATCCATGTCCGATGCCCCTGCCCTGCCCGCTGGACTGCACTTTGCCGGCGATGCCCTGCGCCAAAGCCGGGTCGAGGACGCCTGGCTTGCCGGCCACCAGTGGGCCTGCCAATACCAGCCCTGATCCGCGGGCCAAGACCGGGGCCAAGGACGCTGGTGTCCTAGGCCAGCAGGGCTGGAATCAACTTGCCCTCCACATTGGTCAGGCGGCGTTCCACGCCGTTGTGCTCAAAGCTCAGGCGCTCAAAGTCCAACCCCAGCAGATGCAGGATGGTGGCATTGAAGTGGTAGAGCGGATGAATGTCGGCAATGGCCTTGCGGCCCAGTTCATCGGTGACGCCATGGCTCACGCCGGCCTTCACCCCTGCGCCGGCCAACCAGCAGGTGAAGCCATCGGGGTTGTGATCGCGACCACGGCTGCCTTTTTGGAAAAAGGGCATGCGCCCAAACTCCGTGCACCAGACCACCAAGGTGTCCTCGAGCAGGCCGCGCTGCTTGAGATCGCGCAGCAGGGCTGCCGTGGGTTGGTCCATGATGTTGGCATGCACATCATACTGCTCCTTGAGCTTGGTGTGGCCATCCCAGTTGAGTGCGCCGCCGCTGGCATAGGCCCCGTTGAAGAGCTGCACAAAGCGCACGCCGCGCTCAATGAGTCGGCGTGCCAAAATGCAGTTCTTGGCAAAGGCCGCCTTGTCCGGGTGTTGCCCATCATCGGCGCCGTAGCTTTTGAGCACATGCGCGGGCTCGCTTTTCAGGTCATGGATTTCCGGCACGCTCAATTGCATGCGCGCCGCCAGCTCATAACTGGCAATGCGTGCCGCCAACCTGCTGTCGCCGGGGTTCATCTCCAGATGCCTGGCGTTGAGGCGCTCCAGCAAATGACGGGCAGCGCGATCCTCATGGCCTGACACCCCCTTCGCCTGCAGGTGGCGCACCGGCATCTTGGAGCTCATCGTGGTGCCTTGAAAGGCTGCGGGCAGGAAGCCTGGGCCCCAGTTGTTGGCGCCGTTTTGCGGCACACCGCGCGGGTCGGGGATGGCCACAAAGGAGGGCAGTTCCTGACTCTCGCTGCCAAGCGCGTAAGTCACCCAGGAACCCAGAGAGGGAAAGCCATCGAGCACAAAGCCGGTGGAGAGAAAGTTCTCCGCCGGCCCATGAGTGTTGGACTTGCTGGTGAGGGAATGCACGAAGGCCATCTCATCGCAAAGCTGCGCGAGATGCGGAATCATGTCGCTGACCCACTTGCCGCTCTGCCCGCGTTGACGGAAGGCGTATTGCGGCCGCGCCAAATTGCCCGCCGGTCCCTGAAAGGTCACCGCAGGTCCGCCAGGCAGAGGCTTGTCATCCCACTTGATGAGATCGGGTTTGTAATCCCAGGTCTCGAGCTGGCTGACCGCACCGGCGCAGAAGATGACGATCACCTGCTTGGCCTTGGCCGGGAAGTGCGGGCGACGGGGCGCAAAGGGCGCTGCCGGGTCAATCTGCACCGCCGAGGGCGCAGAGGCCAGAAGCCCATCGCGCCCCAGCAGATGCGTGAGGGCCATGGCCCCAAGCGCGCTGCCGCTGTCCTGCAAAAAACGCCGCCGATCCAGCAGGGCGCGGCCATGGGCGGAGAGGGCATGTGGCGCAGGCATCATGGCAAAAACAAAAACTCGTTGCTGTTGTAGAGGGCGCGGCAAAGCGGCGCCAGCCCGTGCTCGCGCACCAGCGGCAGGGCCTCCTCCAGCTCTGCCGACGAGGGCGTCCGAGTCAGGGCCAGGGCATAGGCGCGGCGGATTTGCGCCCTGGGATCAGCGCCCACCTCGCTTTGCACCCGCTTGGCAAAGGCCAAACTGAGCTGAAGGGTGAAGGGGCTGTTGAATAAATTCAGTGCCTGAATCGGCGTGGTGCTGCTGCGACGCAGTGAGGCACTTTGACCTGCGTCAGGGCAATCAAAGGCGCCAAACACGGCCTCGGGCTCGCGCCGCACCTTGTGGGCATAGATCATGCGCCTTGAGTTGACGGCCGTGATCTGTTCCACCGGCGCGAAGCCACTGAGGCCGCCGCGCTTGTCGAACAAGTCAAAGCCGCGCCCATGCATCTGCAGGTTGAGCACACCGGCCACCTGCAACATGCAATCCCGAATGGCCTCTGCCTCCAGGCGCCGCGAACCATAACGCCAAAGCCACTTGCCCTCGCCATCCTGGGCAGCGGCACGGCGCGCGGCCTCGCTCTCCAGCAAGCCCATGCCGCGCTGGCCATAGGTCTCACTGAGCAGCATCAGGCGGTGCATGTGTTTGAGACTCCAGCCACTGCGGATGAACTCGGCGGCCAACCAATCCAAGAGCGCGGGATGCGAGGGCGGCAGGCCCATGTGACCAAAATCACTGGGGGTGCCCACCAGGCCCAGGCCGAAGTGCCCTTGCCAGAGACGATTGACCATCACCCTTGCCGTCAGCGGATGATCCGCCCGGGCCAACCATTGCCCCAAGGCCAGCCGCCGCTCCCGCTCTGCGGCCTTCGACGGCAGTTGCAGGTCACCAAAGGCGGCAGGCACCGCGGGTCCCACGGTTTCACGGGGTTGCTCCGGGTCGCCGCGTGCCAGCACGGCGATGACATCGGGCTGCCTGAAACTGCCGGCAAAGGCCAGCATGCCCTGCTCGGCGGCGCGCATCGTGGCCGCCAAGCTGCCGCGCTCGTTGAGCAATTGCCGCATGGCCTTGGCCTGTGCGGGCTCAAGGCCCTCACTGACAAACTCTGGCCCAGGCCCCTCGCCGGCGATCACCTCGCGGCGATCGCTGTGATCAGCAACCAACTCCCAGCCCTTGGCTCCCTGCACCTCGATGCGGTAGCTCAGGGCCAAACGATCCTCCAACTTGCCCAAGCGGTCGCGGCTCCAGTGCACGCGCAGAATCTGCTCGGGCTTGGCGAATTCCAACTCCACCCAGCCTGTGCCGCGCTGCGAGGACATCCAACTGCTCTCGTTGCCATAGCGCCCATCGTGAAGGTAGCCGGGCTCATGACGATGGCGCGAGATGCGATCCCCGCTGGTGCGCAGCTTCGCGCCGGCGGAGGCCAGCGCCACATTGCGTCCTTCGCGGTTGAAGACCTCCAACTCATCAATGCAGGGCTCAAGACTGTTCGTGCGCAGGATGGTGAAGCGCAGGCGCTGGGTCAGGCGCGGCTGCACCCGGTCCACATTGAGGCCTGCACGCAGGCCGGGACGCTTGACCGCAACGGGCTTTCCCGGCTGAGCCAGTGGCGACAACTCCGCCAGCCTGGCAGCGATTTCCTGCTCGCGTTGACGGGCCTTGGCTGCCGCCGCACGCGCCGCGAGGGCCTGCGGGGTGCGCATTTCCCGGTCGGCGTATTCCACGCCGGCCACAAAGGCCTGCATGCTGTAGTAGTCGCGCGCGGTGATGGGATCAAACTTGTGATCATGGCAACGCGCGCAGCCCAGGCTCAGGCCCATGAAGGTCTGGCCGATGTTGATCACCATCTCATCGAGGCTGTCCTGCCTGGCCAAACGGATTGAAGGCGCGTCCTTGCCGATCTGGCCAGGCAACAGCACGGAGGCAGTCACCAAAAATCCCGTGGCCTCATCGGCACCCAGGGCGTCACCGGCCAATTGCTGACGGATGAACTGATCGTAGGGCAGGTCGGCGTTGATGGCGCGGATCACCCAGTCGCGGTAGGGCCAGGCATGGGGGCGTTCGGTGTTGACCTCAAAGCCATGGGTGTCCGCATAGCGCACGACATCCAGCCAATGCTGCGCCCAACGCTCACCGTAGCGCGGCGAGGCCAACAGGCGCTCCACCACCGCTGCCTTGTCCGGCTTGGCGACAAAGGCTTCGACCTGCGCGGCATCCGGCAGCAAACCGGTCAGGTCCAAGGTCACGCGCCGCAACCAGGTCGCCGCATCGGCGGGAGGGCTGCGCTCCAGACCACGGGCCTTGAGCTCCTGCTCCACCAAGGCATCGAGCGCGGCTGGGCGCGAAGGCCCAAGGGCGCTGCCGTCGGTGGGCGGTTGAACCCGGGCCAGCGGCTTGAAGCTCCAATGGTCGCGCCGATCCGCAAGTTTGGCCTTGTCCACGCCCTCGGGCCAAGGTGCGCCCTGCGCAATCCAATCGCGCAGCATGGCCTGCTGGCTTGGGTTCAAGCGCTCCCCCTTGGGCGGCATTCTGCGCTCGGGGTCAGTCGTGGCAAGGCGCTGCAGCAATGGGCTTTGATCGGGTTTGCCTGCCACAATGTCCGGCCCCTCGTGGTCGCCGCCCTTCAAGGCCGCGGCCTTCACATCCAGGCGCAGGCCACCTTTTTGTTTTTCAGCCCCATGACAGGCCACACAATGCCGCTCAAACAAAGGCTGCACCTCGCGCACAAAATCCACCGCCAAGGCAGGCTCGAGCGCCAGCGGCAGCCCCAGAACAATCAGGGCCGGCAGACGCAGCGGCGAAGGGCAATGAGGAAGGCAGGCAGGCACAGCAAAAGCGCGGTAGAGTAACACGCCGCCGCTGCTGATTCCTGACAAAAAAGGCGCCAGAAAAGTCAAGCCAAAACGGCCCCCAAACCAGCGTTCTAAAAGACTGCAAATCAGGGCTCTGTGGCCTTGCCCTGCGGCAGCGGGCGATTGCTGACCCCAAGACTGCCCGGCGGCAGGCGGTTGCCCACAAACTCCAGGTCCTGTGGGCCAGTGGGCCCACCGGCCAAAATGACCGCGTACTTGTATCTGGCTTCGGCCTGCTGGGTCACCTGGTTGCCGATGATCAGCACATCGCGCAGGGGCGGATCATCGGCTTCCTGCCCGTTGTCGAATTTGAAGGGCGAGTTCTCCACGCCCCAGATCCATGCGGCATCACCGCGCCCAAAATCCACGATGAGATTGTTGGCAATCAGTGAGCCGCCATCGGCATTGGCCGCCTTGCCTTGCGCGGCGGGATGCGCGGCCGCTCCAGGCATCAGGCCAATTGACCAAAGGCTGTTGCGAATGAATTGGTTGTTGCAGATCTGCACATTGCGGCTGCCGTGCATGGCCTTCATGCCCATGAAGGAGTTGATCACCAGATTGCCACTGACCAGGACCTCGTCGCAGTGCAGGTCAATGCCCTGCGCGGCGTTTTCGATGTGGTTGTTGAGAATGCGGGTTTGCCGAGTCTGCTCGGGCGAGGTCACCAGAATGCCACTGCCCTGCTGCCAGTTGTTGGTGTAGCCCTCCTGCCAGGTTTTTTCACTGATGAGCAAGCCGCGTTTGGCATTCTTTTTCACGAAGTGCCCCAGCCTGTGTGCGGCCTTGATCTCTGGCGTGGGCAGCAAGGTCTGCTCAACGATGTGGCAGCCCTCAATCCATGTGCCCGAGCTGCTGCGCACACTGATGCCGGTGCCATCTGTGCAGGCAAAGGCGTAGCCGTAGTTGGGGCTGGCGCTGCGATCGTCAACCGTCACGCGCATGTAATTGCGGATGCGGCAGTGGCTGATGCGCGTGGCCTTGCAGTCGCGCAGGGCAATGGATGCGGCCGGACTGCGGTTGTTCTCCACCCGCAGACCCTCAATCACCAACGAATCACAGCCCAGGGCCAGCAAACCCTCCTGCGTGCTTTCCTGCCGGCCCTGCACCCGGCCAAGTGTCAGGCCGCGGATCTCAGCATCGGCTGCCCCCTCGATTTCGATGATGCACTGTTGCGGATTGTCGGAGAGGATTCGCCCAGGCCCATAGAGCCCGCAGCGATCCCCGCGCAGACGAATCTTGCCATGGATGAGGTGATCGCCTGCCGGCACAAAGATCATGCGCCCGGCATTGGCAGCCACAGCCTCCTGCAAACTCGGATAGGCCGCCGCAGAGATCTCCCCCTCCAGGGCAGAGGCCGTTGACAGCGACAACAAGGCCAGACAGGCGAACGCAGACTTCATGTGCCCATGGCAACGCCCGCCCAAGCCCTGGCCTTGCAGGGCGATGCGGCCTTTTGAAATCAAGGCTGCACCAGCACGACTGCAACGCCAACAAGACTCAGGCGCCGCTCTTGAACTCAAGCCAGGATCTGCGCCTCAATGTCCATGCCCACCAAGGCGCTCCAAGCCTTGAGCATGGCGGCATGGCGTGGACCAGGGCGTCCATCGCCAATGGCAACGCCGTTGATCCGCGTGCAGGGCGCAAGGCAATAGGGCGTGGTGGTCAACCAGGCCTCATCAGCATTGACCACATCGTAGGGTTGGAAATCCCGCTCCTCAAACTCCATGCCAATCTCAGCAGCCAACAACCGAACCGTCTCCAGGCTCTCGCCCCAGAGAATATTGCGCCTGCTGGGCGAGGTGATTCGGTTGCCGCGCACGATGACAAAATTGCTGCCCGCGCACTCCGTCACATTGCCCTCAAGATCCAGCAACAGGGAGATGGCCCGCGGATCCACCTGCTGGCTTTGGCGATCGGCCAGCCACCAATGCAGACGACTGCGGTTCTTCATCTTGGGCTCAAGGCACTGCGGGGGAATGTGCCTGATGCTCGGCGTCACGACATGGGCGCCCTCGGTGAAGAGATGTCTCCACAGCTCAAAGCGCAGCGGAAAACTGTGAATGCAAACCGTGGGCGACAGGGCCCCCGCCGCCCCGGCACTGCCCGCGTAAAGGGCATTCTCTCCCGGGGTGACAAAGTGCACAATGCCCAAGTCCTCATGCGGCCTGAGAAGTGCGGTATTGGCCTGCACCAAGTTGAGCGTATGCTCCAGCATCTCCTGTGCTGAGATCGGCGGCTGAATCCCTGCAAACTTCAGTGAACGGTACAGGCGCTGCACATGTTCCTGAGCCCGATAGGGACGATGGCAAAAGCTGCGCGTCATCTCCGTGAGCGTGGCACCCAGCACGATGCCCAGATCATAGATGTTGAGCTTGGCCTGCGCCGCCGGCAGAAAGCTGCCATTCAAATACACCAGGGGTTCGCTCATGTGACAACGAGGGTTTGGGCAGCAGGGTGGCCATGGGCCTTAGCCATGGCAAGTGCCGATGGAGACTACCCCAGCTTACCGACGAATGATGCCCGCGGGGGGAACCCTGCCCTGCAGGCTGCTGCGCTGCTCGCCAAAGGCATTGGGCTTGGGAGTCACCACGGCACCGCTGCTGCGGCCCTGCGCATCAAGAAAACGGGTGCGAGTCTCCCCAAAGGCATTGGGTTTACTGGTGGTGGCACTGCCAGAGAGTCGGCCGCGATCATCCTTGAAGCTGGTCCGCGTCTCCCCAAAGGCATTGGGCTTGGTGCTGACCGCCTCGCCGGTCACGCGGCCCTGCGCATCGCGTATCACCGTGCGCTGCTCGCCAAAGGCATTGGGCTTGGCCGTGGTGGCCGTGCCAGTGACGCGACCCTGCGCATCGCGTATCACCGTGCGCTGCTCGCCAAAGGCATTGGGCTTGGCCGTGGTGGCCGTGCCACTGGGCGATTGAGCCAGAATGGAGGTGGCCAAAGACAACGCCAGTGCAAGCAGGGCCTTCATGCCGGCAGGATGCCCAACTGCACCCATGCTGGCAAGCCCAAAGCAGGCGAGCCGGCAAGGCCCTCGAGCTTAAGGGCGCGGCAACCGCCACTTGGCAGCATACAAATCACTCTTGCCACCCCCAGTCACCTCGACCTTGCCAAAGCTGGCAGGCGCACCAAAGGAACCGGCGCAGATCAAATGTCCCGAGGCTGCATAAATCAGCGGGTAGGCGCTGTCATTGAGTTTGCCCCCGGCCTGCTCCACCCAACTCAGTCCGCCCCTTTCATCGAAACCCGCCACGAAGATATCGCCACTGCCGCGCGGAGTCAGCGAGTGCCCAGCCAGGCTGGTGGCCTGATTGAAGTCCCCACAAAAGTAGGACCTGCCACTGCCATCCGTGGCCACGCCCAGGCAGTAATCCGTCCCAACGCCCTTGAGGTGACGCGCCCACTGCACCTGCCCCTTCGCATCGAGGTGAACCATCAACCCGTCATTGTCCTTCTCGCCACTGCTGGAGAAGGTTTGTCCGGCCACCGAAAGCCTGCCCTTGAACATGCCTGCTCCCCAAACCCGACCCAGCGCATCGCAGGTGATCTCATGATACAACGCGCTGGGGCTGCCTTCGATCAGGCTGACCCAAAGCGCCTCGCCCTGCGGGTTGAGCTTGAGGGCCAGTGCCGCCGTCGTCTTGCTGGCAATGCCGAGCTTGCCCCAACTTCCCGATCCGCTGCTGTTGCCCCCAATCACAATCTCATCGCGACCATCCACGGCAATGCCATGGCCACTGCCGGAAAGCGCACCCTCTCCGCTGCGATGCCAGACTTCATTGCCTTCGGCATCGTACTTGGTGCAGAAGATTTTACGGCCGATGGCTCCGGTCACCACCACTGCACCCTTGCTGTCAATGGCAATGCCGTGGCCGTAGTCGTAATCCGCCCCGCCCTTGCTGCGCACCCAGAGCACATCGCCCGCCGCAGAGAACTTCGCGGTGAAGGCATCATAACTGCCGGCATTGGCCAGCGGCTTGCCATGAACCATCAGATCGCCACTCTCAAAGTGCCCCGTCACATAGGCATTGCCATGGGCGTCACAAATCACGCCATAGGCGCGGTCCGTTTTGCTGCCTCCCAAACCAGCCACCCAAAGCGGCTTGCCCTCGGCGCCAACCTTGATCAGGCACATGTCCATGCCCCCGGCACTGCGCCAGAGCTGGTCGCCAAAGCGCGCATCGCCAACACACTCCGAAGCCAGGAACACATGGCCCTGCGCATCGGTGGCCACCGCACGCGTCTTGTCATGCGATGCCCCGCCGCCCGCGGCAACCCACTCACAGGTCAAGGCAGCAGCAAGCATCGAGGTTGAAGCCAACAAGGCCGCAGCCAAAGCGGCGGCAACGACCCAAGGACGAGATCTCTTCATCCCAGAGCTACGCCGCAAGCGCCCCGGTCTTGCGCCGCCAGCTTTGCCGAAGGATGACATCCTCAACCTTCGGCAGGTTGCCTTGCCGCCACTGACAGCCTCAGACACAACTCGCCTTGCTGAGACTGACAATGCTCCAACCTCCCGCCCTGCAACTGCAGAGCCAGCCCGATGAGCTGCAGACTCAGGGACTGTCTGGGGTCAGTCTTCAACGCTTCAAGCTGCGGCGCCTTGGTTGCTGTGGGACAGCAGCCACCTGCGTCGGCACTCAACTCCAGCAACAGCCGGTCATCCCTTTGATGTCCAGCCACCAGGAGCCTGCGGGATGAACCCTGCGCCCCCTCACTCAACAGACCCAGCAAATGAACGAAAATGAGATTCCAACACACCCGATCTCCGCGCACCAGTGGCTGCAAGTCAGCATCCCAGTGCACCTGCACCTCCAAGCCCGCCTCGCGAAAAAACTGCTCCAGGCCTTCAAGGCTGTCGCCCAGACAGTGGCGAAGGTCCAGGGCCTCAAGGTGCAGCGACTGTGCCCCACTGAGCAACTTGCCAAGATCTTCGAGATCATTGAGAAGACCCACCATCCGACGGCTGTGACGCTCCATGATGGCCAGACCATGGACAACCGATTCCCGGTCCTCCAACTGCCCTGAGCGCATCCATTCGATGTAGCCGGAGATCAGGGTCAATGGCGTGCGCAGCGCACGCGCCGCCTCAATGAGAATGGCGGAGGATTGCGGCAAGGTGACCCCACCTTGAGCACCAGCACTTGAAGCCGGGAGGCCTTGTGGGCAAGCGCAAGCCTCGCTGTCCGATGCCTGCCCTGCTTCCTGCCCCAGGACACGAAGTGGGGAAACCAGTCGCCTCACCTCGCCCACCAATCCAGCCCAAAACCTACTGCTCATGCCTGAGAAACCTCGTCACAAAACTGGTAACCAGTGCCCCGCACCGTGACGACATGACGCCCTGAGGCACCGAGTTTTTCGCGCAGTCTCTTGACATGCGTATCCAAGGTTCTCGTGGCCACCTCACCGCTGTAGCCCCAGACCTCGCGCAACAACTCCGAACGGCTGTAGGCAGAGCTGCGGTTCTCCATCAGCATGGCCAGCAGCTTGAACTCCGTGGTGGTCAAATCCACCAACACCTCATCAAGATAGAGCTTCATGTTCTTGCGATCCAGGCGAAACGGCCCAGCTCGAAGTTCGGACACGCTCTCCACCCGCTTGGTTCGCCGCAGCACGGCATTGACACGCAGGGACAACTCGCGGGGAGAAAAGGGCTTGGTGATGTAGTCGTCGGCACCAAGTTCAAATCCACCGATGCGGTCGGTCGTCTGGGTGCGAGCGGTGAGGATGATGACGGGGATGTGCATCGTGCGATTGTCCGCCCGCAACCGCTTCAAGGCGGTGAAACCGTCCTGCCCCGGCAGCATCAGGTCAAGAATGATCAGATCCGGCCCCTGCTGCTGAGCCAATCCGATCACCGCCACGCCATTCCCGCAGGTGATGCACTCGTGTCCCTCCCGCCGCAGGTTCATCGCGATCAGCTCGCAGATGTCCGGCTCGTCATCGACCACTAGAATTTTGCTCATGACAGGTACTGCAAATACGCCCCGCCCTTCGATTCACACAGAGCTTTTGAGTGACGACTCTGTCACAGGCCTGCCGTGACAAAAAAGCTACTGATTTTCATTGGATTGCGCCGCGACATCGGAGTGATTGCACAATGGCGCTGCTCGCACCTCCACTCCAACGCCGTGTTCAAGATCGGTTTTTCGGCTGGGTACACGGCAACCACCTTGTCTACAATTGTAGCTGGGAGGACCCCCGCATCGACCGCGAACTCCTACGCCTCGACCGCTCCAGCCGAGTGGTCATGATTACCGGAGGCGGCTGCAACGCCTTGGATTACCTGCTCGACGAACCCGCCGAAGTCCACAGTGTTGACCTGAACTTTCGACAAAATGCACTGCTTGAACTCAAGATGCAGATGCTCAAATCGGGCGCGAGCAGGGATTTGTTCGCCTTCTTCGGAGACGGCCATCATGCAGAGTACGCAAGGATCTACCGGCAGCACAGGGGTGGCTTGAGTGCCATTGCCGCCAATTGGTGGGATCAGGCCGCTGCCATGTTCTCGCCATCGGGCCGCGGAGGCAGTTTCTACTACCGAGGCAGCGCAGGCCTCGCCGCCTGGATTGCGATCAGAGTTCTCATCGGCCATTCCCGATCAAAACGAGATCTGATTCAAC
Source organism: Prosthecobacter sp. (assembly GCA_030833205.1). GTDB lineage: Bacteria > Verrucomicrobiota > Verrucomicrobiia > Verrucomicrobiales > Verrucomicrobiaceae > Prosthecobacter. The sequence goes on from JAURHS010000094.1 coordinate 13,433, forward strand.
AACTCCTCTCCTCAAGCGACCTGGCTGAACAGGCATCCTGCTTCGACCAGCTCGATTCGGTTCTCTGGACGCCACTGAGCCGCTGGCTGC